>NZ_CP084580.1:1556688-1868026 GCF_021869765.1 Chryseobacterium sp. MEBOG06 | reverse complement strand
GTCTGCGGCGGTTTGCCAGTGAGGTCAGGATTGCCAATGACTGTTGGATGGCATTCCTTATCATTAAGCGCTATAACAAGTTCGCTCAGACCATCCCCGTTGAAATCAACACTGTTGATTCCTGTAACAGTCGTTACAACTCCATTGAATTGGGATCCTGTAGAATTATCATAATCAGTACCCGGAATGGTTTTTGTAAAATCCAGCACCAGGCTATTTCCTGAAAAGCTGTAAAAAGAAAACTGCAAATCTTTTGTGGAAGCACCAGTATTGGTAATTGCTTTAAATCCTACAATTCCCTGTTTGTTATGAATAAGATTAGTACTTTTAGAATTAAATGCAATGAAATTTTTCAATCCCTGCAGGGTACTGCTAATAAATATGGGATTCTCCGTAGTATAAGTAACGGAATAAAAATTTTTGTAAAGATATACTCCCGGTTGAGGAATTCTGGATGAAGTTGAGGAATGATATCTTAGCAGGTCAAGATTGCCGTCTCCATCAAAATCTCCTACAACATCATTATCTTTTTTGGGTTTTAACGCTGTACTTACGGTAGAGAGTAAAAAATCTGGCTCTCCTGACTTTTCATAGGTGAAAACAACCGGGTTGGCTTCTTCATTTTTACCATTTGAAATAGTAATCTTCTCCGGGTACCGGTATGAAGTGCCCTGAACATCTTTTTTATAAGAAATATTGTATTTTTTGTACTGCTGCCCACCTGTGGAAACTACAACGGATTCAAGGAGCTTTGTCTGCTTATATTCAACTCCCCTGATGTAGGCGGTTTCGCTTTTGGGTCTTGCCGTAAAAATAAAATCAATCTTATTAAAGTGTTGTAAGCCTTGTGTTTCATTGCCTCCCCACTGAATATTGCTGACCACAGATATATTACCTTCAGAAATATAGTTGTAGGTAATATAATTCCCGTCAGGATCTTTTGACTTTACTATATTATAGTCTATAGGTGTTCTGGCATTGCTGCTTCCCGAAGCTGTGGCTCCATACCATACCTGAGAGCCGTCAGGGGAAGTGACCTCCCAGTATTCAGGGCCCTGCCAGCTTTGCCCGCTAATGCTTCCTACAGATCTGATTTTAAAATTAGAATACTTCTCGGTAACATATTCTGCCCCGGATTTACCATATTTCCCGGATTTTAATATGAGCCGCTGCCCGTTAAAGCTGTAGTAATCTGAATAATCCAGCTGTACTCCTTTGGTGATGCCATCCTTTTCAAGATTCCTGCCTACCCTTGAGATGGCGCTGAGCCCTGTGAGGTTCCAGCCATAACCTGCCAGGCCGTTTCCAGCACCGCTTACATAAACAAGACCGACACCGGGGGCTGTATTTTTAACTCCGGGGGGAAGGTCTATTGCAAGGGTATACTGAAGCTGTCCCGCCCCTGTAACCTCTATATTTCCCTTGGTATCGTGAAATTTCGGGGCTGGAGTCTGCGAAAAACAGAACACTGATATAAAAGACAGTATAAGCGACGAAAACAGCTGTATTTTCTGATGATAATTTTTTTCCATAGCCTTTATCTTTTGGTGATGTTTTTACTGAAGATTCTCCCGTCTTTCAGGGTAAAGCGAAGAACATATATCCCCCAATCATAGCCAGTCATATTGATTTTTAACTGTCTATTAAGGCCAGAAATATTCTGCTGCTGAAATTTCCAGTGCACCGTACTGTGCTGATAGAGAGAAACTGATTCTATAAGCTTATCTGTTTCCTCGCTCCAGTCAATGGTAAGCATATCATTTACTGGAACCGGGTACAGCCGTACTTGTTTCCAAAAGGTTTTTTCATCCATAACCGGAGGCTGTGCCATTGCAGAGGTTTTAGATGTTAACGCTGATAAAGTTTCAGGGGATTCTTTTGAATTGGTATCAGGGCCGCGATACCGCTGATTTCCTGCTTCGTCATACTTGAAATAGACTTCGGTTTGCTGCTGGGCACCGAGTGCACTCAGCGTAGCGCATAAGAATAATGCGCTTAAGTAATTTTTTTTCATTGATTTGAATTTTTGATGTAAAAAATAAACATTAACTCCCAGTTAAGAGAGAAAATATTTTGATATGGGTTTGTATAACAGGATAGATTTACCCTGAAAGACACAATACTTTCATATGTTTATTTTAAAGAATGATGGTATAGCCTGATTTAAAATCAGGATCTGTTATAATCAGTCACGGGGGACCTTAGACTTTAGAAGTCCTGCACAAAAGAAATAAGGAAGGACCTTAATTTGTGCATACAAGAAATTAGGTGTGGGACATAATTTCTTTCTCTCATCTTGTGTTATTTTTCTCTTAAGCGAACTTATGCGCTACAGAGATTTTCTACAATCCGTAAAATCACGATACTTTTATATCCCGGTTTTTACGGTAATTAAAATAATGCTACCCTATCTTTTTATGTGTAAAGGCGATAAAATAACCTGATTAAAAAATCAGACTCTGATAAAAGAAAAAGTAAACATAAAAATCTGAGGCTTTAAAAGCCCTGCGCGGCAAGAATAAGGTAAAAAACTTAACGCACATGTTCAAAGAAATTTAGTATGGGAAATATTGGGATTACCTAATTTCTTTTCTATCATTCAGTGTTTTTGCAAAGCGACTTTACGTGCTTTAAAGCAGATATACAATCCATAAAAAATCACGGAGTCTGACAGCCGTCATTTTGAGGTAATCGTAAAAGTCTGCTTCTCAAATGTAAACTATTTTTTTTAAACCACTCACTTTAAAATGAAATAAAATCTATTTATTATTAGTTTGAAGCTGATCTTAATGTGATAATACCCCTATTAAAACAAGACTATAAAGCTATTTAAACTATTTTAATTGTTCCCAATCAAGATCTGCCGGGTGAAAGAATGCAGGATATTAAACACTTTAATCAACCTAAGAAATATACCTGGTGCATAGGAACACAGGTGAGTTTTTGACAAATCTTATCTCATAACAGCTTAAGTGATCTAAAGTGTTTTAAAATATCAGGTTATGGTAACTTCATTGTGACTCAAGAACCGGAAACCTGTAAAAGTTTAAGCAAGTTCTATATCCAACAAACCAAAATGAATTGACCTTTACTTATTAGTTTTCAATGCATGAAGTGCTTTCATAGCATCTACAGCATCTTCTTTCGCAACAAAAATGTGATCATGAAAATAGGCAGCCACTACATTACAGCTGATATTCTCCAGTTTCAAGGCATTTGCAAAGGCAGCCGTAAGTCCTACAGCTTCCAGGGAGGAATGAATGTTCAGGGTAATCCACGAAGAAATATAGCTGTAATCCATATTCCACTCATCTGCAATGGTTCTTTCTAAAACAAGTGTAACAGCCTCAGTTTCCCGAAAGAAAAACTGAACCTTTTCAATATCCGGTATCCCGCTCAGATTTTCAATGGTACAGAACACATATTCTCCGGCATTTATTACCGGCTCCATATTCTGCAGTAAAACCGCTAAATCTTTTTCTCCTGACATTTTTTTTGATACAAAACTAAGGTATAGATGGTATTTTCTATTTATCATTTGATAAAAAATAAAATTCATTGCCCCATTAATGACAGATGCCTATTTCTTGTCTTATGCAAAGAGTATTGAAAATTAATTGAGGTAATATTGTAAGGCCTTACAAATAGCTTTCTGCAAACAAATATAAAAAACAACATCTATGGAAAATTATAGCAACAGCTTTGAAGTGAAAACGACTGCTGATAAAGCATATGAAGCTTTGACCAATCAAATTCCGCTTTGGTGGACTGAAATATTCGAAGGTTCGTCAGGAAAGGCTGACGGAGTATTTACGATGAGATTTGGAGATCATGTTCACAAAACAATGCGCGTAAAGGAATTAATTCCCAATTCAAAAGTAATCTGGTATGTTGAAGACTCTCTGATAGCCATTACAGACTTAAAAAACCAGACAGAATGGATGGGCACAACCATAGTTTGGGAGATAAAAGAAAAAAAAGATATGATTGTGCTTCAGCTTACCCACATCGGTCTTACGCCTGCTGTTGAATGTTACAATCTCTGTACTGATGGGTGGCGGCACTATATCAGCAGCCTAAAAGCTTTTCTGGAAACCGGAACAGGAAACCCACACACAAAATAAAGTTTTACCATCATTTTATTTCCATGACGATTATTCTATTTCGCGCCGGGAAGGATCATATATGATAATTTGTTTGTAAATTACGCACAAAACTAACCTCCTTCAGTAATCCATGAAAACTACTTCAGGCACGCAAGATCCATACGAAAAAGAAAGAAATCCATTTGTAAACTGCCATACCCATACTTTTACGGGAGATCATATTCCTCAATTTCTTGGTAAGAAACTTCTGCCGGCAGGTCTTGAGTTTATTCTCACCATAAGACTTATAATCGATTTCTTCAGGTGGTATTACCGGGTTCCTGCAAAATGGCAGTACAAACGCCCTTACAAAGCATGGCAGGCTTTCCACTTTCGTGTAAAATGGTTTCTTCAGAAAGTCCCGTTTATTACCATTCCTATTGCAGTTGTACTTACACTGGATACCCTGCTGATTCTCTTCTTCGGGTATTTCGAAGGAAAATATCACGATGAAATTGGCTTTCAATATATTAAATGGCTGAATGATTTCATGCAAACGATCTATCTTCTTCCCCATCCAGATCATACTGTATTAAGGTTTCTGATTGTAATGGCTTTATTTTTACTCATCAAGTCCGGCAGAAAATTAATCATCTTTATTGCTAAAAGTTTGTTTCAGTTCCTGCGTATCCTTCCCGGGCCTGAAACGAAAGCTTATCTGAAGCGATATATCAGCATAGGCCGTTTTGCATTCCATAAAAGCCAAATGACCATATTCAGAATGCTGGAAAAACAATATCCTGTAGACTCCCGTTTTGTAGTTCTCCCTATGGATATGGATTATATGGATGCCGGCACTCCCAAATCCGGCTACATGAAACAACTTGAAGAACTGAAAAAACTCAGACGCACCAAACCTAAAACCTGTCTTCCTTTTGTATTTGCTGATCCCAGAAGAATAAAGGATGACACTAGTTATTTTGCCGAAATTAAAAACTGTATCGTTCATGAAGAATTCCGAGGGATTAAAACCTATCCGGCCCTTGGATACTATCCTTTCGATAAAGATATTCTACCCCTGATGCTGTGGGCCTGTGAAAATCAAATACCAGTACTGAATCACTGTATCAGAGGAACCATTTATTACCGCGGTAACAAAAAGAAGGAATGGAACAGTCATCCCGTATTCAGGCAGTCAACCGGAGAAAAAGGAAAAAGTGAGCCGCTGGCCCTGTATGAAATCAATAACAGTAACTTTTCTACCAATTTCACCCATCCTCTCAATTATCTTTGCCTGTTGAATGAAGATTACCTGAAACGGCTTCTTGAACATTATAATGATGAGTCCTTATATTCTCTTTTTGGCTATGCAGGTAAAAATCTTCCACTTGCCAGGAACCTTCACGAGCTTAAAATCTGTTTCGGGCATTTCGGGGGTGAAGATGAATGGACAAAATATATGGAACGTGACAGATTCCTTTCTGAAAATGGGTTTACCAATCCTGTAGGAAAAGGAATCAATTTCATTCCTACTGCATTGGAAAATTCCTGGCGGTATAATTCCTGGTTTTCCATTATTTACAGTCTGATGCTGCAGTATCCCAATGTATATGCTGACATCAGTTATATTCTTCATGATGAGAATATTTTTCCTCTTTTGAAATCATTGCTTAAAAAAGACAGCCGAATCAGTGACCGTATTCTGTACGGCAGTGACTTTTACGTAGTCCGAAGCCAGAAAAGTGATAAGCAAATGTGGGCGGATACCTCAGGGAGATTAACTGATCTTGAACTGGAACTTATTACCAGAGATAATCCAAGAAAATTTTTATACAATCATATTCATCAGTATGTTAAGTAATAAAAGTACAGATTCAACTATTAAAAAAGATATCTCACATCTATGGTGTTCCCTTTCACGCTAATCGGGATTTGATACTCAAAACAAAAAGGAGGCTTATTGCCTCCCTTTTTTGTAATAATAACCTTTCAATTGAACTTCTCTATTTGTCTTTGTGTTTTTTTTATCTTAATTATCATTTGGTCTTTTTATCAAGAAGATCCTAAGGTCATTGATACACTTCTATATTTATTTCATCATTTGCATTTTACGTAATTATAGTTCATTATTTTTATGGCTATAATTATTTGTGTTTTTTAATAAAATTTAAAACAAAAAAAAGTTTTTTTTATGAACTTAATACCTTTTTTTCATTTGGTAAATTTTATACTACAAAGTAACAACATTACGGAATAAAATTACGCACAAACCCCATCGATAGCTATCGATAGCTTTATAGATATTTATCGATAAAGCTATTTTTTTGCACTAAGAAAGTGTATAAAGTACTTTAGATACCTTAAATTTTATGGTGGATTTTGACAAGATCAATCAGCTCAACAATGTTTTCTATTTTTAATTTCTCAAAGATATTTTTTTTGATCGTACTGACAGTATTTTGCTTTATGTCTAACGTATTCGCAATTTCCAGATTCCCATATCCTTCTGCATACATTGCGGCAATTTCCATTTCTCTTTTAGTTAAACTGGTCAGAGGATTCATCAGGTTTGGATTGTAAATAAACTGTACCAGTAAATTTCGGGAAATATCAGAAAAAAATTCACCTTTCTGTATAAAAGTACTAAGGGCTTCTCTTATTTCATCTTCTTCACTTAATTTGCTCAGATACCCGTTGGCCCCTGCTTTGATAAATTTAAGGGCATGCAGCTCTTCTTCAAGTCCCGTAAAAATTAAAATCTTAATATCCGGGTTCAGAGCTTTCATTTGCGGAAGAATGTGCAGACTGTTTCCCTCCGGAAAATGGGCGTCAATAATCGCCATCTCTATTCCTTTAGATTCCACGAGTTCTATGACCTGTTGCAAAGAGGATGTGTGATAAATTGTAGCTTTCGGAACAATATCATTGATGACGATCTCCATTCCCTGTCTTACAATACTATGATCATCTGCTAAAAGAAATATGATTTCTTTATTTTCAGTTGGTACTTCCATTCTTATTAATATTTAAATTGATCCTGAATATTATTTTGGTTCCTTTATGCAGCTTGCTGGAAATTGAAATCTCACCATCGAAAAGGTCAACAATTTCTTTTACCAGATTAAGACCCAGACCTGCTCCCAGGTTATCCACCTCATCAGAAACCATTCCCTGATAGTACGGGTCAAAGATTTTACCAAGATCTGATTCTGAAATTCCTACTCCGGTATCTGCTATTGTCGTAATGAGTGAAATATTGTTTTTATCAACAGGCTCGGTGAGCATTGTAAGATCAATCTGCCCATTTTCTGTAAACTTGTTGGCATTCCCGAGAATGTTCATAAATATCTGGTTGATCCTTATATTATCAGAAAATACGACTACATTTTCGGGAATTCTGTCGGTAATAACAAACTTATTATTCCGGGTTTCGAGATAAGGAGTGATCACTTTCACGATAGAACCAATCTCATCTTTAAGATTAAAAACACTTTGTATCAGTCTTTTTTCTGCATCCTGATTTTTTGTATATTCCAGAATCTGGTTAGACTGCAGCAGTAAGGTGCTGTTGGTAAATTTTATCGATTTAAGATAATCCTTTATCGTTTCATCTTCGGTAGATCTGTAGATCTTATCAATAAATATATTAATGATTTTGAGCGGGGATCTCAGATCATGGCTCAGCATTCCCAATATCCTGTTTTTGAAATTGAGGTTCTTTTTAATTTCTTCATTGGCAGCGTTCAGCTTGCGTTCATAGATGAAAGCCACTCTTGTAAAGTACATAATCAGAATAGATACGATGAACATCAAAACCATTAATCCAAGTACCAGATAAGTTCTGATCTTATTATTATCTGAACTTTGCTGGTTGTACTCTTTCTCCAGTTCTGATTTAAAATCCTTAATAGCACTTTCATATACTTCTATCAGTCCGTTACTGTATATCAACAACTTACTGAAATTACTGTAAAACTGCATATTATCCCTTTGATTCTGAACAGCATACAACTGAACTTTCTTTACTTCAGCCGCGTAATGCTTGTCCATAGACTTTATGGTATTGTCCATTTTCGACTTTACCTGAGAAAGATCTATCGTTTTATTATTCGTTAAAGTGATCACCGTGCTTTCCTTCTGAACATTCACTTTTCCGGTAACTGCATCTTTTAAACGCCCGAAAAAGCCCTTTTTCTTAATGGTGTCAGCATAGGTATGCGTTTGTACGTTGAAATCCTCAAAATCATTTTTATACTTCTCCGGCTCAAACTTTTTGTCCTGAATTTTTGCAGGAGGGTTCAGAGAAGATTGATACACTGAATCAATTAGTGTTTTCAGCTTGGCAGTCTGAAGCGTATCTTTTATGTGCTGGGCCAGGTTTTTTTTCAGCCTAGGACTGGTATTTTCATAGTCATTAATCTTATCAAAATTAATCTTAAGATTTTTCAGTGACTGAAAATAAGATTGCAGATCCTTATCATCCTGAGTCACCATATATTTCTGGAAGTGATTCTGGGCATCCATGAAATCTTTTCTCGAGTTATCCGTTAATTTCCCTAACGCCCGGCTGTCTTCCAGCTGATTTTTGATAAACTCCAGCTTCTTCCCATTTACAAATTCGTTGTAGAAAAAGATGGCAATAATAACCTGTATCAATAAAATACATATGATCAATGAGTAATGAACAACTTTCCTCAATTTAAAATTTAAGAATTTATTTTTCATATCTATTTGTCAGCTAAATTAATTTCCTGATTAACTTGGTTTTATCTGTTATTAGTTTTTTTATGATATACTATTATTATCAAAAACTTAGCAATAAGTATATCCCTTACAATTTACAAAGTTAAAGTAATTTTCGGCTTCTTTATAATACTAAATATCAGGCAAAATCAATGAAATCCAATGCTACTCTGTACCAAAATGCTTTTACAACTTTAAAATTCCATCAAGTGTGAGGAAATTTCACTGATTAGCTGCAAAAACCGGGATTGCAAAAAATATTTCAGATGATCTTCAGATTCATCATGACGAGCATAGTCTCCTTATTCCTGGCTACTTCCCACACTCCATCTTTTCTTAGTAATTCTCAGACTTTTTGGTGGGCAGCCACCACTATCGGCATTGCCGGAGCTTGAAATAAAAAATTCATAATTGATAATTGATAATTGATAAATGATAAATGATAAATGAAATATATTGTTAAAAAAAATAAATAACCTCTGATAAACAAACAATAACCGCTCACGTCGCAGAAACCGGAAAAGAAAAGCAGGAAAAGCATCTAACAACTATAAAATCTAAGCATTGATACTATATTCTATTTTCATATCGCAGTTATAAGTATTTTCTATTTCTCATCGGAAATCCTGAAGTGATATTTTGCTAACTTGTCTCTTTAAAATAGTAAGGAGACATTAAGCCTTTACAGAAAACAGGATCCGGCTAAAAACACTTATAAACTTTAGTTCAGGACATCATTCTAACACATTTAACAGCAAAACAGCTTCATCATCTTATGACCAATAAAGATTTTAATTCTCAGAGAGGTTTTACATTCAGTAAACATGTACCGGAAGAATTATCGAATTTTGACAGGGTCTTTGATATTTTCAAAGATCTGCTTACCCATACGTCCGGTGATATTGAAGAAGCCTTCGAATGGCTTGATATGCTCGACAAAGAGTATGATATCTTCAGTGATGAATATACCATTCAGGATTTTGAGGAAGATTTAAAAAAACGAGGATATATCAAGGAAGAGGAACCGGAGGATGGAAATTCAGGACTGGGAAAGGGCAAAAATATTTTGACACCCAAACTGGAATCAGCCTTGCGTGAATACGCTTTAGACCAGATTTTCGGGCAGCTGAAAAAAAATGGCGCCGGAAACCACCGCACTACAAAAACAGGAATTGGTGATGAAAGGGATGGTGAAAACCGCTCTTATCAATATGGAGATGACCTGTCTGCCGTGAATATAACGGAAAGTTTAAAAAACGCACAGGTCAATAATGGGATTTCTGATCTGCATCTCACAGAAGACGACCTTATCATAGAAGAAACCAAACACAAAGCACAGATGAGCACAGTCCTGATGATAGACATCAGCCACTCCATGATTTTATATGGTGAAGACCGAATCACACCCGCTAAAAAGGTAGCCATGGCCCTGGTTGAATTAATCAAGCGAAAATATCCCAAAGATTCCATAGATATTATTGTATTTGGAAACGAAGCCTGGCCCATCAAAATCAAAGACCTTCCCTACTTAAAAGTAGGCCCTTATCATACCAATACCGTGGCGGGTCTGGAACTGGCTATGGATATTCTTCGCAGAAAAAGAAATACCAACAAGCAGATTTTCATGATTACCGATGGAAAACCAAGCTGTATTCAGCTTCCTACCGGAGAGTTTTACATGAACAGCTATGGGCTGGATGATATCATTGTTAACCAATGCCTTAACAGAGCGGCACAGGCCAGGAAGCTAAAAATCCCTATTACCACCTTTATGATTGCTCAAGACCCTTATCTGCGACAGTTTGTAGAAGCATTTACTGCTCAAAATAAAGGGAAAGCATTTCTGACAGGCCTATCAGGGCTGGGACAAATGATTTTTGAAGATTACGAGAAAAACAGAATAAAGAGAATATAAAAGAAAATGAAAAACGATATTACATTCAAAGAATTAAAAGACTCCGGTTATACCCATAAAACGATCAATGAAGAGATCCAGGCTAATTTAATTTCAAAAATTAAAGCTAAAGAACCTGTATTTGAAGGACTTTGGGGTTATGAAGACACTGTAATTCCTCAATTGAAAAAAGCAATGCTAGCGGGACATCATATCAACCTTCTGGGCTTACGCGGACAGGCGAAAACCAGAATTGCAAGAAGTATGGTAGATCTGCTGGATGAATATATGCCTATTGTAAAAGGATCCGAAATTAATGACAGCCCCTTCCACCCTATTTCAAAATTTGCCAAAGATCTCCTTCAGGAACTGGGTGACGAAACCCCTGTTTCATGGGTACACCGCTCCAGCCGTTTCTTTGAAAAACTGGCTACTCCTGATGTGAATGTTGCCGATCTGATTGGAGATATAGATCCTATCAAAGCTGCCACCCTAAAGCTTCCTTATTCTGATGAGCGTGTTTTGCATTACGGAATGATCCCCCGTGCCAACCGTTCTATATTTGTATTGAATGAACTTCCTGATTTACAGGCAAGAATTCAGGTTTCTTTATTTAATATTCTGCAGGAAGGAGATGTCCAGATCCGTGGTTTTCAATTGAGAATGCCTTTGGATATTCAGTTTGTCTTTACAGCTAATCCGGAAGATTATACCAACAGAGGAAGTATTGTAACTCCTTTGAAAGACAGAATCGGGTCACAGATTTTCACCCATTATCCAAAAACGATTGCTCTTGCGAGAAAAATCACAGAACAGGAAGCACTTATTTCTCCTGAAGATAAAGAACAGATACAAATTCCTGATCTGGCGAAAGACCTTTTGGAAGAGGTTTCTTTTGCAGCACGTATCAGCGAATATGTAGATGCAAAAAGCGGTGTGAGTGCGCGTCTGACGATAAGTGCGATGGAGAATTTAATAGCTGCGGCAAAATTACGTCTTATAGAATCAGGGGTGAAAAGTACCAGCGTCCGTTTACTGGATTTCATATCGATTATCCCTTCTATTACAGGAAAAATTGAACTTGTATATGAAGGTGAGCAGGAAGGAGCAGATTATGTAGCGAAAATACTGATCGACAAAGCGGTAATGACTCAATTTGAAACCCTGTTTCCACGTATATCCAAACTGGAAAAAGAAGGAATAAAAACTCCATATACTGATCTGGTAAGATGGTTCAACAAAAACCACCTTGAGCTTAACTATAATGATACTGATGAAGAATTCTATGCTAAACTCAATAAGATTGCTCCGCTTACAACAGTAATTGAAGAAAATGTTTCTGAACTGAGCAAAGAAGACCAAAATTTCTGTAAAGAATTAGTTTTATGGGCATTAACCATCAGCAACAAAATTGATAAATCTGAACATCAGAATACTTTCACTTTTGATTCTCCAGGGATTGGCCAGTTTTTGCGTAACTAAATCATACTCTCAAAATCTGATTTGATTCTCAATAAAAATATAATCCTCCGGTTATCCGAAGGATTATATTTTTATTAAAAAAACTACTTACAGGTAATTGGTATTTCCATTTTTTTCATTGATTTTCTCCCTGGAATTCATTGATTTTATACCGCCTATCCTCTGCGAAAGAGTACAGATAGGTATCCTTATTTTTTCTAAAAAGGGGAAAATAATTTTACAAACCTTTACGAAAAGCAGTTGGTGTATTTCCTGTATGTTTTTTAAAAGCGGTATGAAAGGAAGATTTTGAATTAAACCCAACTTCATATAGGATTTCCAGGATAGTTACCTTAGTTTTTGTCTCATCTTTTAAAATATTCATGGCATAATGAATACGGTAGCTATTAATGAAATCATAAAAATGCTGTCCCAACTGATGATTGATTAAAACCGATAATTCCCGGGTGGGGATTTCAATCGAATTCGAAACATCCTGAATAGTCAGAGAAGGATCAAGAAAAGGTTTTTCTTCAGCCATATATTTTTTTAATTTCAATATATCTTCATTATACTTCTCTTCAGTGAGTACCGGCTGCTCATTGTTTTTTTCTTCGGAAACAATATCGACAACAAGTTTTAAGTTTGAATCTATATTTCTGAATAAATCCGGATTATTTAAAGCTTTGAACAGATACCAGCATACCATCAGCACCTGAAATAATACAAGTCCTAATTTTATCCCTTCTGAAACAGAAGGGTAATCTGAAAATTTAAATATGTTTTTTAAAAGGGCTATCAAATACAGAACACACAATACAACTGTAAACTGAAACAGCCAGTGATAGGAACTGATATGAGTCCCTGCATAGTTTTCAAGATAAAGTTTCTTGGATTTTCTCAGCAGCAAAAAAATGGCAATCATATAGATTATGATTTGCAGATGTATTACAATATGATTGAATTTTAGCTCTATCCTGTTTTGCCGGGTTTCAATAAAATCAATTTTGGAAGCAGCATCCACTAAATAAAAATTGGGTAATAAAACAATATTTGCAATCAAAAACGGGATCAGATGAAATAGATACTGAGGTTTAAGTTTAAAATCGGAATAACATACAGATAACACATACAGATAAAAAACAGGAATCTGCAAGAAAGCAAATGTACTTCTAAACATTCCCAGATTAGAAGGAAAATAAACGACTTTGTTAAATAAAGGTTCGCTTATATCAATCGCAATTATAATCAGGAAAACAGCAAAAAGAGCATTACTCAACTTATGTTTTGTCTTAGCGGTCAGCAAAAAAAAGACTAGAAATAGTGAAATGAACAGCGAGATTATTGTGATAATAAATAATACATTCATCTTATACGTTTTATTCTTTTGCTTATTTCAATTTACGAAATCAGTCTCTGGATACAGCAATGATCTGAGTGTGAAACTGAACTGCACAAATATAGAAATTAGCAGGGATTTGTATTCATATTTTGAATGAAAAAACGAAGGCCAAGGCTATTACTACTAATAAGTGTAGTAAATATTATTAACCACCACATTTTCCTTCATTAGCCTACTCCATTCAACAGGCAATCACAGAAGGAGTGATCACAGACCACTCTCCTTTTTTCTCGGAACTTTTTATTTTAATAAGTCCAGACAGGTTTTATCGCAAAGATCAAAAGCTGTTTAGCCCATTTAATTATTATAACGACAATATTCAACGGGGTTAAAAATAGTATAAAAGCACCATATTAAAGTGAAAATAATGAATCATACTAAAAAATTAAAATTTCAAGAAATAAAATACTAAAAAAAATTGGTCTGCTCAAATCAATATCGTAATATTGCAATATGAAAATAAAACAACCTGATTTATAAAAAGCGAGCAGGTAATCACGCTATTAATGTTCCTGTTAGCTAATTAATCGCAATATAACGATGTTAAAATCATCAATTAATTTTAAAAATTACATTTATTATGAAATTATCTGAAATTAAAGAAATTCTACCCTCTCTGGAAAATGTTGAATTTCAGTTGGAACACGGAACTTTTGTACCCGAACATTTTCATGTTACAGAAGTAGGGCAAATCTATAAAAACTTCATAGATTGTGGCGGGGTCATCCGAAAGGAGAGATGGGTAAACTTTCAGCTATGGGATGCAGACGATTATGAACACCGCCTGAAACCAGGGAAACTTCTTCATATCATTCAATTATCGGAAGAAAAACTGGGTATTGAGGACGCAGAAATTGAAGTAGAATACCAAAATGATACAATAGGTAAATATGATTTGGATTTTAATGGTAAAAATTTTGTCCTGAGGAACAAAACTACTGCCTGTCTTGCTCAGGATGCCTGCGGAATTCCTTCTGAAAAGCTAAAGAAAAATGTATCAGAATTTACTGGTGATAAATCCTCACACTGTACTCCGAATTCAGGATGCTGCTAATTCAGATATTAAGTTATAGCCTGAAAAAAGCGGGAATACCTGAATGAATTGATAAATACCTCATCATACATTCAGAAATAAACAAGCCCTAGAATCAAAAGATTCTAGGGCTTGTTGGCGGAGAAAACCATAAAACTGATTGAATTTGTTTTCTTTAAAATAAGAACGTTAACACCGCCTCTTATCCGAACTCACTTTAATTATTTTTTAATGATTTTTCTGACAATCGTTTTTCCCTGTGAATTTTTTAATATTATCGTGTAGATTCCGGCATTTAAATTTGATACATTTATTTCCTCATTTCCTTTTTTAAGACTTCCGGTCAATAAAAAACGGCCTTCCGTATTATATAGACTATATGAACCATTTTCTTCTGACACTATCCGCAAACTACTGTTTATGAGCGTTTCAGGAATATTTGCGAAAGAATTCTTATTCTTTTTCACTTCATCCACTGTCAATGTTGCATTTGGATCATATCTGTAGGTAATGGTAACCGGAGTTCCGTATTCCGTATTTAAATTATTTACAAGGTAATATTTTATAACATAATCAATAGGATAAGCTCCACTTCCGGCATTAGAATTCCACATATTGTAACCGGTAGAGGGCGTTTCTGAGTTAGCCGCAATATTAATTGGCAAACTTGTATTTGACGGATATACAGCGTTAGCTGCTACAGAGGGCAGACAGGTACTAAGATAGCAGAATTGAAAACCACTTCCCGCTGCATTCTGAATACTCATGATCTTTATACGAACTTTTACAGAAGAGGCAGATGTATTTTTAATTTTATAATGAAGAGTTGCGACATCCTCATCTGTTGAATTATAGGTAAAAACCTCACCGTCAGCAATTGGCGTTCCGTCATCTTTTGCCAATGCAATCTGTGCCTGACTCCATGAGCACATGAAGCTACATACTAATAAGAAAATATTTTTTTTCATAAGTTTAAATATTAAGAAATCAGGAAAACCAAAAGTTTGAGCTTTCCTGATTTGAGTTTAAGTTTGTTATTTTATAATTAATTTTTGGGTTTTAGACTTTGATTTCTTTTCTATTATAGAAACCATATAGACCCCTTTGCTTAATGCCTGAACAGAAACGGGGCTGTCCGGAATGACATTAGACTTCTCTAAAACAAGCTTTCCTGAAGCGTCATAAAACCTTAGATCTACGTTATGATTTGCCTGCACTTTGATGTAATCTGCAGCTGGATTAGGATATATTGTAAGATAGTTTGCATTGGTTTCTGCATCATTCGTACCTAAACTACTCAATATAAAAGAACGTGCATTCACAACTTCACCTGTACCGGCATCCAGTAGAAGTACTACTGCTTTTATTTTGCCCATATTGTATGTTGGAGGGATAGTTGCATTAAAAGTATAGATTACATTCTGTCCATCTGTAAGAGTAGTCGGAATTGATCCTGCCTGCCCTGTATAACCTCCTAACAGCATTCTTCCTACATGATTGTATTCCATTTGTGCTGCAGGAACCGGATTAGGTAAGCCTTCAAAACCTCCCATGGGTCCATATGCATTGTTTGCATAATAATTGGTTTGTTTATAACCTGCAATTGTACCTTTTACTCCATCTTCTATTAAAACTACAGCAAATCTGAAGTTGGCATTAGTAAAATTAGTTCTGAATGTAGCCGATGCATTAAAAGTAAGCTGATCTCCTGATAAAGAGGCCGAGCCATCCAGCTGAGCCGGAACTACAATATTTTTTCTCTCGTTAACATAAGAGGTCATGTCAGTAGTACTTACTGATTCACCTAAAAAGACTCTATCTACATTCATTCCCGGAAATCCGGAAAATGCTGCCCCTGTATTATATGCAGCGACCTCCATAGGATCATTGTTATGTACTGCAATTCCTATAAAATTATCAGGAAAATTGATGTCCATATAATTCATTGCAACCGTACCCCTTGGGCACCATCCGCACCATGTACCGGTCCCTTCTTCTATCAGAACTTTTTTAGTAGAATTCTGACTTACGGTGTTGAAGGTTGTGGTAAGGCTGTTATCCGCAGGAGTAGCATCTGCTGCACCATTAACCTGCGTAACAGTAACATCAATATTTTTATCTACAACTGATGAATAATTTACAGAAACAGGATGATTGACAATTGTTTCCTCCCCTGAAGCCAAAGGAACGGCTAATGCTATTGTGGAAATATGATCTGCTGTCCCGTCATTCCAGTTAACAGTGATGTTATTAATAGTTTCTGTACCATTATTCGTCACTGTTGCTTTAATAGTATAATTTGAATTAGTCACCCCATACCGATCTAAAGACACTTTTTTCAGAGCAATATCTTTATCTGCAATAGTTTTCACCTCAACATTGTCTACAACTAAATAAAATTGATCATTACAATCATAATGTCTGAATGAAACATAAACCTGCTGTCCGATAAAAGATGTAAGATCGATTGATCTTTTTTGGAAACCGCCTGCTGCAACTGTTTCTGTAAAAACAGGGCTACTAGCTGTTATCACTCCTGAGTTATTAGAAGTCGTAACATATACTGAGTACTTCTCCTCAGGATAATCTATATGTGTTGCCAGATCATACTTCAGGAAAACGTTAGATGCACTAACCGTGCCCAGGTTGATTAACGGTGAAGTGACAAGATTATCAGGCGTTACTCCTGCATTGATAACACTTATATAAGAGAAAGAAACCAGTGATCCTGTCCCAAAATCCGGATTTATAGATGAAACGTTCATATTACTCCATTGATAAGTATCTCCATCAATGTCTGTACTTACCCACCCGTTGAGTCCCGGGGTGTTAAAGTTCTGACTGTAGTAAGTCTGTGATTGGTATAATCCAAATAGAAAAATACCAATAATAAATAAAATCTTTTTCATGTAATTTTGATTTTTAAAGTGTTAAAATATTTTATAAAAATTCGTAACTGTTATTTGTTCCTATTTTTTCTTCTCTAACATTCAATACACTTCCATTTTCATCCAGTATCATAATAATTACTTTCAAATGTTCAGGATTGAATCCGGATAAGATGTTATATTGGAATGATCTTATATATTCGTTCGAGATTACCGTTTGTGAATCAGGAATAGGATCTCCGGTTACAGATCCCAGTTTGTTTCGTAAAACATTATGGTGGGTGTAATTATAAATTGCACTGCCACCACCATAAAGCGTTCCGATATAGTTTTTTTGATTATGTACCAATTCATCTTCCACAATAAAGGCTGCAATCTTAAGATTGTCAAGATTTTCCGTAAAGAAGACCCTGGCCTCTATATTTACTTTGTTTCCGGAAATCGTAGAATTCATCTTAATCCCTATTCTACTGTAAGCCTTAATCTGACTGAGCGGAAGTGACATATCTGTATAATTGGAATCATATACCCAAACAATATTCCTATTGATAAACATACCTGGCCATTCTGTGATATTTTTCAGCACCTCCATCTCTGTACTCGTTGCATTAGCCCAGGGATCAGTAGTTCCTTCCGGGCCATGAATCCCCATAAAAACATAATCTCCTGTCTGCAAAGACAAATTATCATGTCTTGCCAATGCTATTGTGCAGTATCCGCACCAGGTCCCCGTAAAATCTTCATATAAAATCCTATGCTTAAAGGCAACCCCTTCATTTACTACAGAATTTACTGAAATAGGATTTACAGGCAGATCTTTATAAGTTGCTTTTACATTGTAGGTTCCTTTTTCAAGGGGAGTATAGGTATTTCCATTTATAAGCTGGTTATTGACATATATTTTACTTTGTGATGTTACATCACTGCTAAGGTTGTCTTTTACTTTAAAAGTAAATGTCTTTCCCAGTAATTTTTCATTTCCGCCTTCAGAGGAGACAGAAATATACGTCACCGCTGAATTTCCTTCATCGCTCTCATTCCCTTTACAGGAGCAGAGTAACAAAAAAATAAAAATCACACTATGAAGAAATAATAAGCTTTTTTTCATGTTTATATAAAATTTTAAATTAAAACTTTAAGTTTTTACGATTTTAAGAAAGTCAATACAATTAAATGGTTAATAATTTACTTTCAAGACATATTAAAAATTCAATAAAAACACATTTTAATTACATTTAATTCAGTAAATATATACAATTATACAATATACTATAATAAATATTACATATATTTGAAAATAAAATTTTACAATATGAGGAAAATATTATCTCTTTCATTACTCCTGACTCTTAGCTTTTGCTATTCTCAAGAAATCCCAAATGTTTCCATCAGCAATCTGGATGGCGAAAAAATAAATGTTTCAAAAATGGATTCCTCAGAACCTGTAGTAATGAGCTTCTGGGCAACATGGTGCCTGCCCTGTATGGAAGAACTCAGCACGATTAATGATAAATATGATGCCTGGCAAAAGGAAGCAAACTTTAAGATGTATGCAGTATCTACAGATGATGCGCGCACCACTTCAAAGGTAAAAACCGTCATAAAAAGTAAAGGATGGCCTTACCGCATATTACTAGATCCCAATCAAACATTAAAAAGAGCTTTAAATATCAACAGTATCCCCTATATGATACTAATTCATAAAGGAAAAATAGTCTATTCCCATGTTGGATATTCTGCCGGAGATGAGGATGAACTGATTGCAAAAATCAAAGAATGTAATAGTAATAATTAATTATTTTCCTATGCAGAATAAATTAATTACCGGAACACTCTTACTTTTTAGTGTTAAAATATTTTGTCAGCTGACCGTTAATCTGGAATCTAATTCTCAGTATTATATTGATGATAATAAAATTAAGCTTACTGAAAAAGAAGCAGCTCAAAGATTCAGGTCCAACAACTATCTGAACGCAAGTTATAAAATCAAGGATTTCACTCTTGGTGCACAGCTGGAATCTTACGAACCGGATGCATTACTTAATTACAATCCGGCTTTTAAAAAAACAAATTTAGGTACTTATTACATCAATTATTCCAATGAAAAATCTGGTATAGATGCAACTATTGGGCATTTTTATGAACAGTTCGGAAGCGGATTAGCGTTACGCCTGTGGGAAGATAAACAGCTTGGGATCGCCAATTCTCTTTTAGGAGGAAGGATAAAATATACAGATCCTGCACAGATTATAACATTGAAAGCCCTCCTTGGAAAACAACGATCCGGGTTCGGATTAACAAACGGCCTCATTGGAGGATTGGACGCTGAAGTAAGACTTGATTCTCTAATGAAAATAAAAAAGCTGAGAACAAGTACCGGCTTTAGTTATGTCACTAAAAATGAAGACAATAAAACAAACATTATATATCCGAAAAATGTAAGCATTTACGGAAGTCGCCTAAAAATGGAATACTCCAAATTTTCCCTGGAATTCGAATATTTATACAAGACCAAAGACAACATAAAGCAAGTCACTACTTTGGATCCCAATAACATCTTTTCAGGAAATGCTTACTACCTTAATCTATCTTACGCAACAAATAATTTTGGAATTATCGCCAATCTCAGAAGATTAGAAAATTTTAGTTTGTATTCCCAAAGAGATCAGATCGGAAACATTTATAACAATGCAATTCTGAACTATATCCCTGCGCTTACCAAACAGTTTGATTACAGTTTAGCCAATATATATGTTTATCAGGCACAGCCGCAACTTACTTTTCTGTCGCAAAAAAAAGCTGGAGAAATCGGTTCACAATTTGACGTTTTTTATAAAATAAAAAAAGAAACATTACTGGGAGGTAAATACGGAACGGATCTGTCTCTGAATATTTCTAATTGGTACGGTTTAAAAGGCAAATACCGTTCTTATATCAATGATGATCAGAATTACGAAACAGAATTCTTAAAATTAGGAGAAAAATACTATTCTGACCAAAGCTTAGATATCAGAACACGATTGAAGGAGAACTGGAAAATTGCTCTTGTTTTCATTAATCAATATTACAATACTTACCGTACAGAAGAAACAACCGGTGAAGTAAAAGCCCAAACCGTTGTTTTGGATAATATCTACAGGTTCAGTAAAAGTTCTATGAAGTTAGAATTACAGCACCAGTGGGCAGACGGTTATCATGGTAACTGGATGGCAGGCTTGGCAGAATACAATTTCAAAAAAAATTGGTCTGTATTCATCAACAACCTTTATAATTACGGGAATCCTGAAAAGGAAAAACAGCTTCATTATTATACAGCAGGACTTGTTTTCAGGAAAAATAGTACCAGAATTCAGGCTTCTTACGGAAGACAGCGTGGAGGACTGTTGTGTGTAGGAGGAGTCTGCAGATTCGTACCCGAAAGTGCCGGATTTTCTCTTGGCATAAGTACTAACTATTAGAGTAGATATGGATTTGATTATTAAAGGTTCATCATCCAAACTTCCATTCAGTAAGCTTTATGTAGTATGGTTAACTTCTGATCTCATTTAATAAGACCATTAAAACTAACAACAGAACATAAAAAAGCATCATTAATATCAATGATGCTTTCTGCTCTTGCGGAGAGAGGGATTAAATACCATTTCGACATTGTTCGGATTGTCATCAGTAAGTATTATTTGAAGTGGAGCTTCTCCAACCTCTAGCACCAAATATGTATTGGCATCTTCTCTTTTAATTGTTGCTTTTTTAGTTTCCATATATTTTTCCTCTTTCTCCGAAGGCTTCTTTACCACCTTCTAATGTTTTCATACTTATCCCTTTCCAGTTTAGCTCAGGTTTTTAAACCATAAATACACTTTAGTGAATTTGAAAATGGGTTTCCTGTTAATGTAAATTTTGCAGCAGATCCCAGAGATACTGCAGCCAAAATAGTTGAATTGGCAAAAAATCCACGGAAAGATTTATTTCCAGATACTGCTTCTATGCTCTTAAAGAATGTTTATGGTGCATTTCCTAAACCTATCATGAATATAGCCTCCACAGGAATGCGATTGATGATGAAGATTAAAAAAGCCTCTTCTGATGACAGAAATGTTTTATATCAATCATCAGAACCTCATAGGATTTATGGCGAAACCATGTTTCCGGCTCCCTCAAAGAAAACTAAAATGGCAGTGTTGGCGGGTGTTAGTTTAGGATTAGCATATATGCTATTCACCAACAGATCTTCAAATAAAGATTTGTTATAGAAAAAACTAAGTCACAAAAATATCCTTCGATTTGAAAGATATTTTTTGTTACTGATCTCAACGTTTTATTCTTCATTTAGTTTGAGATTCCCTGGTAATTGCCATCTATTTAAAACAAAAACGCTCTCTATTCGTCAGGATTTTATTGTTTGTATATTTTTCCACTCATAACAGCTAAAGAGGAATATTTCTACTGAATTACAAAATCTTTTGTGCTTGAGGTGTGTGCCGAGAAATATCCTAAAGCACCATTGCTGATATTACTTGGCGGATTGGAAGGCGTAACACCACCTCCATTTTCTCCCGTAATTTGAAGAAGCGCACTGTAGAACGTAAAGATATTGTTATCAATACTCTGCATTTCAACGTGGATGGTATCGCCTACTACCACTTTAACGGCGTCAGCATCATCGCTGTCATCATTAGGAAGAAATAAAGATCGTTGATTAGGTAACCCATTATTCACGTTATCTGAAAATACATTGAATGTCTTTTTAGGTTTATTATTAACCGTAAACCTAAACAGATAACGGTTTCCTAACGCTATAGGATCTGTAAAAATAGGTAGAAGCGTATATGTTGTTACGCCTCCAAAAACAAATGAATCCTGCGTAAGTCCTTCAAAAGCCACCACGGCAGGCATCGTGCTTTGTGCAGTATACTGCTTTCCTTCAGCCTGTACTTTCATCGTATAGGTTCTTCCTGTTACCACCGTAAAAGCATTCGTCTGGTATTTTCCGTCACCTACGTAATGCAAGGTTTCAGTTTGTCCTGTGTTATCACTTAAAATAACCTGAGCATCTGCAATTGCAGGATATTGGTTATTTTGAGTAAAAGCCACCGATTTTGTAATTCTTACCGTGTGTGGTCCTGCTTGATTAGTGATATTTCCTTCAATAACGATGGTTCCGCTTTTATCGTCTAGATCGAGGTCGATTTCTTTTTCACAAGACGTTAATGCCAACAGGGATAATATAATAAAAAATGTATTCTTCATGATTTAAAATTTGAAATTGTAAGTGATGTTAGGTACCCAACGGAATAATGAGGTCTGCATAGCGCGCGTTGTTCCTGGATTGTTCGGATTATCTTCAAACGTAATGGTATAAGCATTTTCACGACCGTACACATTGTAAATCCCGAATGACCAAGAGCCTTTGAAACGTTTGTTAGAATCCGGTTCATACGTGGCACTTAAATCCATTCTGTGATACGCAGGCATTCTGTCTGCATTTCTGTTGCTGTACTGGAATATTGTTTGTCCGTTCAACTCATACTTTCCTGTTGGAAAAGTAACGGCATTTCCTGTACTGTAAAGGAATAATCCTGAAACCGACCACTTTTTATTCACTTCATATGTTGCAACGATAGAAAGGTCATGGGTTTTATCCATTCTTGCATTGTACCATTCATTATCGTTAATGCCATCAATTTTTCTTTCGGTTTTAGATAATGTGTAAGAAATCCAACCGGTTAATTTTCCGCTTTTCTTTTTCGCTATTAATTCTAAACCATACGCTCTTCCTTTACCAAAAAGTAATTCACTTTCTACATCGGCAGCGGTATCAAATGAGATTTGAGCCCCATTTTTAAAGTCGATTTGATTTTGCATTGATTTATAATAAATCTCTGCATTCACTTCGTAATTGTTATTCTTAAAGTTTCTGCTGTATCCTGCACTTATCTGATCTGCAATTTCAGGCTTCACCGTATAACTGCTTCCAATCCACTGATCGGTAGGGTTTCCGCTGCTGCTGTTGCTTAAAAGGTGTAAGTTTTGTGTATTTCGAGAATATCCTCCCTTAATACTGCTAACTTCATTGATTCTGTAATTCGCTGTAATTCTTGGTTCAAGATTTACATAGGTTTTTCCAAATTTTCCTTTTTCTAAAAATCGACTGTCGGTAAGATTTCCGTTTTCGTACGTATTAAATGTATCGCCTCCTAAAACACTGAAACCGGAAAGTCTTAATCCATAATTAACGGTTAACTTTTCAGTTGCTTTAAAATCATCATTGATGTACACTGCGTTTTCCCATGATTTTCTCGGATTTCTTGGAAAACTGCTCACGCTCGTTCCCGAAGCACTGCTCGGCGTAATGTTATGATAAATAGACTGCAGACCAAAACGAACAGAATGCTTATTTCCTGCAAACCAAGTGAAATCCTGTTTCAGGTTCCAGTCTTGAATTTTTGAATTTAAACCAAAGGTATTATCATTGCTTTCCAAACTGATCTTATAATCATAATCACTGTAAATCAATGACGTATTAGAGAATAATTTGCTATTGATAATACTGTTCCATCGTAACGTTCCTGTTGTATTTCCCCAATCTGTTGCAAAGGTCTTCCCTATTCCCAACACATCTCTTCCAAAATATCCTGATAAATAAAGACGGTTATTTTCGTTGATCTGATAATTGGCTTTTAAATTAAGATCATAAAAGTATAACTTGCTGTCTTTAAAATCGTCCGTTCCTCTCAGAAAAAGATCGGCATACGTTCTTCTTCCTGAAACTATGAATGACGATTTTTCCTTTTGAATAGGCCCTTCCACACTCAGCCTGCTGCTGATTAAACCAATTCCTCCATTGACGTTATAATCTTTATTATTTCCGTCCTTCATTTTAACATCCATTACCGAAGAAAGTCGTCCTCCGTACTGAGCTGGACTGTTTCCTTTGATAATACTTGCATCTTTCAAGGCATCACTGTTAAACGTACTGAAGAATCCCAATAAATGCGAAGCGTTATAAACAGGCGCTTCATCTAGTAATATTAGGTTCTGGTCTGTTGCTCCTCCTCTAACGCTGAATCCGCTGCTTCCTTCCCCATTGCTTTTAATCCCCGGCAATAACTGGATGGTTTTCATCACATCCTTTTCACCGAATAAAACAGGAAGTTTCTCTATGTTTTTAATGCTTAATGTTTCCGTACCCATTTGAGCAGTCGAAAGATTTTTATCTTTTTTTACTCCGGAGATAATAACTTCATCAATATTCGCTATTCTTTCATTTTTATCTTCCTGATTTAAAGGAAGGTCCAGCTTAATATTTTGATCTACTTTTATATACTGTTCGAAATCTTTGTAGCCGGGATATGAAATAATCATTTTATAATTTCCCTCAGGCAATGATAGAGAATAGAATCCGTATTCATTAGCTACCACGTTAATCGAAGGATCTTCAGCTACTTTTACCGTCACCCCGACGAGTAATTCCCCATTTTTTTGGTCTTTTACCGTTCCGCTTACCGAGTATTTTTGCTGCGCTACAGCTAAAGTACTGAAACAGAGCGCAGCTGAGGCAGCCGCGATTTTAAAAAAAGATGTTTGCATTCAGTTTATTGTTTAATGTAGTAGAGTTTTCTTTATAGTGATTTTGGTTTATGTACAATAAACTTCAATCCGTGATTTTATTGCATTTTATTTTTTTAAGTTGCATTTGTAGGTAGAAGTTTTTGTTATTCCATTTTCGGTTTTTGTATATGTATTTTGTGCTTCTAATTTTTTAATATCAGATTCGCTTTTATCACAAAATACAATGGTAGAAGAACTTGATCCTATCATTGTATCATTTTCTTTTACCTCATAGGTCTGTTGCTTGCATTCATAGCATGTGTCATCATTATCTTTTGTACAAGAGGTTATTATTACTGTAGAAGCAATAGTTAAAAAGCTTAAAAATTTCATTATTATTTTTATTTAAAAGAGTAAATAGAATATTTTTGGATTACTATTCATCCCATCATAGTATTGTTTTATTTTCTTTTGAATAGCATGTTTTGAAAAAAGTTGAAGTGTCTATCTTCAACATATTGCTAATGGTTGCTTTATATTTAACGGTTAAATGTTTCTGTTTTTCTGAAAAGGTTTGATAACAGAGGCGGTAAATAAGAGAAAGCTTAAAACGGCAAAAAATGTTCTTAGTACATTAATAGACTGCCACCTGCTGATGATTGCTTGCCAATTATGAGGAGTGTTGTCTTTTGTCCATACCATAATTTGGTTATTAATTGGTACCTCAAATAGGATAGTGAGGAGTAGAGCAAAAATAAAAAACATCAGGCTGAATATTTTAAAATAAAACCATTTTTGTTTTTTTACCGGATACATATAAATCGTAATACTTATAAGTATTATCGTTGCAATGGAAAGAATACGCATCGGGACTGCAAGATTATGAACAATATTTTTTGCAATAGTTATTATTTCTGTTAACGAAAATTGGTCAAAAGATCTGCTGAGTGAAAAATAGTTTCCCCAAAAAACACCTACCGTCAGTAGTAAAAAAAACAATCCTACATATTGCACTACTTTCAATATTGAATTTTCAATATTGTTTTTCATTTGGTAGAATGCGTGTTCGAAATCTTTATGAATTCTGTCATCAGCGATGCTTGTTTCTGTTTGTATAGGCTTGGTGTATGCATTCATTTTTTTTTCATAATCACTAATAGCGGCTTCAATAGAATGAAATTGATTATCAGTTAGATTATTAGTAAGCAATAAGGCATCCTTTAATCCCATATTTACTCCCATCCCTCCAAATGGTGTCATTGCATGAGCCGCATCTCCAGCCAACGTCACCTTTTCGGTTTGGTTTTTCTTTTTATAGTTTGTATTGAAAACACGGAGAGGAAAACCTTTATATTCATTGGATGCATTGAAAAGTTCATGATACAAAGGATTCCAATCTTTAAAAATTTTAAAAAGAAATTGATTGACTGAGCCAACATTTGTATAGTTTAATTTTATATCAAGAAGCCATTGTTCAGTCTTTCTAAATGAAATGTAAAAACAAGTACTCCCGTCACTGCGGTTTTGTAAGAATATCGTTTTCTTGTCCTGAACACATGCCAAGTTATTTTTCCTGATGATTTCATATAGTTTTGGACAATCTTTTTCCAAATTCTTTATTTCTCCTTGTATAACATAAGTCCCTGTTTCTTCAGATAACTCATCTGTAACAAATTTTCTTGCTTTGGAACGGCTTCCATCTGTTGCTATCACTATATCTGCAGTCTCTGATAGACCATTCTCAAATTTTAATTCGTAAGCACTCTCTATTTTTGAGATACTTTTTAGATTAGCATTCCAAATCACAGTATTGTCCAGTAAACTTTCTAATAAAATTTTACGAAGTATGGGCCTGTCGATTTCTGGTTTAGATTTATCAGGGCTTATTGTTATAAGCAATTTTCCATTCAGATCAATAGAGCACATTCCTGTGGGTTTTGAATTCTCAAATAATTTCTGTAATAATCCAGCTGCTAAAAATGTTTTTTGCCCCGTATTTTTATGGATATCAAGAGTCCCTCCCGAAACTCTTGCTAATGAATTAATATCACGCTCATAAACTTTAACATCAGCTCCTTTTATTTGGAGAAGTCTAGCAATAGTTAATCCCACAGGTCCTCCGCCAATTATAGCTATTCTTTTGTTGTTCAATAATGAATTTTTCATGCCTGAAATATTTATAAGTACAAAATTATAATAACTAATGTGGTTAAAATAACTACATTTGGTCTATTAATAGTCTCAAACGGTCAAAATGGAATTAGAAATAAAAGCAACTGAAGGTATCTTATTTTTATCTTCTATTGCCAAATCAATTGGAAGTAAAGTAGAAGGTGATTTAGTTAGAATTCCTGAACATTTGGGCAAAGGGCAAATTAAAGGATATATCATTAACTCTAATATGGGTATGATGATAAGGCAATACGAAGTTCACAAGAATCTGAAATTTAAAATAATAGCCAATAAACAAAAATCAGAAACCATAATGATCGCTTTTCATAATGTTTTCAGAGAAAAACAGGCAAGCAGAGCAGAACTGCCTTATGTGCAAATGGCTTCAGCTGGTTTAGATGCCTCATTTTTTATTCCGGCACAAACAAAAATGAACTCAATAATTATTGGGATAAATGCAGCATATTTGAAAGAGTTATTGGGTTTGAAAGAAGATCACTGGCTTCTACAAACAATTATGTCAAATAATAAGCCTTTTTTGTTTGAACAAATTATTTCACCACAGATACAAGAAGTCGCCGCAGAAATTGTTGAAAAAGAAATCATTGAAGAATTACAGAAATTTTATCTAAAAGTAAAAACTGAAGAGCTCATTTTTCTTTTACTATTAGAATT
Source organism: Chryseobacterium sp. MEBOG06 (assembly GCF_021869765.1). NCBI lineage: Bacteria > Pseudomonadati > Bacteroidota > Flavobacteriia > Flavobacteriales > Weeksellaceae > Chryseobacterium > Chryseobacterium sp. MEBOG06. Next base: position 1,840,125 of record NZ_CP084580.1, on the reverse strand, counting down.
ACTTAAACGTAAAGACACCTCTATAAGTTCATTAAATATTGCAGATGTACAAATGATTTATAAAGTGAAAGACAAAATTCTTTCAAGACTTGATATTCCTCCCAATCTTTCTGAACTAGCTGCTTTCGCATGTATCAGTGAATCAAAACTGAAAAGGTTATTTAAACAAATTTTTGGAAATAGTATTTATAGTTATTATCAAACAATCAGAATAAATGAGGCCGCTTACCTATTAAGGGAAGAAAAATTATCTGTTTCTGAAGTTGGTTATAGACTAGGATTTTCTAATCTCAGTCATTTTTCACGAGTATTTGAGGAGCATATTGGAATAAAACCGAAAAAATATTGGTTAATGCAATCTTAAAAATGGTTGTGATCCCTTTTTATTTGTATCGAAATGATATTTTTTAATATCTTCTAAACATCAAAAGCCTTTAAATAGTAGTATTTAAAGGCTTTTGATGTTTTTTGGTCTCCCAACTTGCGGAGAGAGAGGGATTCGAACCCCCGGACCTGTTACAGTCAATAGTTTTCAAGACTATCGCAATCGACCACTCTGCCATCTCTCCTTAAACTCCGACTATACCGTCGTTTTCAGTGGTGCAAATATAAAACCTTCTTTGTAATCTGCAAAATTTTCGGACCAATTAATAGCTGTAATATGGAAAAAAATATAAAAACCCGACAGGCTTAAAGTAAGAATGATATCCTGCAATAATGAATAACCCTGATAAACAGCAGTATATCTTTTCTAGTTCAAAAAAATAAAAATAAAAAAATTATCAACTCAGGAGAACAGTTTATATTCAACTTTTTGGAGGAAAAGGAAAATGTTTTAAAATAAAGATCCTATCCCCCTCAATAGTACTTCTCAGAAAACGTAATACCAAAAAGCATCATTAATTACAATGATGCTTTCTAATGTTGCGGACGGTAAAAGAGTCGAACTATCTATATCTTAAGTTCACCCATTCTACACTCTCCCGTTTTGAATATATACTCTTTCATTTGTAAATTTCCAGTTTTAATACATCTGATTTTCTGCATATTTATAAACGCTTTTTTCATCCCAAACAAATAATTGGATAGAAGTAAAGGGTGGTATTTTAAATGCCTGACCTGCACTTTCTATTCTAAATTCCTGTGCTCCCTTTGGGTGAGCATTCAATACCAATATTCTTTGACCTGGAAAGCATTCTTTTAATGAGAAAAAACTCGATGGATCTGTACATCTGATGGCCAGCATTCTACTATCAGAACCATAATAATAAACTCCTGACTGTTGTTCGATCCTCGTATGAGATAATCTCATTCTGGAATCCTCATTGACAATCTCATCATTAAGATAGGATAAACTACCGTCTGCAATAAATAAACTGTTAGGGTCTTCATACTCTGATTTAAAGTTTTTAAAAGCCTTCACTGAGCCCAATACATTTACTGAACCGGAAACATCAACTGATTCTGAAACATTTAGCGAACCTGAAATATTTACTTTATGTGTATTATTAGCCTTTGTACCTATACCAATTCTTTTACTTTTTTTATTAAAATTGATACCATTCCAATCAAAATAACCACTTGAATATTTATAATATTCATCTTGTAATACAGTTAAATAAGTTTCTTCATTTTCATCATATATACCAGATTCTCCACCATGCAAATCATCAACAACAATCAATCTGTTACTGCTGTAATTAGTAAATTTCTGGTTGACTATGATACCGTTACTAGACATAGAATTCCAAGCATTAACCTGACTTTGTGAAAAATCAGCATCACTCCACAATTTGTACCACGTACTAGACCACTTATCATCAATCCCTTTTCTTATTTTAAGCATAGGTGCTCCATCTCCATTGATACCGGTTTTATTAGCAAAAGCTAATTGGTATGAAGAGTCTCCAGTTGACCCAGAGGTCCCGTCCCAAGGAGAATAAGTCATTAAACCTGCATAATTTCCGGAGCCTCCTACATGTCCGGCATTAATAAAATCAAATCTAACTCTACGACCATTACTATTGGGTTTAACAACTGTATTTGGATCTCTCGTTCCATCTCTGGATGTAATAAAGTAGTTGGTCGCTAAAACTCCTGTTGAATTGGTCAGATTTATCCATTGCCCATCTTCTCCCTCTGGCAGAATGGATAGAGCTTGGTTAGCAAAATTAGATGACACCCAAGATTGAGTAGCCAGGAACACGTAGCCATCTGTTCTATGATATATATAAGGCGCACCTGCTGATAAACCACTTGAAAACCCTACTATTTGAGCATTTTCTGCAGAATTAATTTTACTGTCAGGATTAAAATTATTAGCAGTCCAGGGAATAGCACCCTGAATTTTTACAGAGCCACTATCAGAGGCTAAAAGTAAATCACCACCGGCACCTGTTGCGCGAACAGCAAAGCTATCACCGCTTCCACCACCATAGGCAGCGCCTCCATCAGCTCCTATATAAGCAATATTTTTAGATCCGTCATATTTTTGCCAGGACATATAATTACCACCTATGGCAGTACCTCTCCAGCTACCAATGAATGGTGAGATAATATTAAGAGCGCCTGTCATCGTATCACCATCTTTCCTAAGATAATCTCCTAAAGCGGAAGATGATACAAAATCGGAAGCTAATCTATGCCCTCCACCTGCGGTTAAAATATAGTTATCATTATAGCCAATTTTATTAAAACCTTTTGATGAAACCTGACCAGCATCCGTAAATTCTACACTATTACCCAAGTCCCAATCTTCTGCATTCTTTGAAACAGATGGTACAAATTTCAAATTATTATTGGTAGGTTTCTGAATTGACCAGGATTTATATGAACTGTTTTTTAGCTTAAAAGGGATTCTGTTATAATAAGATTTTGCTGCTGATATAATTTCATCCGTATTTCTTGTCTGGTAATCACTCGGTTTGAAATTGACATTATCCCAAGCTTTTCTCCATACAGTCCAATTACCGTTATAGCCTCCTCTATAGACTAATTCTCCTGCACTTGCATCGCCATCATTATATTTTACCTGTAGCTGTGCCGTAGTATCCTGAGCTCCCATGTGCAACATAGGACTATATAAATGGTAAACTCCTCCTGCATCATTGTTTGCCCTGTAAATTCCGGAAGAAGAATAACCTCCAAGGCTATTGAAATTATTATTATATTGTACTGATCTTGGTATATAGTTATTATCCACAAAATTAGTTAACCAACTTCGTGTAGCGACCACATCAGAAGGCAAAACAATGATATTATTAGCATACAAATCAAAATTTGATTCGATAGCATGAGACCAGCCTACATTCCAATCTAAATTATAGTTCTCATATTTAGCCTCCACTTTAGCTACCTCAAATGAAAAATACCCATTCCAGAATGTATCTGATTCTCCTAAAAGAATACTAAGATATCCATCAGTTCCAATTCCAACCCTTGCTGTAGTGGTAGGAAAATTATCTGTTACTTCCCAGATTGCTTTGGAACCATTAGAAATTATAGCCCCTGATACATATTTGTAAAAAGCTACATTAACTTTTCCTAAGTATTGACTTTCATATCCATAAATATTAATATCAATACTAAACATCACCTGGTTTGGTGAAGCTTGTGGCATTTTAATGGCTAAAATACCCGTGTGTCCTCCCGTATCATAATAGCCTTGATAAACTTTATTAAATATTCTTACTCTATTTTGGAGTTTACTTATCGCTCCCCCTCCATCAAACTCTAAATCTTTTGCCCCAAGATTAACATCCTGTGTTGCTCCTGTATAAGGGACAAAGTTAAGGGCTTGATTATTTATCTGAGCACTAACCCAATCTCTGTATGCAAATTGTTTCCAATTTCCGAAATTTCCTGCGGCAACACTTCGGAAAAAGGCACCCTCATTATCATTAAATCCTAGCTGAACTCCATAACCTCCCGGATGTGATGCAATACTTACAATAGAATTTGCATTATCAACAATAGGAAACATATTAGCTGAACCATCATGTATTTTATGGTTCAATTTTAATTTATAATCTTCAAATAATGAATTAGCATCTACAACACCTGACTCAGGACTGGATAAAGACTGATGGCTATGATTTATTTGTGAGTAGTTGTTAGGATTAAAATTACCCGTATGATAGACCTCATTAAAAGAAGTATCTTCGTTTCCATGATTACCTCTAAATAACAACCGTTCTTTAGAAACAAGTAATTGAGATTTATGTTCCAAATTATTACCTCCTATCGATAGATAGTTACCTACCCATGTATTGATACCTCCTGCTCCACTTAGTGCTCCGTTGATCCAACCAAATTTATTTTCTTTGGCAAATAAATTTACTGGCTCTTGGTCATTAGTGATTAGATTTGCAGAACCAAGGTTTCTTGTATGTAACAATTCTGACCATTCTCTTACCCCATTGACGCCTTCTTTAGTTCTGAACCAAAGTCTAGGTTCAGTCCCATCATGTCCGTTATTATAATATAAGTCTAAGTTATTTATATCTGCAAAATAACCTTTAAATTTAATATACCCTCCGTAAGAAGCACCAACAGGTCTGTCAGCACCTCCCCAACCACCTGTATTATAAGATGAAATAAAACCTCCGTTTGGTAGTTCAGCATCTAATGTGGTTGCTACATTTCCGATAGCACGAGAAGAAATCTTATTATTACTGAAAAAATTTTCATTGGAACCTGTTACCAAATTTAGATCAGCAATGATCTCTGAATTTGTTCTTTGGGATATTTTTTTTGTTGCGGGATTCCAAACCAATACAAAACCTGCATCGTTTGGAACACTTTTTACAACAATTTCGCCTTCTACGGCGACGTGATTATTAAAATATTCAGGAGCAATCATTAATCAAGTCTTGCGGTTAAAGTAATTCTATATTCATTCGGAGTAAGAGGTGCTAACACCTCTATTTGCACATCGTTTATAGATGTAGGTACACAGCTTACATTTATTTTTCTATTATCAGCATTACGATAACAGATATAATCAACATTCGAGGTTTTCCAACCATGATTAATTGAAAAACTAACGGAAGTTCCATCTCCAATATCCCAAGTATGGGATTTAACTTTTGCATCCAAAACAGCTTTTGTAGATCTTGGAGTCATTGCTTTAATGGAATTAGTTCCCGCAATAGCTTCCACATCTGTAGCTATTTGAATAAGTCCCTTCACGGTATCTGTAGCATCTACTATGTCAGGAATCCCTTTTTCTATAATCTGATAATTTTTAGGAGTATTTGAACCATTATCAGTGTTAGCGATAAGGTGATCTCCAATAGAAACAGGTTCATTACCCACCCATCCATTGGCGGTGATTACCCATACCATACCTGTTTTAATGGTAGCAGATGTAACCGGTATCGGAGCAGCCATTGAGCCTTGAGCAGTAGAAGGAACATAACCTCCCGGCTGATAAATCAATGCTCCTGTAAGGCTTTGTCCTACTAAGTTCTCAATATAATCTTTAATCTTATTGGATGACCATGTAAAGGTACCGGACTGAGCGGCGTCATTCAGGAAAATAGAGACAATATCAGCATTGGTAAGATTTCGGCCTGCTATTTTAATAACATGTCCTGAACTATTGGTCAGGATCTGACTTAATAATAGAAGACCGCTTGTCTGATCGGTCTGAAATGGATTATTGGTTAGCGGATAATCTGGATGTATATAGTTCTGTGCCAGATTAATCCATTTCGTTCCATTCCACTGATGTAACTCGTTTTTATAATCAATTATCCAACCTGGGAGAGCCTTATCTGTACTGGGAAATGTATCAAAATATTGAAAGCGCGTACGCTGCAATTCCCCAAAAAAATTATCCTGATGTGCGTTATTACTTATTACTGCGTTATTATTCATAGTTTTATATTTTTTTATGGTTTAACTTTTAAAATGAGAATATTAATTGGATTAATGAGGTCGCCAAACATCTTAATCTCTATGGTTTGATTGGTTGCGTAATCGTCAACATTTATTTTTTTACCCGTAACGCTATCACGCGCCTGGATGATCACATTCTCTGTCTCCAGTGGATTAGCGAATACCGCACTTTCCTTGATCTGTACCACTGCGCTTGTAGGGGTCTGGGAGATCATTAAAACCTTATCATAGATCTGCTTATTAAACTCCTGCTGATTTTTCGGACTGCTTAACCAATTGTAGTCGAGCAACAGCTTTACTTTATCTTCCCTTGATTCTCCGAATGGAATAGCCTTTAAAGCTTCAATATCATCACGATTTTTTTTAATGAAATCCACTATTTCCTGAAGCTCATCTAAAGACAGATCATTAGATAATAGGATATTCTTAATATTTACGATCTCCAGTGCTAAGTTTTTATCAGCATCTTTCAACGCATCAACAAAGCCATTAACCTGTATTTTGGTGTACGCATTACCCAGCTGATCAGAACTGTCAATCGTAGCAACATTGCTGAGTCCGAGTTTACTTTTCCAGTTATTAATATGAGTTGAAGTCAGATTACTGGCATTCAGCAAAGCCAGATATTGCGAATGTGCTTCTGGATCCGTTACATGCTTTTTAAATGCTTCTGCGCTTGCAAATGATTGAAAAATATCTTCAAACCCCTCGATACCTTCCATAGGGATCGGGTAATCTTTGTGATAAAAAGATGAAAATGTTTCTTTAAACTGTGTTTCTGTGGGAAAATCTCCAGTTTCAAACCAACTGAAAATTGTATCTAATGGTGTACTCATTTGTTTTTTGAAAATTAGTTATGATAAAATTGATTAATTGGGAAAGGCCTATATTGTCCGGAGGCTGATTGCCTTAAATAGAATTCTATATTTTTTTGAGCAATTTTTGATTTAACCTCTCTTTTATCATACTATCAGTAGTGAATTATTTGAACGGTTATCACTTAAGAAAACCATATATTTTGTCAATATTTTATCATTTTATTTCATATCAACAACATCACTCTCATTTTTTCTATACTACTTTCTGCTTATTCGTTTAGTATGATATTTTTTTGAATTCAATGACTATTCAAATTCTTTAGAGCTCAAATTTCATATTTCTCCAGCTCTTATAAAAGTTTTTTGACCTCTCTATTCTGTAGCTGCAGTCCCATTTATTTTTCTGGAATCGGATGATACTGCTTTGCAATTTCAATGTTCAAAATTCCTTTTTTTTAAATTCCTGTGAAAGTTTTTTGACCTCTCCATTCTGTAGTTGCAGTAGATCTGTACCATATATATTGAAATTACAGATACCTATCAAACTATTTTCATCTGGTATTAAAAAAGGCTCAGATTATAAATTCCAAGCCTTAGTTTTTTCCTGCATCCCGCGAAATAATTATTTTTTTTCGCAGAGCAGAATATTAAACAAATCAGCCTCAAAAGTTTTGGGCTAAACAAAAAAAAATTAATCCGGATAGAAAGTATTACTCACTTTACTCTTAAAAAAAATCAATTTTAATCCTTTTAACTGACGTAAAGAGTATTCTCCTTAGGAAAGGGGAAGATTGGAAAGGCAACCGTAAGCGGGTTTACAGAATAACTTTGTTGAATTCTGTTTGGTCATGATTTGAAAGATAAAGCGTATGTTATTCAACTAGTTTTTTTAAAAATAGTTGTTACGTTTTCCCCTAACTTCCCGGCACCTGGAATGGTTGAGAAGTTTGGAATTTCTTATTTTCTGTTAAAGGCAAAATTTCTTGCGAAATGCAAATATGAAGTATTAACAAAATTCACAATCTCGCTAAGCACCTGTTAGACATGGCTTTTGCTAAAAATTTTCTCTCTTTAACTCCATTTGAATCGTGTCCTTGTATAAAACCATGTTCCATTGCATTGATTTATTTCTAAAATTATTAATTTGAACAGGAATTGTATCAGGTTTACTCGGAATTTTTTCATAAGATATAACCTTAAAATTCTGCCCTTTATCATCATGATGATATTTCATAAATAATGCAGTACTATCCACATACATATATGGATTCGGGCAGTAATACATTTTTCCTCTTTCTTCAATATAGATTGTTTTCCAAGCCATAGGATCTTGCTGCCATTCATTCTCTTTAACCAATTTTCCATTACGTGTCATCGATGTGACTTTCCATTTTCCAAAATATTTTTTTGAAAGATGGACGTCATAATTATAGTAAATAACAAACAACAAGGGAATTAGAATACATAATACACGAGCTATTGAGCGTAAAAAATGATTCCCAATGGACGGAAGTCTGTTTTTATGCTGATTAAAGAAGTTTATTATATTTACTCTTTGCTGTAAAAATAAATTGATCAAGCCTAATGTTATGAGAATAGATGTAAATAATGTAATTGGTCCAATATTATAAAAAATATTGATCAAAACAATGTTCAGCATTACAGGCAAAAGTATGGTAATGCCTAGTAAAAGGGTACGTTTAAATAACAAAAGAATACTACCAATTATTTGAAAAAATGCCAAAATTACAGCAAGTCCGTAAGAAAATCCATAATATTTCCAAGTTAATTCCTGACCTGTCAACGCGCCTGATAAAGAATCATTTATATGATATGAATAATTAAAATTAACTTCAAATATTTTTTGAAATCCAAAGTCTAATAATAGAAATGCAATCCAATAGCGTAATAATATTGAAAGCCCGGAAATATATTTTATAGAATTAAAAGTCCTGTTATTTTCTTTTTTGTGCCAATAAAAAGAAAAACAAATTGAGAATAATATAGCTAATCCTAATGTGAAAAGTCCTGCGGGGAGTATAAACTTTGACAATTTATACGGTAAAAGAGGTGAAATTATAAAAAGAGCCGTATTTATGGCACCAACAATTGCTAAGAATGATAATGAAAATTTAGGAAACCATTTTGTATTATTGATTACTTCTGTTGAATTCATAGTTTTTTTAAAATTAATTTTTTGATTTCTACTTGCACAAAAGGATGCCTGAAATTATTATTCACGAAACAAAAAACGTAAGAAATTTGTAAAAAAACGCCTATATCCGTATTTCGTTAAATTTGTCTCTAAGATAACTATTTATTACACAATAGAGATAGTTAATAAAAAAACTTCAATAGATAGCGAAATAATTTAGGATATAGAACAAATGATAGCGAACCAATTCTCGAAACTTTATCCAGCAGATTAGATACACAGCGGTATTCGAATAATACCAGCAAATCATCCTGCGGGTATTCACAAATTTCTTAGAACATATGAAAAAGTATAATGATCTCAATAAAATGGATCAGTCTCAAAAGTTGGGGGGAATGTTTAGTGATTGTATCTTTGTCTTATGCTAAGCGATTACAACCTTCTTAAATTCTTACTTCCAGAATTTCTAGGACAGATCTATTTTTTTTATTCAGATCAACCAAACTTTTTGCGTAGCCCCCAACTTTTGAGACTGATCCAGCTTTTGCACCTGATCCCATTTAACTCCAGTACGTGACATCTGAAAATAAAAAAAGCCTTGAATCAAATGATTCAAGGCTTTTTTCTGCGGAGAGAGAGGGATTCGAACCCCCGGACCTGTTACAGTCAATAGTTTTCAAGACTATCGCAATCGACCACTCTGCCATCTCTCCTTAAACTCCGGTAGTACCGTTGTTTTCAGTGGTGCAAATATAGAACGATTTTTAATTTCTTCAAAACTTTTCTAAAACAAATTTTAACAATACTTAATAATAGCCTATAAATCAATGTAATTATTTTTACTTAAAATCTTTTCAATGCCCTACTTCAGGACAAAACATCGGTAGATAGCTGATGAATTCTCGAAAATCTCTGTGTAACTCTACAACATTTTTATTCAGATACGAAACGGCTTCCAATAAAAAAATGATCATATTTCTAAAATACATAAAACCCGCTATTGAAAATCTCAGTAAGAAAGGGAAATGGCTTCAGTTTTTTCATTCAAGAGATCAATAACTTCTTCTCTCGCGCCGGAATCCGATTACCTATGAATTTTCTCTCCATTCCTACAAAGGAATATCATATCTTTGCAATGTTCATTCATGAACAATACAGAACTAAAAACTATAACTATATTTTCAGATGTTTACTCAATCTTTTATTAAAAAAGTAGTGGTTACGGCCTCCGTATTTCTCTATTCTGCAGGCATTTTTGCACAAAAGACACCCTTAATGATAATCCCTTCCGGCCACCTGATTGTAGAAGCTGAAGTAGAAGGTAAAAAAGGAAACTTTATCTTTGACACCGGAGGCGGAATCAACCTGTTCCTGAGAAACTTCACCAAAAATCTGGAGCCAAAGGAATCTTATAATTTTCTGACTGCTTTTCGTGCGACCGGAGAAAAAATAATCGTTCCGATATTTAAATCAAAAGAAATTCTTTTTAATGGTAAAAAATTTAAAGATATATGGTATGCCACCCATGATATGGAGATTAAAGGAATTGACGGTTTAATTTCTCTGCCTATGCTTTATGACACGGAATTTATCATAGATTTCACAAAAAAGGAACTTGTGTTTCCCACCGAAAAACTGAGCAGTAAGAAGGTAATGGACATTCAGCTCTCTACCAATGCAGACCAATCTCTGGATATTACTACCTATGTGCTTCTAAACAATAAATATAAGATAAATGTTCTTTTAGATTCCGGAGCCGGTAATGATTCATTCTGGCTGGGTGAAAGCCTTATGAAAACACTGGGTATCAAAAAGGAGGATCTTCAGCTTGTAGAAAAGAAAAGCGAATTTAATCCTGACGTTATCAATAAGTTTTACAAAGGAAATATTGCATCTGTTTCTAACTCTTATGCAACAGTTGAAAAGCCCAACGTCTTCTTTGTAGAAGGATTGATCTATGAAGGCAAAACAAGCATCAACTGGTTGGGCAAAAAGCTTGGGTTCAATCTTAAAGAAAAGAAAATCTACATTCTGGATTAAAAACAACACCAAATATACTAAAAATGGCTTCTGATGGAAGCCATTTTTTGTTTTTTACAGATCATATTTATACTTATTAAAACCCTTCTCACCATTTAAATGGGAGGCTGGAGGGATTTCAGATAAGTCAGCGGAAGCCTACTCTGCTGCCGGCTCGAACAATTCAATTTTATTTCCTTCGGGATCCATAATATGTACAAACTTACCATATTCATAGCTTGCCACCTCATCCAGTATAGTAACCCCTTCCTTTTTTAACTCTTCTACCAGAGCCTCGATATTATCCACATGATAATTGATCATAAATTCCTTTGAGGAAGGCTCAAAATATTGGGTAGATTCTTTAAAAGGGCTCCAAAGCGTATAGCCTTTTTTATCGGAATCCACTTCTTTCCAGTCGAATTTGGCACCATATGGACTTGTTTCCACTCCAAGATGTGTTTTATACCATTCATTTACTTGTTCGGGTTCTTTACATTTAAAGAAGATTCCTCCTATAGCCGTTACTCTTTTCATTTTTTATTCGTTTTTGTTAAGTTTATAGTTTCTTGCCTGCAAATTAAGATCGTTTTGCAATTTCACAAATATATTAATGTTTCGGCTACCTATTTCACGATTTGAATTGATTTTTTGATGAATATTATCAGAACAGGTAAAAACACTCATACTATTAAAAAGCAAACTGTCTGATCTGCAAGATAATTATAACTATCAATTACTGAGAATCATTGATTTTCATGTTCTCAAAAGGTATAGAGCAGAAATAAAAAAGCGTACCCACTTGGGTACGCTTTGTATGTTATAAGCTCAATTATACTAGTGTAACTCAGCTAAATATTTCTCAGCATCCATTGCAGCCATACATCCGCTTCCTGCAGCAGTAATAGCCTGTCTGTAGATATGATCCTGAACATCACCTGCCGCAAATACTCCCGGAAGATTCGTTCTTGTAGATCCTTTTTCAGTCAGGATATATCCGTTTTCATCAAGATCTACCTGGCCCACGAAGATATCTGTATTCGGTTTGTGACCAATTGCGATGAAGATTCCTTCTACTTCTACTTTAGAAGTTTCCTGAGTCTGGTTATTGATAATCACAGCTCTTTCTACCAAACTGTTTTCACCTTCAATAGCTATTAGCTCATGGTTGAATTTCACTTCAATATTCGGTGTGTTTTCTACCCTGTGGATCATCGCTTTTGATGCTCTGAAAACATCCTTTCTTACCAACATTGTTACCTTTCTGCATAGTTTTGAAAGATAAGTAGCTTCTTCAGCCGCTGTATCTCCTGCTCCTACTACTACTACATCTTTTCCTCTGTAGAAGAATCCGTCACAAGTAGCGCAAGCGGAAACTCCTCCTCCTGAATATTTTTTCTCATCCTCTAGACCTAAATACTTTGCAGTAGCTCCTGTAGAAATAATAACTGATTTGGCAAGGATCTCTTTATTTCCTGCATATAACTTGTGAACACCGCCCACTTCTTTAGAGAATTCAGCTTTAGTGATCATTTCATAATGCACTTTAGTCTCAAATCTTTCTGCCTGTTTTTGCAGATCCATCATCATTTCAGGACCTGTAATTCCTGCTGGATATCCTGGAAAGTTATCAACTTCTGTAGTGGTTGTTAATTGTCCGCCCGGCTCCAAACCTGTATACAATTCAGGTTTTAAGTCTGCTCTTGCTGCATAGATAGCAGCGGTAAAGCCAGAAGGCCCAGATCCAACGATCACACAATCTAAAATGTTTTGCTCCATAATTTACTTGTTCGAAAAGATTTAATTAAATTAAGACTGCTAATTTCGGAATTTTTACCGTCTCTTTAAAGTTATTTTAATGATACTTGTCAATAAGAGATATGCGAATACTCAATTGAGCCCGGAATGGAAAAGTGAAAGTTATGAGTTGAAAATTAAATTGTGTATTTCCTGTCATATATCCATGAATTCTTCACGTTCCGACTTCAGTTGCCAACTCCTCATTATTCATTTCTGATTTTCATCTTTCCATTTCAACTCCCTACACCTTCATCTTAATCTTATCTACGTTAATGATCTTATACACCAGTTCTTTGATCAGCTCTGCCTCTCCCATATTCACTGCTCCAAGTCCTTTTCCTTTCATATCAAATTCTCTTAAGATAGAAATAACTCTTGTGGCGTGTTTTAAGGGATAAAGTCTTGCGCTTTCCGCATAATCTTTGATAAAATAAGGATTTACCCCCATTTGGGAGGCAATAGTCTGCGGAGGCTGTCCTGCCATCGTCTGATAGATAATGACATTGGAAAAGTAATTGTAAAGGCTTGCCAGCATCATTACAAACGGATTATTCTTTGGATTCTTACCCATAAAGTGGGCGATCTTAAAGGCTGTATTGGCATTTTTTGTTCCTAATGCTTTCTGCAGCTCAAAAATATTGTATTCTTTACTGATACCTATATGATTCTCAATGATAGTTCCGTCGAGGATATCACCTTCTTTAAGGATAATTTTCAGTTTATTCAGCTCATTCGCAATTCTGGACAGATCGTTTCCAAGATATTCTGCCAGAAGGTGTGAAATATTGGGTGCTGTTTTTATTTTCAGGGCTATACATTCATCGGCAATCCATTTTGGAAGGTTATTTTCCTTTACCGATTCGCTAAGGAAAAGAGCCTTTGTTTTTTCTAAAGCTTTGGCCGCCTTTTTTCTGCTGTCCAGTTTCTTATGCTTGTGGGCAAAAACCAATACTGTGGAAGGCACAGGATTTTCTACATAGGATTCAAGAATTCTGTTTTCCTCTTCATTGAATCTTAAGTCCTGGGCTTCTTTGACGATAATAACCTGCTTATCCCCCATCATCGGGAACTGTCTGGCCAAAGAAAGAACTTCCTGATAAGAAGTATCTTTGCCATAGGTAACCGTTTGGTTAAAAGCCTTTTCATCTTCCTCCAAAAAGTTATGCTCAAGGGCTTTTACGGCAACATCAATAAAGTAGGCTTCTTCTCCATGGAAAAAATAAATAGGTAAAACTTCTTTATTTTTAATATTTTTGAGGATTAAATCTAATTCTTTCATCTTATTAATGGAACTTCCAAAACTGAATTTTCAGGAAACTTTTGATTTTAAATTCAAGAAAGACAAAGATAAGTTTTTTATTTATGATTTGGTTCGTAAAACTTATCTTCTGCTCACTCCTGAGGAATGGGTCAGACAGCACTGGGTACACTATTATCTTACTGTAAAATCCTATTCTGCATCGGCACTTATCACCGAAAAAAAGATTGTGCTGAATGGCCTTACCAAACGTATAGATCTTCTGGTTACTGAGAAAACAGAGCCCGTAATTCTAATTGAATGTAAGGCCCCGCAAATCAAATTAACAGAAAAAACATTTGAACAGACCGCCAGATATAACTCCATTATCGGGGCCAGAGAAATCATCCTTACCAACGGATTGCAGCACATTAATGCCTATTATGAAAATGGGCAGTATCAGTTTTACAAGCCTCAATAAAAAAGCAAAGCTGAGCTAAATCATAAATGTATCTTAAAACAAACTGAAACGGTATGCTTTTGGGTATTCTATACTTAGTTTTAAAATACAATTTTAATTATGAAAAAGTTATTAATTGTGGCAGCCCTTGGTGTATTCACATTAGGCTTTTCACAGAGTTATTACAATGATTACAGAGGAAGTGTTTCCTCTATTAATTGGGGACAGGTTGCTATTTTTCTTGGATTAAACAACAATCAGATAAATCAGCTAACATTATTGAATAATCGTTACCCGGATTACAACTCCTGGAATCGTGTTTATGGTAAAGCACCCAACAGATGGTATACAGACCGCTACTATGCTATGGAAAGAATAATGACTCCCGCACAGTACAAAAAATTTTCTTCACGCTATTATCAGGGACAGAATCCAAGGTTGAAATATGACAATGATTACAGAAATCATCATGACAGACCACAAATGCCTCATGATAGAAGGTTTAATAATCACCGTGATGACAATCACAACGATCACCATGACGGGCATCATGGATAGAACAATATAATGAGCCGGAAGATTTCTTCCGGTTTTTTTTATTCAAAAATTTTACTTTAAACAAAACTTCAACTTTGTAGCTTATGCTAAAACTTCGAAAGAAACAATTTCATTCATATCATCTTTAATACTGGTCAATTATAAAAAATTAATCTGGTTTAAATTTTATGTTAATACACAAAGCACAAGGATCGGGTAAAAATTACCTAATTTTAAAACATAATTTAAAATATGAACATTAAGAACATTATATTCGATTTCGGAGGCGTACTGATGGATTGGAATCCGAGATATTTTTTTAAAGACTATTTCAATGATGATGAAAAAATGGAATACTTTCTTGAACATATTGCCCAGTCTGAATGGAATGAAGAACAGGACAGAGGAAGAAGTCTTTCTGAAGGAACGGAAATTCAGGTAAAGAAGTTCCCGGAATGGGAAAAGGAAATCAAAGCTTATTACGATAACTGGACCGTGATGCTGAAAAGTGATATTCCTCAAAACGTAGAAGTATTAAGAAAACTAAAAAACACGAAATATCATCTGTTCGGACTGACCAACTGGTCTGAAGAAACATTTCCTTACGCTTTGGAAAACTATGATTTCTTCCAGATTTTTGATGATAAAATTGTAGTTTCCGGAACTGAGAAACTAATCAAACCTGATCCGAGAATATGGCATATTTTACTGGAAAGATACAATATAAAGGCTGAGGAGTCTGTTTTCATTGATGACAATCCCAAGAATATTGAAATGGCAAAAACTTTAGGATTTATCACCATTCATATTACTCCTGAAACTAATTTGGAGGAGGAATTAACTCATTTAGGAATACAATTCGGGTGATTAGAATTTACAGCGGTCTTTCACTATAATTATGAGTTATTTTGATTAATTTAGTTGAAGATTACTTAATAAACTTTACAAAGCAAAATATGATACGTTCAATCTTATTAACCACAATGATTATGGCTTCAGGAAGTCTTTTCAGTCAAAAACTTAAAACTGTTTCCTATCAGGACGGCTCCCAAAAGCTGAACGGCCTGGTGACTTCTAATGCAGGGAAAAAACTTCCGGGTGTTCTGATACTTCCGGCCTGGAAAGGAATTGATGAGGAAGCAAAAACAGCAGCTCTTGAACTTGAAAAACAAGGATATATCGCTTTTATCGCTGACATTTATGGTGAAGGCAAGCTTCCGGCTGATAATGAGTCGGCTGCAAAAAGCTCAGGCTACTACAAGCAAAATTTTCAGGAATACCAAAAAAGGATTTCTTTGGCGCTGGAACAGCTTAAAAAAAACGGAGCGATCTCTGACAAAACTGCGGTCATTGGATACTGCTTTGGAGGTACCGGAGCTTTAGAATCGGCAAGAGGCCACCTACCTGTAGCGGGCGTTGTTTCTATCCACGGAAGTCTCGCGAGGGATCAGAACAGAAAGAATGAAGCATTAACGGCAAAAATTCTTGTAGAAAATCCTGCTGATGATAAAAGTGTCACTCCACAGGATTATGAAAACCTCATCAAAGAAATGAATGAAGGTAATGCAGACTGGCAGATTATCACCTATGCCCACTCTAAGCATACTTTTACCGATCCGAAATCACCGGATTATAATGAGGTAATGGCTAAAAGAGCATGGAATCACACGCTGATGTTTCTGAAAGAAATTTTAAAATAACAACTCATAAAAAAAGGCAAACCCGCTGATCGCGAATTTGCCTTTTTTGTATTTTTATGATGGGTCTGTTACGGTTTAGCTTCAAGCTCAACATCGTATTTCTTTGGTGAATACTTCGTCAGAGAACCTGTAGCAGCATCAATTCCAACCCCAATAGCCCCGCCAAAAAGGATATTTAACAAGGTCACTGCATTAAAGGTTTTAGTAAGTTTGAATTCCTTGCTTACAAACCCTTCTTTTTCTAATGTAACGGTCTGTTTGCTCAACGATCTTGGAATTTCGGCAATACAAGGCGTAACACATTTTTCAATTCCTTTATGCAATACTTTAGCTCCTTCAGGGCTTGAGTTGAAAGATATTTTGTCTTTAGAACCTGTAAAGATGGTTGCACAAGAAGTAGCAGAAAGCGCAATGCCTAGTAATAGCACAGTCGATAATTTGTTTTTCATAGTATTTTAAAAAGTATTCTTAATAAATTTAAGCGCGCGAACATACAAAATAATTTCGGGCTGTAGAAATTTGTGGATTATAATCTGTGAATTATCTATAGGAATGTTTAAACTTAGTCACAAAAGGTTTTCTTTTTTAAACACTTTTTTACACTTTAGAAAGTTTAAGGAAATACAAAAATTTTTGTACCACCTTTGTGGTTTAATAAAAAATGCTTTGAGCAAAGGTCTCAAAGCATTTTGTCCGGCAAATATCTGTTGTATACTTTACAAAAAATTATTAAAAAAGCAAATCCGAAAATTTACCTTTTACCTTCTTAATCTACACCTTCCACTTCCCTGTTCACCAGTTCCATAGAAAAGGCAGGCAGACAGATAGCAAGGTATTCGCAGGGTTCAGAAAACGGATTACTGTAACGGATCCGGGCTCCTTTTTCAATAAGAATACTCTGTCCTTTTTCCAATATTACGTTTTCACCATCAATTTCAAATTGTTTTTTTCCTGAAATGATATAAGTAAATTCATCAAATTCAGGAGTCTGGTGAGGCTCGCTCCAATCCGGAGGTGCTACCATATGAGCAATTGAAACATTAGAATTCCCTGTAGAATTCCCCCAATGTTCTTCGATAAGTTTTCCGTCTGTAGTGGGTACTACAAAGGGAGACTGTTGAATTTTATATTTTTTCATACCCAATCTTCTTTTGTGATTTCATAAACAAAATTGGTTCTTGTAGGCTCTGCAAAATAAGCCACTTCTTCTTCAGCTATTTTTTTACCGCCCAATCTTTCTAATGCTGTCTGGGAACGGAAATTTTCTTTTCCGATATGAAAGTGAACCTTATCTACAAACTGGAAAATATAATCCAGCATCAGTTTTTTAATCTGCGGGTTGATTCCCTTTCCCCATGACTTTGTTCCATAGAAAGTATAACCTATAAAAATATGATTATCCTCTTTATCAAAGTCATAATAGCGGCTGCTTCCCAATATATCTCCTGTAGCTTTCTCAATAATTTTAAAAGCACCGCCACTCTCTATCGCTCCTCTGAAAAAATTCTCAAAAACTTCTCTCTGATAACGATCTTTATTGGGATGCTGTTCCCATACTTTAGGATCGGAAGCTACTTCATATAAAGATTCAAAATCCCCTTGCTGTAAGGGGATTAATTGATATTCTTCATTCTCTAAAACAGGTTGAACAGAAAAATTCATTGTTAGCCTTTTTTGTTAGAGTCTGATTCTATTTTCTTGATTTCTTTCAACTTATCAGAAATCTTAATTACAGTATCTAATTTTGATGGCTTCAACGGAATTTCTGCCTGTGCCATATCCCATTTGATCACTAAGTTACCTGAGTTTTCATCTGTAGGATTAAGGGTAATCTCGAACCATTCCTGCTTATCCGTTAATGGGTTAACAGGTACAGTAACATCTACCACATCCTGTTTAGGATCATAAGTATAAGCTCCCCACTGCTGGAAATCTTTATTTAAAATTATTTTCCATTCTTTTTCAGTTGGAACAATGAACAAACCATAAGTTCCTGGTGCCACTGTTTTTCCACCAAAGCTAACCGCCTGTCCGAATGTAATTTTTGTAGATGAGTTCGCTCCGGCTCTCCAAACCTGACCGTAAGGAACAAGTTCTCCGAAAATCTTACGCCCTTTTACTCCTGGTCTACCATAGTCGATGGAAATCTTAGACATAGAAAACTGCTGTTCTACCTTCTGACGCGGACTTACTGCGGGTACAGAATAGTCCTGTGCAAAACTGAATGTTGAAACTGAAATGCAAACTGCTGCTATTAACTTTTTCACGTGTAAATTTTTGCTTAAAATTACAAAAATCAAAACAAAATAGCTTTCCCAAATTTTAATAATTTTTGCTTTCTCGATATTTTTCTATTAACATATTTTTCCGGGCAAATCCTTTTAAATACATTACTAACCATTGAATATGTCACTTCTTTTAATCGCTTTTCTCCGCTACCACACGAAAGGATTCATGCCATAGCACTGGAATTTACTTAGCCATTTTACTTTATTATTTGTTTTTCCCGGGATAATGGGTAATTTTAAGCTGTTAAAACACTAATCACCAACAATGCTAAAAAAAACAGGTCTATTTCTATTCCTTTCTGCAGGACTTTTCAGCTTACAAGCGCAGCAAAAGATTCCGTTCAGAATCACTAAAAACAATAATATCATTGTAAAATCCCTGGTGAATAAAAAAGATTCTCTGGATCTTATGTTTCAGATTGCCATGAGGGACTGCTCCATTTCTCCTGAACGCCAGCGGAAAGCTGATCACATTATTTTCAATAAAGAAGAAATAAGTGATGATAATACTCTGAATATTGGAAAACTGTCCTGGAAAAACATTCGCTTTTTTAATCACCAGCTCACCGGCCATGAAGCTGACGGAAAAGTAGGTACCGGCATTTTTGAAGGAAAAACCTTTATGATAGATTATGACAACAACCAGTTTGTCATTTACGATCAGAAGCAAAAGCCCGACCTGAACGGGTTTCAGCCTGTAAAAATTATTTTAAATAATGAAGGTCTTTATATATCGGCAGATAATGTAGTGGATGGTAAACGTCAGCAGGAGGGTTATTTTGTTCTTCAATCCGGCTATTCCGGGGGGATCTTATACAGTAATGATTTTGCGGAGAAATATGAGCTTAGCAAAAAGCTGAAAGTCACCGGAGAGAAGACCTTAAAAAACTCAGAAGGGCAAAGCCTTATTACCAAACAGGCAGTTCTTCCTTTTTTTAAACTCGAAAAATTTGTATTTAAGGATGTTTCAGTTGGTTTTTTCTCTGGAGAACTGAAAACACAAAACGTAAGCTATTTTGGAGCAGATATGCTTCGTAGATTTATATGGATTTTTGATGCAGACAGAGAAATAGCATACATTAAACCCAGTAAATATTATTCGGAACCCTATTATAAAATAAATTAAAGCATAAAAGCTGTTTACACTATTTTTACATCATAAATTTCAATGTACAAAGCAACCAAAAAGATGCAACATATTAAACACTTTAGTTCATGAAAGAAACAGATTCTGTGCATGTAAGAACACTCAAATTTTTAAAAATCTTTGATTTCCATCTAAAGTGAACTTATTTACGCAGTAAGATATTAACCATTCTATAATGAACTAAAGTATTTTAAGACTTCTAATTATATGAATTTCAATGTGAGTAAAGAGCTGGAAATCGATAAAAGTTTAAACAGGTTCAATATAATTAATGATAGTATCTCTTCTTGAGCCATACACTGGCCTTTACCAATAAAATTAAAACAGGAACTTCAATCAAAGGACCAATCACCCCTACGAATGCCTGTGGAGAGTGCAGTCCGAAAACTGCAATAGAAACTGCAATAGCCAGCTCAAAATTATTTCCTGCAGCTGTGAATGCTATAGAAACATTTTTATCATAAGAGACTTTTAAAGCCTTATTGATCAGGAAACTTATAAAAAACATCAGCATAAAATAAATGGTCAGAGGAATGGCAACCTTCAGCACATCCATAGGCAGTTCCAGAATCTTATCTCCTTTCAGGCTGAACATCAAAACGATGGTAAAAAGCAATGCATACAATGTTATGGGTGAAACCGCCGGAATAAATATCCTGTTGTACCAGTCTTTTCCTTTGAATTTGATTAAGAAATATCTACTTAAGAAACCAGCCAAAAAAGGCACTCCCAGATAAATCAGTACGCTCTCTGTAACCTCTTTCATAGATATTTTTATATTGAAACTTGCGAATCCCAACTTTTCAGGCAGTACATTGATAAAGAGCCACACAAAAAAGCTGTAGCTTATTATCTGGAAAATAGAGTTCAGTGCAATCAGCAGAGCTGCATATTCTCTGTTTCCTTTAGCCAAATCATTCCAGACAATTACCATGGCAATACATCTTGCCAGGCCTATTAAAATCAAACCTATCATATAATCCGGTTCATTTCTCAGAAATAATACTGCGAGAGCAAACATTAAACATGGGCCTACGATCCAGTTTAGGAACAGGGAAATACTGATTACTTTTTTATCTTTAAAAGCCATAGGCAGCAATGAATAGTCCACTTTTGCCAACGGAGGATACATCATTAAAATCAATCCTGCTGCCAACGGAATATTGGTGGTTCCGGTGCTCAAAGTATTGGCAGCATCAGAGATACCCGGAAATATTGCTCCCAGGCCAATTCCGGTGAGCATAGCAAGAAAAATCCAGAGTGTTAAATAGCGGTCGAGAAGTTTTAATTTGGGATTCATTTTTTATTTTTTAATCATTGAAAAAACGTACAGCATTTCTGAAGCGATCTCCAGGCTGCGCTGATGATATACTTCTTCCTGTACCGGTAAATTATCTGAATATTTAGGATCTTCATAAGTAATCGGGATTCTGACTTCGGCCCCTGCTATATACGGGCAGCCATCATCAGCCTGTGAGCAGGTGATTACCGCAGCAAAACCTGAATCAGGATTAAACAGGCTGTCATACTTTTTAGAAAAACCAATTACGGGGAAAGCATTCTTATCATATTTTATAGCATAGACAGGATTATCATTCTCAGATATTTTGAAAATAATAAATCCCTGATGGATTAATGTTTCTGCAACTTTAGGAAACAATGCGGTTTCTTCAGTTCCTCCTGAATAACAAAAAACATTAGCTATTCCGAAATGAGCAGCCGCCACTTGCGCCCAAATCTGCGAAAAATGACTCCGGCGGGAATTGTGAGTGCAAATAAAACTGATATTGACCGCTTCATTATGAGTTACTTTCTTTTGGATAAATTCAATCAAAGGCTGTACAATTTTCTTTCGGTCTTCATTTATCGGTTTCAAAAATAAAGCCTTCTGGATTGTTTTGGATAAGTTTACGTTCATTTTTATTAATTATCATATTGCGATATAACGATATTAAAAAATGTAAAAAAATGCTTTAGCAGCATTGATCTATATTGGCTTGCTGATTAAAGAAAAGATTAAACTGAGATTGAACCTCTTTCCAGACCTTTTCATTAATACAATAGCATACCGATTTCCCTTCAATTGATCCTTTGATAATTCCTGTATTTTTAAGTTCTTTCAAATGTTGTGAAATAGTAGCCTGAGCTAATCCTAATTCTTCAACCAAATCATTACAGATACAAGCTTTCTGATTGATGATATGCTGAAGAATGGAAATTCTGGCCGGATGCCCAAGTACCTTAAACAATGCTGCTAACCGGTTCTGTTCCTCTGTAAATATTTCGGTTTTTGTAAGTCCCATATCATATTATTTTACATCGCAATATTACGATACTTTTTTTTAATTGACAAAATTTTAGGATAAATTTCTTTATTATTTTTCTAAAAAACAGGGTAGATCTTATGTCTTCAATCTACCCTGCCTTCTCAATATTTAATAAAAATCTCCTATTTTACTTTAGGATAAAGCTTATTTTTAAGATTCATAAAGTAGGTTTCCGTCTCTTTAAAGTCATTACTTTTCATAAACTTAAGAACAACGTTCAGATAAGCTTCTGATGGAAGAAACTCTGTTCCCGTTTTATCAGAAAGCTTTTTATAATCCACTTCAAGCTGTTCAGGATTTTTGGCAAGCCTTTTAATATCTGTCCTGAAACCTTTGAAAATAAACTTCAACGCTTCATAGTTTGCAGGGTAAGAAACCGTTCCATGTACTTCTCCCGGGAAAAAGCTATGCTTATAATTCAATGAACCGTTTTGCTCAATAATTCCTTTGAACTCTTCTATGGCCTGTGTCATATCAGAATTCCAGTTTTTCTGCTGTTCTTCGTTATCTGCCTGAGAAACGTATAATGATTTTTTGGCTGGAAATTTTTTATTCTTCTCCAGATAATCTTTTGTTCTCGAAACGGTTATTTTATTATCCCACCATAAGCTGGGATCATTCGCCACATAAGCGTTAAAATAATCCGGATGAATAAGGAAAGTATTGATTGCAAACAATCCTCCGAAAGAATGCCCCACCAATATAGATAAATCCTGAGTTCTATAGTTTCTATTGATCCATGGTTTTAATTCTTCCTGCAAAAAGTTTGTAAAATTCTCACTTCCGCCGCTATCTGCAAAAAGAATAAGATCAGGGTTTACCGGACTTTTCCTGTGAGATTTCGTAGGTGTAAGATCTCTGGTTCTTTCTGTATTTTTAATTCCCACCACAATACATTCCGGAATGTCTGCATAAGGAGTTCTTGCAAGGAAATCACTCATTCCTGTATAATATTCAAAATTGATTTCTCCATCCAAAAGATAGATTACCGGATATTTTGCTGGATTGATTGTCTTGTCATTATATGTTTTAGGAAGATGAATCCAGACTTCCCTGTTTTCATTTAAAATTTTTGAAAATAGATTCTGCTTTTCTCCTATTGTCACTTTTTCCTGAGCTTTTCCCGAAATGGAAAAAGCAAATACTGTGAGGTATAAAAATTTAAACCAATTGTTCATGATGTCCTTCTTTTCTATGTTGATGAATATTTTTAATTTCTTTATTTTTCCCTGATGATTTATTCCTCCTTCCCCACCAGATCAGAAATCCGGTCACGGGAAGACTTGTACAGATAATCCCGATAATGAAAGTGAAGATTTTTCCAAACATCCCGCCCCAGTAGCCGACATGAAGGTCAAAATTCATATGTTCAATGACCTCGTGCATCTGGACTTCTTTAGGGTAATGAATTTCGTTTCCTGTATACTTGTTGATTTCTCTGCTTTTGCCTTTTGAAATACTTTTTAACCCAATAAAATGAGCGGCAACAACATTATAAACTGTAGATGAATCATTTCTTGGAACACTCATTCTGATCTGTTTTGCCTCAGGAATTTCTTTGAAGTTTCTGTCTATAAAATCAGTAAAAGGCAATGCTTTTTTCTCAGGATCAAACTTTGGTTCATACTTCTCTGCAATTTTGTGGGGATCTGCTACTCCTCCGAAGGCTTCCTGAGTAAGATCTGTTAAAACCTTATAGGCCATAATCAATCCGGTAATGGTAATAAATACTGCCGGCAATAAAGTATAAAAGCCGAAAACATTATGGAAATCGTAGTTTTTCCTGCGCCATTTTGTTCCTGCCTTGATTTTAAAAGCGGCTGTTCTTGTCGTTTTATTCCATTTTTTAGGCCACCAGAGAATCAACCCGCTGATTAACTGGATGAAAAATATAATTGAGGCAATTCCCACCACTGTCTTTCCAAGCTTTCCTGCCAGCAACTGTGCATGAATATGGGCTACTACATAAAAGAATTCATAGCTTTTGGTAGATCCCATTATTTTACCGGTATAAGGATCGAGATAGTGATAGGCAAATACACCTCTCGGACCACGGCTTTTCTTCTGTGGCTGTGCTGCTTTAGCTTCATTTTTATCTTTTGGTGGCTGGGTAGCTGAGGCCACTCTGAAGGTTCTGTCTGCATCTTTATAAGTGTCGAAATAAAATGCTCTTCTGCCCGGCACCTGTTTCTGAAATTGGACAAGCAGTTCTTCAGGAGCCATTTTCTTTTTATTATCCGGAGCCTGCACATATTTTGCACTGCCTCCGCACCAATCTATAATTTCGTCACAAAAGACAAATACGGTTCCTGAAAGCGTTACCGTCAGCACAATAATTCCGGAAACCAACCCTAGCCATAGATGCAGCCACCCGGTGACTCTCTTGGTAAGAGATTTTCCCTGTTTTTTCTTTGTATTAGTTTTTTTGTTTTCCATATCCTGTTCATTAGATGATTTCAATAGCAACCCATCACTAAAGGGTTAATAGATGCCGGATACGCAAAGACGAAAAGGTATTTTACAGCTTTAATCAAGATGCGAGAATCTGAAATTGATCAAATTTATGAATGCGTGTTAAAATCTAATTATTAAAATTGGTACTTTGTAAAAAGTATTTGATATTCTTACACCTTTTTAAAAACTATATAATCCTCTCAATGTCCTTGCGTTGTCCAGCAAATAGTCGGTTATTAAAATCTTTATGCTTTTTTAAAATTTAAATGCGAAATTGGCAAGAATTTCCCTTGGCTTCTGTGGCTGACCATAAAAGTTCCAGTAATTTTGGTTCAGTGCATTGTTCATCTTCAGACCTATTCTGTATTTTTTTCTGTCATAGAAAACTGTTGCCCCTACTGTGGTATAAGCCGGTGCAAGAAAATGATTTACTATATTAATATAGGTTTTATCTACAAAATTGAATCCCGCACCAAAGCCAAATCCTTCATAGGTTCCATCCATAATCTTGTAACTTGTCCAAAGATTTGCTACATGTTTAGGGCTCCAGGCACTTCTTTTTCCTGCATCTTTACTTCTGTCGTCAAATTTGTTATCGTTATAGCCGTAACCTGCAACAATATTCCATCCTTTAGCCGGATTGGCTACAAGATCTAATTCAAACCCCTGGTTTTTGATATTTCCATCCTGAATATATAATCCTGCAATACCTGACGGATCTGCTATCAGACGATTTTTGATCTTCATATTGTAATAACTTACCGTTGTCAAAAGTTTTTTGCCAAATAAATCAAGTTTAAACCCTGCTTCAAACTGATTTCCCTGTTCAGGTTTATATTCTATGAATGTGTTTCCTTTCTGATCTCTCGGGTCTCTCGTAGGGGCCACGTTCTTGAATCCGTTTACATAATTGGCAAAGAATGAAATTTCGTTTTTGATAATTTCATATACCAACCCGAATTTTGGGGCAAACTGAGTTTGTGTATACTTGCCTTTTCCTTCTACTCCATTTGAAATGATATTATCACTTTTATAATTGTCCATTCGTAGACTTGCCATCACCAGTAAATTGTCTGTAATATTAAGAACATCGGAAGCATATACGCTGAAAGTGCTGATTTTATTAATATCATACATCGTTCCGCTTCTTGGGAGTGCCTTGATGACATCTCTGGAAAGCGGAGTCCATTTTGTGGAAGAATCCAGATAAACCACATCAGTTGGCTGATCTTTGTCCTTTTCTTTAGTAATGATTCCATCCAAAGGGTAAGGAACGAATACTGAAGCATCGTTTTTACCTACTTTATAGACAGGATATTGGTTTTTACCGGTCTGCTGAAAGTAATCTACTCCTACAACCAGACGGTTTCTGAGGTTCCCTATTTTAAAATCTCCAATGAAATTCTGCTGGATATTATCTGTGGTAATTTTATAGCTGTCGAAAGGGCGGATACTTCTGCTTACAGAGTTGTTATTCAGATAATTTAATACTAAAAATACAGATTCATTTTCATTAGCTTCTCCTCGTTGATAGGATGTTCTGGAAGTCCATTGGTTGTTGAACTTATGGGTTACTTCAGCCATTGTCACGAAATTGGTTCTTTTTGATCCTACATCATTACTGGTAAATGATCTGTCGTAGGCACCAGCCAAGTCTTTCATGGAGTGCAGAGTCAATTTATCAGACTGCCTTACATAGGCATTCAGGGTCTTTTCCGGAGCATGGAATTCGGTATCTAAAGTTACCGTTGTTCTGTCACTTACTTTATATAAAATGCTTCCTGAAAAAAATGCTCCTTTATTGTAACCGGCATCCTGAAAAGAGTCCTGTGAATAAGCGGCTATATTAAATCTTGCCAACGCTGTTTTCTCCTTATTTAAAGGGGTATTGACGTCTGCTGTAATTCTGTTCATCCCCCAGCTTCCCGTGGTATAATTGATAATTCCCCCGAAATTTTCCTGAGGTTTTTTGGTGACTACATTTACTACCCCTCCATAATTAGCTAAGGTTCCGCCAAATAAGGTTCCGGAAGGACCTTTGATTACTTCTACTCTTTCAATATTGGCAATTTCAGACTGTACTCTCGGATTCTGGATCAATCCATTTCTGAAACTTGCATTAGAACTGAATCCTCTCAGGAAAATATCATTACCGCTGTCATTCACACTATTACTTACCACTACTCCCGGCGCAGATGCCATTGCTGTGTTGAAATCTGTAGCTCCCATTTCACTGATAATTTCTTTGGGAACAAGATTATAAACGGTTGGATTTTCCAGATTTTCTAAAGGAAGCCTTGCTATGGATTCAGACTTTTTGGTTCTGTAATTGTGAGTTCCCTGAAGGGATACGGATTGAATCTCGGAAACTTTAATTGTGTCTTTTTCCTGTGCACTCAGCATGGCTGCTGCCAATAAAGATGCAGAAATAATAATTTTTTTCATGTTTATAATTAAGCTTAGTGGCGCTAAATTACTTTATTTTTATTAATTCTAAATAAAAATATGATGAAAATCATAAAATACGCTCTTTGAAAAAGCCCATAAATAAAGGGTTTTTGACAAATCAAAAACCCCTTATTTCATTCTATAATGATATTTTACATTGATTATTTTATTTTCTAATCATTTTTTTTGCATTATAATAAAAGCAATGGAATTTACATTCAGATATCTACACAGCCATTATCATTGACATATAATAATTGGCACAATGTAATGAGTTGATCAATATTATTTCTTTGTGAGAAATTGTTTCGAATTTTTCTGAAGTGATGATCTGATATTCACAAGTCAGAGCGCTCCATTTAAGGTGTGGCTTCATTACAAAAAGTTCCGTTCCCTGCTGATCTGCAAGTACGAATGATTCTTTAAATACCCCTCTGTGTTTAAAAAGAAACCCTTCTTTTATTCCATCAAAATAAGTTTGTACGACAATCTCCCCATTCCAGTTCATTCTGAATTTTAAGATCACTCTTTCATGATCTTTTAATTCAATGGTTGTTCCCCAAAAACCCTTTGGCTCCACTTGATAAAAACGGCCTTCAATCTCTATTTCAGCATTAAATGTAAACCAGTTTTTATAAAGTAGTTTTCCTATTAACTGTTCTTCTTTGGTAATTTCAAAAGATAAAGAATCTACTGATTTTGCGTAATATTCTGACATGGCTGTTATTTCGTTTGGTAAGATTTTTATAAATTTATAAATATGATTAACAGTTTGAATTTTAACGCTCTAATTTATAAATAATTCCGCAAATAATATCTACTTTTAAATTGATCTGCCAATAAACCTGTCAGTATTATTTCTTCTCTATTTTCTCTGCGGATATTTTATTTTTAAATACAGGTGTGGCCCCACAGTTTTGATATATAATTCTGTTTAGAAATCCTATTTTTTTTGCATCTGGTGACTAAAAGTACCTTCCAAAGGAATGAAATTTCACTTACTTTAACCCAGGCTCAGGAGATTTAATAAGATTTGATTTTATAGATATAATCGTTATGAATTTTCTCAGCATTTTTCTCCAGTTCCTTAATGCTGTATTCTTTTCCGTCTATATCTACAGAATTTATGGTCATATACCAATTAGCATTAAAGGTCTGATCTATTCTTGTTGTTGAATGCGGATGAAGCTCCATGATAACTGATGAATCTCTGACTTCAATTTTCTCAAGAGTCTTTAGATTTTTAATTTTCTTAAAAACTTTAGGTGATACTATCTCATCTTCATAGTTGAAACTTAAATCTCTATGAAAGGGTCTCTTCAGATCATTGAAAACCCTGCTTTTATAATTAATTGTTATCATCTTTTTTACATCTGTTAAATTCTGAATATAAAAATCTGTTCCTACAGCACATCCTGAGAGTATAAAAAGAAAGATGATTGTGAACAGAGGCCGAATTCGTTTATGTATTTTCATATAGAGTTGGAAGATTTTTATTTCACTACTATTATATCAGTTGAAATAGAAGTAAATTTTGTTTGATATCATAAAATTCAGATCAGAAAGATATCTAATTTCAGTAAAAAGGACAAAAAAACCTCGTAAGAAAACTTACGAGGTTTAGGATATTCTATTTTTCCGAAAATTACATAGTCTCCATTTTGAAACTCATGCTTTCGATTACTTTCAGGATGGCTTCTACCGTATCCATTGATGTAAGGCAAGGAACACCGTTTTCCACACTCATTCTTCTGATCTGGAAACCGTCTCTTTCAGCCTGTTTACCTTTTGTAGTGGTATTCACAACATACTGAACTTTTCCTTTCTGGATCAGGTCGATAAGGTTCACACTTTCTTCTCCTATTTTGTATCCGATCTTACAAGGAATACCTTTTTCACCGAAGTATTTTGCAGTACCTTCCGTAGCCCAGATTCTGAATCCTACTTCATGGAATCTTGCTGCAAGAGCTGCTGCTTCATCTTTGTGCTTGTCTGCTACCGTGAACAGGATAGAACCGTGCATAGGAACTTTTCTTCCCGCTGCTACCAATCCTTTGTAAAGAGCTTTTTCAAGGGTGGTATCTTTCCCCATAACTTCTCCTGTAGACTTCATTTCAGGTCCCAGGGAGATATCTACTTTCGTGAGTTTTGAGAAAGAGAATACCGGAACTTTTACAAAGACTCCTTCTTTGTTTGGAACCAGACCATCTTTATATCCAAGATCTGCCAGTTTCTGTCCTAAAATTGCTTTTGTCGCAAGGTTAGCCATGGGCACCTCTGTAATTTTGGATAAGAAAGGAACTGTTCTTGAAGAACGCGGGTTTACTTCGATTACATATACATTTCCTTCAAAAAGAACGTACTGGATATTCATTAATCCGATCACCTTAAGTCCTTTTGCCAGTCTCTTTGTATAATCTACCAAAGTATCTATTTCGCTCTGTGAAATATTCTGCGGTGGGTACACAGCGATAGAGTCTCCGGAGTGAACTCCTGCTCTTTCGATATGTTCCATGATTCCTGGAATCACTACTGTTTCACCGTCACAGATTGCATCTACTTCGATTTCTTTTCCTACCATGTACTTGTCAACCAAGACAGGGTGTTCCGGGCTCGCTTCTACAGCGTGCTCCATATAGTGAGCCAATTCTGCCTCTGCATATACGATTTCCATCGCTCTACCTCCAAGAACGTAGCTTGGACGTACCAATACGGGGTAACCGATTTCGTTAGCGATTTTTATAGCTTCTTCTTTTGAAGTGGAAGTTCTTCCATTTGGCTGAGGAATTCCCATTTCCTGAAGTGCTTTTTCAAATTTGTCTCTGTTTTCAGCTCTGTCAAGATCTTCCAATGAAGTTCCTAAGATCTGTACCCCGTGCGAAGCCAGTTTATCAGCAAGATTGATCGCAGTCTGCCCTCCGAACTGTACTACTACTCCTTTTGGCTTTTCAAGAT
This sequence comes from Chryseobacterium sp. MEBOG06, assembly GCF_021869765.1. Taxonomy (NCBI): domain Bacteria; kingdom Pseudomonadati; phylum Bacteroidota; class Flavobacteriia; order Flavobacteriales; family Weeksellaceae; genus Chryseobacterium; species Chryseobacterium sp. MEBOG06. The sequence goes on along the minus strand of NZ_CP084580.1, from coordinate 1,809,879 downwards.
CGATGATATTCATTACATCTTCTTCTGTAAGCGGCTCAAAGTATAGTTTGTCAGAGATAGAGAAGTCTGTAGAAACGGTTTCAGGGTTATTGTTGATGATAATCGCTTCATATCCCATTTCTTTGATTGCCCAAACTGAATGTACCGTTGCGTAGTCAAACTCAACTCCCTGACCGATTCTGATAGGTCCTGAACCTAGTACAATAATCTTTTCTTTGTCAGAAACAACACTTTCATTTTCTTCTTCATATGTTCCGTAGAAATAGGGAGTCTCGCTTTCAAACTCAGCAGCACAAGTGTCTACCATTTTGTAAATCGGCATTACTCCGTTTTCTTTTCTGAAATTGAAAACTTCACGCTCTGTTACCTCCCAAAGAACAGCTATATTAACATCTGCGAAGCCTAATTTTTTAGCCTGAACTAAGGTTTCTTTATCAAACTTATTATCTGCAATTACCTTTTCGAAATCAACCAGCTTTTTAAGTTTCCAGATGAAGAACTTGTCTATTTTACTCCATTCTACAATCTTCTCCCAGTCGTATCCTCTTCTTAAAGCATCTCCGATGATGAATAATCTCTCATCATCACACACTCTGATTCTTCTTTCGATTTCTTCTTCTGTAAGCGCCTGAGCCTGCTTTGTTTTTAGTCCCAAGTGCTTGATTCCTGTTTCTAATGAACGGATCGCTTTCTGTAAAGATTCTTCAAAGTTTCTACCGATCGCCATCACTTCTCCAGTAGCTTTCATCTGAGTAGAAAGTCTTCTGTCTGCTGTTTCAAATTTATCGAATGGGAATCTTGGGAACTTCGTTACCACGTAGTCCAGTGCAGGTTCAAAACATGCGTATGTTTTTCCTGTTACCGGGTTCATGATTTCATCCAGCGTTAGTCCTACAGCAATTTTAGCAGCAATTTTAGCAATCGGATATCCTGTTGCCTTACTTGCCAGAGCTGATGAGCGGGAAACTCTAGGGTTTACCTCGATGATATAGTATTCGAATGAGTGAGGGTCTAAAGCCAGCTGTACATTACAACCTCCTTCAATTCCCAATGCTCTGATAATTTTCAGTGAAGCATTTCTCAGTAATTGATATTCTCTGTCTGAAAGGGTTTGAGAAGGTGCTACTACAATTGAATCTCCTGTGTGAACTCCTACAGGATCAATGTTTTCCATGTTACAAACCACAATGGCATTGTCATTTGCATCACGCATTACTTCGTATTCTATTTCTTTGAAACCGGCAATAGATCTTTCAATAAGACACTGCGTAACCGGGCTGTACTTCAATCCTAATTCGGCAATTTCTTTTAATTCTACTTCATTAGAAGCGATACCTCCTCCGGTACCTCCCATGGTAAATGCAGGACGCACAATTACCGGGTAGCCAATTGCATCTGCAAAAGCAAGTGCTCCTTCTACTGTGTTTACAATATCAGACTCAGGAACCGGTTCGTTCAGTTCTCTCATCAATTCACGGAAAAGGTCTCTGTCCTCCGCTCTGTTGATTGCAGAAAGCGTAGTTCCCAATACTTCTACTTTGCATTCTTCAAGAATTCCTGATTTTTCCAATTCTACCGCCATATTCAGTCCTGTCTGACCTCCCAATGTTGGTAATAGAGCATCCGGCCGTTCTTTTCTGATGATGTGGCTTACAAACTGTAATGAAATCGGCTCAATATATACTTTATCAGCGATTTCTACATCGGTCATAATTGTCGCAGGGTTTGAGTTGATCAAAATTACCTTGTAGCCTTCTTCTCTTAAAGACAGACAAGCCTGCGTTCCTGCGTAATCAAATTCAGCTGCCTGACCAATGATGATAGGTCCTGAACCGATTACTAAAATTGTTTTTATATCTGTACGTTTTGCCATTTTTCTTTTTTTATTAGAGTCAAGAATCTAGAGCCAAGAGCCAAGATTTCCAGACTTTATTTTAAACTATTTTTGAATGAGTAAATCATTCTTTGAATTTCAGAAACTTCATTTAATAAAGCATTTACTTTGTCTTCAGTTAAAAGATTCAACTCTTTTACCAAAATCAGTTGAGTCTGCAATTCAAATGCAGAGCCTAAAGCGATAGCGAGAAAGTCATTAAACTCTTTACTGCTATTTCTGCCGGAACCTTCAGCGATATTAGACGGAATAGAAACAGAACATCTTTTTATCTGAGAAATTAAACCATACTTTTCGTCGCTACTGATCTCCTGACAAATAATGTATATATTTTTTGCCAACACAATAGATTTTTGCCAGAAAAGTAGCTTTTCAAAGTTGTGCATCTGTTCTTTCTCTCTTAAGTCTTGATTCTTGGCTCTGGATTTTTACTTTTTAAAGTCTTCCATCATTTGAATAAACTCATCAAACAGGTAGTTTGCATCTTCCGGACCAGGGCTCGCTTCAGGGTGGTACTGAACTGAGAAACAAGGGTGAATTTTATGTTTCAAACCTTCATTTGTTCTGTCATTCAGTGCGATGTGGGTTTCAATAAGATCTGTTCCTTTCAAACTTTCCTGATCTACTGCATATCCGTGGTTTTGAGAAGTGATAGCAACTTTATTTTTCGCTAAATCCAATACCGGATGATTTCCACCCCTATGTCCGAATTTTAGTTTGAACGTTTTTGCGCCGCAAGCCAAACCGATTAACTGGTGTCCTAAACAAATTCCGAAGATTGGGACTTTCCCAAGTAATCCGCGTATCATATCCAGAGCGTGTGGAACATCTTCCGGGTCACCAGGACCGTTAGAAAGCATGATTCCGTCCGGATTCATTAGCAGGATATCTTCAGCAGTGGTATCCTGAGACACTACGATGATGTCGCAGTTTCTTTGAGATAATTCTCTGATGATCCCTAATTTCGCTCCAAAATCAACCAATACAACCTTGAAACCTCTGTTTGGGTTAGCATAGGGTGTCTTTGTAGAAACTTCTTCCACCTGATTGGTTGGAAAATTGGTCACTTTAAGCTCAGAAGCTACTGCAGTTTCGTCAGCATCAGCATTTACGATTTTCCCTTTTACTACTCCAGAGTTACGAAGAATTCTTGTAAGTCTTCTTGTATCAATTCCTGAAATTCCTGAAAGGTTTTTCTTTTTAAATAATTCATCTAAAGTAATCTGAGTACGGAAGTTGGAAGGGAGATCGCAAAGTTCTTTTACGATAAGCCCTTTGATTGCCGGCTCAATACTTTCATAATCATCACGGTTAATACCATAATTTCCGATAAGCGGATAGGTCATACAAACTATCTGACCGCAGTACGATGGGTCAGAGATCAATTCCTGATACCCTGTCATTCCGGTATTGAAAACTACCTCTCCTGCAGTTTCCAAATCTGCTCCGAAACCTTCTCCATGAAACACTTCACCGGACTCCAGTATTAATTTTTTCTTCATTTTTAAAAATTAGATTTTCTATTATTTTCTTTTTTTCTTGTACAATGTCGGTTGTACAAGGTATAATGTATTTATATTCTTTTTTCCTGTACAATGTTGGCTGTACTTTTTACATTATACTATATACTTTTTACAATTTACTTAAAGGTAAACCCTTTCTCTTCCAAAGCTTCTTTCAGAATGGCCATTCTGGCAAAAACTCCGTTTTCCATTTGTTTGAAAACTCTTGAGCGTTCACACTCTACCAGTTCTGAGTCTATTTCTACATCCCTGTTGATAGGCGCAGGGTGCATGATGATGGCTCCTTTTTTCATGGCCTGCTCTCTTTCTTTAGTCAGCCCGTATCTTCTATGATATTCTGAAGCGGTAAAGCTCATAGCAGCATCATGCCTTTCATGCTGGATTCTCAATAGCATCAGGACATCTACTTCTCCTATCAATTCATCTACTGAAAGATAAGTCCCGTTGATTAAAGCGCCTTCGTCAAACCAGTGTTCAGGTCCTGAGATGTATACTTTGGCTCCTAATCTCCTTAATGCTTCTGCATTTGAATTGGCAACACGGCTGTGCTTTACATCTCCCACAATTCCCACTTTTAATCCTTCAAACTTTCCAAATTCCTGATAAATAGTCATCAGATCCAGCATACATTGTGAAGGATGGTTTCCTGTTCCGTCTCCTCCGTTGATCACCGGGATTTTAATATTTTTCAGTTCATCAAAATATCGGTCTTTCTTATCACGGATCACTACTAAATTTATCCCTATACTTTCAACAGTTCTTACTGTATCATAAAGGCTCTCTCCTTTATTTACAGAACTGTGCGAAGCATCAAAGGGTACTACCTGAAGTCCTAATTTTCGTTCTGCAAGATCAAAGCTTGTTTTCGTTCTTGTACTGTCTTCGAAGAAAAGGTTTGAGCAAAAAACTTCTCCTTCAATTTTAGCAGTTTTACCATTCGCAAAAGCGAGCGCTTCTGTTAGTATACTGTTGATTCTCTCGGTGCTTAGTTCTGTAATCGTAAACATAATTCTTAATTTTTGAGCATAAAAAAAGCGAAGACAACAATCTTCGCTAATAACAATAAATATCGTAAAGGGCGCTTTCGCCCGGTAAATCTAATGATATAAATGCTTTTTTATTCATTAGGTGCAAAGATACAGAATTTTTACGAACCTACAAAAACAAAGTTTGAAATAAATTAAAAACCTTAGTATTTCCTTATTCTCATTTAAAATTAATATTTTTGTTAAAACTCAAATTTATTTTATGGATTTAAAAGACAAAATGATTCTCAGCATTATTCAGGAAGATTCCACTCTATCTGTTAAAGAAATTTCAGAAAAGATTGGTCTTACCTTTACTCCTACGTATGAGCGAATCAAACAATTGGAGAAACAGGGGATCATTGAAAAATATGTCGGTCTTTTAAACCGTGAAAAACTGGGTCTGAATATTATTGTCTATTGCAATGTACGTCTTAAAGAGCAATCCAAGAAAGTATTGGAAACTTTTGAGGGTAATATCGGCAAGTATGATGAAGTACAGGAAATCACCAGCCTTTCCGGAGAATATGACTATATGCTGAAGATTATTGCAAAGGACATCAATTCCTATAATGAATTTGCTGTCAATGTAATCTCAAACCTTCCTAATATTGGACAATATCACAGTTCTATCGTACTTCATGAGGTGAAAAAATCTACCAAATTCAAAATCGATTTGCAATAATTTTTCCATTTTAAGTTCAAAATCAATTTCGATAAGAACAAAATAGAATCAAACCATTAAGATAACTTAAGCAGTTAAGATTTATTAAGATTAAGGATTTACAAACGAATGTAAGGCAGTATGCTAAAAAATAATTTTAGTAATTACTGATTCTACTCAGGTTTTTCTATGATCTTAATGGTTTGGATTCTAACCCAATAATTTATTTTTCAGTTTATTAAACTGGTATTCTATCTTATCCAGACAAAGATTGCCTATACTTCCCTGATGGGTATGGTTCAGGTTTCCAGTTTCAAAATCAAACTCATTATTTTCAATTTCCTGTCCTACTTTTACATAAGCATCACGGAAAGAGCTACCGTTTTTCACTTCTTCATTAATCTTTTCTACACTGAACAGGTATTTATACTTCTCATCCTCCAAAATCCCGTCTTTTACCTGAATATTCGGCAACGTATAGGCTAAAATCTCCAGACATTCTTTCAGAGAATCTATGGCAGGGAAAAGAATTTCTTTTGTCAGCTGTACATCTCTGTGATATCCTGAGGGAAGATTATTCGTCAATAGGATCAGTTCATTCGGAAGCGACTGGATTCTGTTGCATCTTGCACGAACCAATTCAAAAATATCAGGATTCTTCTTATGCGGCATAATGCTGCTTCCTGTTGTAAACTCTTTTGGAAAGCTGATGAAGTCAAAGTTCTGATTCAGATACAGACAGACATCGTAAGCAAACTTCCCAAGTGTTCCTGCCAGAGTAGCCATTGACATAGCCAGCATTTTCTCTGATTTTCCACGCGTCATCTGAGCATATATCGAATTGTAATTCATCGACTGGAACCCTAAGTTGTACGTCGTACTTTCACGGTTGATCGGAAATGAAGAACCATATCCCGCCGCTGAACCCAGTGGATTCTTGTTGATAATATTCTTTACAGAAAACAACATTTCCACGTCATCCAAAAGCGCTTCAGCATAAGCTCCAAACCACAATCCAAATGATGAAGGCATTGCAATCTGTAAATGGGTATATCCCGGCAGCAAAACATTTTTGTGCTGATCTGCCAACTGAATTAAAATCTGGAAAAACTCATCAGTAAGTGCAGTGATCTCCCGGATCTCATCCACTAAATAGAGTTTGATATCCAGCAATACCTGATCATTTCTTGATCTTGCAGTATGGATTTTCTTTCCTGTATCTCCTAATTTTTCAATCAAGATTGCTTCTACCTGAGAATGGATATCCTCAGCTTCTTTATCAATTTCAAAAGTTCCTTCTTCAATTTCTTTTAAAATAGTATTTAAAACAGACAGCATCTGTTCTGATTCTTCCTGAGAAATAATCCCGGTCTCTGCCAGCATTATACAATGTGCCATAGATCCCTTGACATCATATTTTGCTAAACGCTCGTCAAAGTCCAGATCTTTCCCGACTGTAAATTTATTTACTAATATATTGGTGGCAAGGTCATCCTTCTGCCATATCTTTTTCATATGTGACTATTTATTTAGTTCATATATAATCTCCGTTTTCTTCTGTTTATCAGAAGATTTCTGTACCGGAGATATAATGATCTGATTCAAAATAATTGATTGGTTTTGACATGCTCAGCAAAGCATTCCTTATTATTAACTATAAAAAAACATTTCCCTATTAAAGTCTTCGTTTTTAATTTTCTTTTTTGCATAAATCCTTATTAAAAACTAAACTTTTGTGCCTGCTGAGCGAAGTCAAAACATATTTTTTTCAGATATTCAGACTTCAGATGTCTGATATCTTTATAATACTTTTTCTAAAACCCGGATATAGATTTCAATCCCTTCTTCTATTTCATTGATATAGATGAATTCATCCGCAGTGTGAGAGCGCCTACTGTCTCCAGGGCCCATTTTCACTGATGTACATGGAATAATGGCCTGATCTGATGAGGTAGGTGAACCATAGGTTGTCCTTCCTATTTCTAATCCTGCTTTTACAAATGGGTGATCCATTTCAATTTTTGAGGAATTCAGCCTGAAAGATCTCGCTGTAAGTGCAGATTCCATCTGAGACTGGATAATTTCAAAAGCCTCCTTATTAGAATATTCATCCGTAACTCTGACGTCCAACGTGAAATTGCATGACTCAGGAACTACGTTATGCTGTACTCCGGCATGAATTCCTGACAACGTTATTTTAACTTCACCCAAATACTCTGAGATTTTCGGGAATTTAAAGGTTAAAATATTCTGCAGGTCCTGCATACATTTTACAATTGAGTTATCATCGTTAGGATGAGCGGCATGAGAAGGAGTTCCTCTCATTTCCCCGTCTATCACAAGCAGTCCTTTTTCTGCAATCGCCAGATTCATCTGCGTGGGTTCTCCTACAATGGCGAATTCAATGTTGGGAAGCTGTGGAAACAGGGCTTCAATTCCGTCAAAACCCGAAATCTCCTCCTCTGCCGTCAAAGCAATCACTAAATTATATTTTAAATCTTCTTTTTCATAAAAGTGTAAAAAAACCTGTGCCATAGAAACCAGAGAAGCTCCGGCATCATTACTCCCCAATCCATATAGTTTCCCATCCTTTTCAAGGGGCACAAAAGGATCAAGTGTATAAGCTTTATTAGGCTTTACGGTATCATGATGGGTATTCAATAAAACAGACGGTTTAAATACATCAAAGTTTTTATTAACTGCCCAGATATTGTTTTTAAAACGTTTCGTTGGAATCTGATGCTTTTTGAAAAAATTCTCAATCTCCACCGAAGTATTGAATTCATCTTTGCTGAATGAAGGAATTTCAATTAGATTTTTAAGCAATCCAACCGCATTATTCAATAGTTCTTCTTTATTATAAACAGATTTCAGTTCCTGCATGATGATTCTCTATATGATTTTTAAGTTCAGTTTCTTTGATAAGAAACACTTTATTTACATTATTTTTTATTGCTCCAAGAGCATTTTCAAGTTTGGGCAAAATCCCTTTATGAAGCTTTCCTTCTTCTTTTAACACTGCAAATTCTCCTTCAGACACAGTTTTGATCACAGATTCCGGATTATTTACATCTTCCAAAACGCCTTCTTTATCAAAGCAGTACAATAATTCAACATCATATTTATCTGATAAAGCCTGTGCCATCACAGATGCAATAGTATCGGCATTGGTATTGAAGAGGTTTCCTTTTTTGTCGTGGGTAATGGCAGAAAATACAGGAATAAGATCAAGTTTAATCAATTTTGAAAGCAGTTTCTTGTTGACGCTTTTCTTATTAATATCTCCTACAAATCCAAAATCAATTTCGGGATGCTCTCTTTTTTTAGCCTTAATTAAATTTCCGTCTGCACCGGAAAAACCAATCGCATTACATTTTTTCTGCTGTAGTTTTTCAACAATATTCTTATTGATTCCGCCAGCGTATACCATCGTTACAATATCCAATGTATCTTTATCTGTAATCCTCCTTCCATTGATCATTTTCTGTTCTACACCAAGCTTGTCAGCCAATGTTGTAGCCAACTTGCCTCCGCCATGAACCAGAATTTTTTTCTCTTTGATTCCTGAAAACTGATCTAAAAACTGATCCAGTAATCGTTCATCATCAATGAGTGCTCCGCCTATTTTTATGATGTATATTTTATTTTTCATGAAAAGATTAAAGGATTTGGGAGTTAAAAAATTACATATGTTTTATTTTCTTTATCATCTAAAAACGTAGATGACAGTATTGATTTTGATGATTATATCAGATTTATTTTGAATTAATTTCGTCTAAAATTTCAGAAAAAACAGCTTGCGCAGAGAAAATACGATTCTTCGCCTGTTGGTAGATAATTGAGTTTTCGCCATCCATCACCTCATCACTTAATTCTACATTACGACGAACCGGCAGACAGTGCATCACTTTTCCTTCATTAGTATTGGCCAGTTTTTCATTGGTTAACATCCAATCTCCTTTCACTTCCGGCATTGCGGCATAATCATCAAAAGACGACCAGTTTTTCACATAAATAAAATCTGCATCTTTTAAAGCCTCATCCTGATCATGGATTACTTTTATATCTTTTGTGAATTTCTGATCCAAATCGTAGCCTTCAGGATTGGCAATCACAAACTCAACATCCATTTCCTGCATCCATTCTGTAAAAGAATTCCCAACTGCCTGAGCAATAGGCTTGATGTGCGGAGCCCAGGTTAAAACAACTTTTGGTTTATGGTCTTTTTTCCAATTTTCGGTAATGGTAATACAGTCTGCCAAACTTTGCAACGGGTGGCGCGTTGCAGATTCTAACGAAATAACAGGAACTTTAGCGTACTGCTCAAATTGGCTCAGAATGCTCTCATTAACGTCATCCTCCTTATTTTTCATTCCTGCAAAGCAACGTACTGCAATAATATCACAATATTGATTTAAAACTTCAATAGCATCTTTGATATGCTCTACTGTATCTCCGTTCATTACGGCTCCATCTGCAAATTCAAGATTCCAGGCTTCCTGTGCGGCATTCAGCGTCAGAACATTCAGTCCCAGGTTTTGTGCTGCAATCTGACTGCTCAGACGAGTTCTTAAACTTGAGTTTAAAAATACAAGTCCTATTGTTTTCCCTTTTCCTTTTTCTGTTTCTGAAAGCGGGTTTGCTTTTATCTGTAAAGCTTTTTTTATGATTTCCTGTAAGTTTTCTACATCACTTACAGAGGTGAATTTTTTCATTTCGAATTGATTTTAAAGATTTCCTTTACCTATTAATTGTTAATCCGGACACAAAAGTTTTTATTTAAGCTCTTTAAAAACACTTTAGCTTTAAAAGAATTCTTTTGTGACTTTTGTGGTTTAAATCTGTTCCAATACTGTTTTCAGAGCATTGATAAAAAGATCTGTTTCCTCTTTTTTGATATTCAGTGCCGGAAGAATCCTTAAAACACTTTTATCATTCGAGTTTCCTGTAAAAATATGATGATCAAACAGTAAGGTTTTCCTTACTTCCGAACAGTCTCTATCGAGCTCTATTCCAATCATCAAGCCTTTCCTTCGGATCGATTTAATATGTGGTAAATCTTTAATTCCATTTTCAATATACTGACCCATCTGCTGGGCATTTTCGATAAGATTTTCATCTTTCATTACGTCCAGTACAGCAATCGATGCTACGCAGGCAAGATGATTACCTCCGAAAGTTGTTCCCAGCAGTCCGTTGGCTGCCTGGAATTTCGGATGAATAAGAACTCCTCCAACCGGAAATCCATTCCCCATTCCTTTTGCAGTAGTAATAATATCCGGTTCAATTCCAAATTCCTGATGAGCAAAGAAATATCCACTTCTTCCATATCCGGATTGTACTTCATCTAAAATAAGAACAGCATCATATTTCTCACACAGTTCTTTGATTTTAGCTAAAAATTCCGGCGTTGGAATCATAATTCCTCCTACCCCTTGAATTCCTTCGATAATTACAGAGGAAATTTCGTTTCCGTGTATGGCAAAGGTTTCTTCAAGCTGCTCAATATTATTCCAGTCTGATTTGATAAATCTTTCTGAGAAGTTGACAGGAGCAACAATTTTTGGATTATCCGTTACAGAAACTGCAGCAGACGTTCTTCCATGGAAGGAACCTGAGAAATAAAGCACTTTACTCTTCCCGTTATGAAAAGAAGCCAGCTTCAATGCATTTTCATTAGCTTCCGCACCAGAGTTACACAAGAAAAGATTGTAATCTTCATATCCTGAAAGCTGTCCAAGTTTTTCAGCCAATTCAGTCTGTAATTCATTCTGAACAGAGTTGGAATAAAAAGAAATTTTTTCCAGCTGCTCTTTTAATTTATTTTGATAATGAGGATGGTTATGTCCAATAGAAATTACAGCATGTCCCCCGTAGAAATCAAGATATTGTTCCCCTTTGTCATCCCAAAGAAAAGACCCCTGAGCTTTAACCGGATTGATATTAAATAATGGATATACGTTGAATAAATTCATTTTTTATTTTTTTATATTTTTCTTTTGTCCTGAAACAAAAGAAACAAAAGTTCAAGACGTGGAAACTTTCGCTAAAAAATATTTTTGTTCTCTAAAAATTCTAAAACTTGTGCGAAATCGGCATTTGTTCTTCGGTTCGACATTTTTGCCGCACTTCGGACAGTAGAATTTTCTTAACGTTCAAAAAATTATTTTTCTTAACGCTCCATTTTCCTAGGTCGGTTTTGATTAAGTTTTAAAAATTCACGATTAGCTTATTGACAATTGATTTTTAAGTTTTCTTTTAAAATGCAATAGGTTTTAAGTTTAATCCTGAGTTTTCTTCCCAGCCCATCGCAATATTCATATTCTGTACGGCCTGCCCGGAAGCTCCTTTTAACAAATTGTCAATCGCTGAGTGAATAACTGCAACATTTCCACTTTTTTCAATCTGAATCACACAGCGATTCGTATTGACAACCTGCTTTAAATCAATTGCTTTTTCGCTTACCTTTACAAAAGGCTCTTCTGCATAAAAATCATGATACAACTGATAGATGTCAGAAAGCTCTAAATCTGTTTTCACTGTAGAACTTGTAAAAATCCCTCTTGCAAAATCTCCTCTCCATGGAACAAAATTCAGACTGACATCTTTATGATTAAACAAAACTATTTGCTTTAAAATTTCTCCCACATGTTGATGTTCCAGCGTTTTATAAGCCGACACATTATCATTCCTCCAGGTAAAATGAGTGGTTGCCTGTAATGACTGTCCAGCTCCTGTAGACCCTGTGATCCCTGTTGTAAAAACCTCATCGAGCAAACCTTTTTCAGCCAACGGTAAAAGCGCTAACTGAATGGCGGTTGCAAAACATCCCGGATTGGCAATACTTTTTGAATCGACCAGTTGTTTTTTATTGATTTCAGGCAATCCGTAGATAAAATTTCTGCTTCCAAAATTTCCATCTAAACGGAAATCATTTCCAAGATCAATTACCAAAGTTTCCTCCTGAGCAGGGTTTTGAGTTAACCAGTTCTGACTTTCCTTATGAGGAAGGCATAGAAAAAGTACATCTGCTTGCTCTGGCTGATCTGTCAAAACCTGATCACAAACCGTCGCTAAATCCGGGTACAAATCCGATATTCTTGTACCCGAATTCGAACGACTATATAAAAAACTCAATGTCACATGGGGGTGGAAAGCCAGCAAGCGTATCAACTCACTTCCTGTATAACCATTTGCTCCTACAATTCCTACCTTTTTTTTCATATTTTAATCTGATAAGACAATGCCTTATCTTTTGTTAAATCGTTCCTTAGGAACTCTAGTTGATATTTTGGTTGATCTGGTGATATATATTTAAAGAATTGCTTACAATTTTTGTATATCCTTTTACATCATCTCCTGTCCATGCTCTGTTTGCCTCTCCATAACTTCCGAATTTATCGGACATCAGATCATGATCAGACTCAATTCCATTTAAAATAAATCTGTACGGATGAAGCGTTACAAATACTTTTCCGCTTACCGTTTTTTGAGAATCTACTAAGAAAGACTCAATATTTCTCATTACAGGATCTAAGAAAAGTGCCTCATGAAGCCAGTTTCCGTACCAGTCAGATAATTGAGATTTCATCATCTGCTGATATTTTGAAAGGGTATGTTTTTCCAGTAAATGATGAGCCTTGATAATCACTGAGGCTGCTGCTGCTTCAAATCCTACTCTTCCTTTGATTCCTACAATGGTATCTCCAACATGAATATCACGTCCAATACCATAAGCAGAAGCTAGTTCTTCTATTTTTTGAATAGCATATACTGAATGTTCGAAGTTTTCTCCATTAACGGAAATTACTTCTCCATTTTTAAATTCAATTTCCAGTTCTGAAGACTGTGTTTCTTTTATTTGCGAAGGGAAAGCTTCTTCCGGTAAATAATTCCTGGAAGTCAACGTTTCTTTTCCTCCTACAGAGGTACCCCAAAGACCTTTATTCACAGAATATTGTGCTTTATGGAATTCCATTTCATAGCCATGGTTTTTCAAAAACTCAATCTCCTCCTCACGGGATAAAGCCATATCTCTGATTGGCGTAATAATGCCGATATTTGGACACATTACGTGAAAGATCAAATCAAAACGAACCTGATCATTTCCAGCTCCTGTACTTCCGTGAGCAATAGCATCCGCTTGTACTTCTATCGCATATTTTGCAATTTCCTGCGCCTGAATGGTACGCTCTGCACTTACAGAAAGAGGATAAGTATTGTTTTTCAACACATTACCAAAAATTAAATACTTCACACAAGAATTATAATAATCCTCCTGAGCATCTACGCACCTGTATTCTTTTACTCCAAGGTTTAAAGCTTTTCTCTCTAATTCTTTTTCTTCCTCCTTAGAAAAACCTCCTGTATTTACAGTAACTGCGTACACATCATATCCTAATGTTTCACTAAGATATTTTGCACAGTAGGAAGTATCTAAACCTCCGCTAAACGCTAAGACTACTTTCTTGCTCATTGTTATATTTAATTTCCGGCTGCATATTGGCAACCCCGTTTACTTTATTATTTTCAGGAACGAAAAGCATTGCTGTACAAAGACAGTTTTTACGCTCCTTTTTCATTAAGATCTCATAATTCACACAGTTCTTGCAACCGCTCCAAAACTCCTCATCCTGAGTCAGCTCGGAATAGATCACCGGTTTATATCCTAAATCACTATTGATTTTCATGACCGCAAGACCTGTTGTAAGCCCAAATACTTTCGCATCCGGATATTTTTCTCTAGATAACTGGAAAACTTTATGTTTAATCTGAGTTGCAACTCCCCCGTTCCTGAATTTCGGCGATACTATCAGTCCCGAATTAGCCACAAATTTCCCATGTGACCAGGTTTCTATATAACAGAAGCCTACCCACTCTCCGTTTTCAGTGGCCACCACAGCATTGCCCTCTGAAATCTTTTTACTCAAATATTCGATGGAACGTTTTGCGATCCCCGTTCCTCTACGCTGTGCAGAATCATACATTTCCTGCTGTATTTCACTCACATACATTAGATGTTCGCATGAGGAAATTTCTATTTCCATTTATTTATCTAATTTTTTTGGCAAATTTAAAATATAATTACTTTAAAAACCAAATAAAAAAGATATTTTTTTTGTTTTAAAAATTTACACAGGTAAAATTATCTTTATCCAGAAAAGTACATTTGCTAATTTATTATATATTTGCTAAAAAACTATAGTTATGGAAAACACGTGCCCAAAATGCCAGAGCAGCAAAGTTGTAAAAAGCGGTATCGTAAATGAGAAACAACGTTTTCACTGCAAGAACTGCAACTATTATTTTACAGTCAAGAAATTGGGCAAACAGATCGATGATTACTATGTAACCAAGGCGCTTCAACTTTATCTTGAAGGGCTTAGCTATCGTGAAATAGAAAGAATTATAGGAGTTTCTCATGTTACCATCAGCTCATGGATCAAAAAATACAATATCACAAGACCTCCCCATTCTGAATTTCATCCGGTATATAAAATTCTCAAACAAAGTGAACTCATTGAATATATTGCTCAGGAAGAAAACATCCAAAATGCAGGTATAATTATCACCCAGTTTGCAGATAAATATATGCTTATCAAATGGGAAAGATTTAAGAAATAACTGATAATTCTGAATTTACAATTAAAAATAGAGAATAAAACTGCATATAAAGTACTTTAAAATCTATAAATTTTTAATTTTTAACTTTCAATTTCCATTTTCAGCTATACTCTTAGCAGTAATATATATTAAATTTTCGTAAACAAATTATTAATTACAATTTGGCATTCTCAAAAAACAACGCCAAAAATTGATAATTTATGAAGAAATTACTTGCATTCATTGGAGCAGTCTTAATAAGTAGTTCTCTCTACTCCCAGGGTTCCCCAGACTATGGCAGTGGATTAAAAGTAAACCTCAATCCTGAAGGAGACAAATTCATCAGATTTATTCTCTGGGACCAGCTTTGGCTGAGAAATACCTCAATGAATCCCGGAAGTATGGTAGGTGGAGAACCTACAGACAACTCCTGGAACATAGGAAACAGGAGGTTACGTGCTTTAACCTATGCACAAATCTCTAAAAGATACATGATTCTCCTCCATTTTGGAATCAATAATCAGACCTTCATCAACGGGGGTGCTACAGGTACTTCAGGAACAGGCGGTTATGGAAACGGAAAGAAAACACAGCTTTTTTTTCATGATGCATGGAATGAGTACGCAGTTATTTTACCTGGAGAAGCGGGTAAATTCAGTTTATCTTTAGGGGCAGGGCTTCATTATTATATGGGACTTTCCCGTATGACTATGGCTTCAACATTGAATTTTCTTACGGTAGATTCCCCTGTTTTTTCATGGCCTCTGATAGACAATTCAGATCAGTTTGGAAGACAGCTGGGAATGTTCGCTAAAGGAAAATATGGAAAATTAGAGTATCGCTTTAGCTTAAATAAACCTTTTGCTACAGACATAGTCCCTGTAAATGTAACAGATCCGTCAAGAGCTGTAGCAGTAGATAATAATGGAAATCCGAGTTTTTCAAAAGCGGGATATGTAGAATACCAATTCCTTGATGAGGAATCCAACACCCTTCCTTACAAAGTGGGCTCTTATCTGGGAACTAAAAAAGTGTTCAATGTAGGTGCAGGGTTTTATCATCAGGCGGACGGAACAAGAACTTCTGTCAATTCAAATATTGAAAAGCATGACATCAGCCTTTTTGCAGTGGATGCTTTCGCAGATATTCCATTGGGAGAAGCAAAAAACAAAATGGCCGTCTCTGCGTATGCCGGATATTATAACTATAATTTTGGTCCTAACTATGTAAGAAATCTGGGAACCATGAATATTGCCGCTTCTGACCCTAATTTTATCGGTAATAAAGCAATTGCAGGCCCGGGAAATCTACAGCCAACCATAGGAACAGGTAATATTATCTATGCACAGGCTGGTTTACTATTACCAAGTCAGGCACAAAAGCCAAAAATAAGAATACAGCCTTTCGCAGCGTATACTCGCAAAAATTTTGAAGCTTTTGATAAATCTTCATCTCAATTCGACGTAGGAGCCAACTGGTTTATAGATGGTCATCATGCGAAAATCACCACACAGTATTCAACGAGGCCTGTTTATACCAGCCCCACTGAAAGTCCTTCTTCAAAAGGAGAATTCATTGTACAGTTTCAGATCTATTTATAAAACTTACACCATTAAGACTAATAAAAACGGTAAGATAAGATCACTTAAAATTCTTTAACAGTCAATTCCAATAACATCAAAACTAAACAATATGAGCGAAAATCACCACGAAACCTACGAAAATATGACTGATAAGCAGAAAAACCGCACCATCTGGAGCGTTATCACTGCCTCATCACTCGGAACACTTATAGAATGGTATGACTTTTATATTTTCGGAAGTTTGGCCATTGTTTTAGCTACAAAATTTTTTCCTGCAGATAATCCTACCGCAGCATTTTTATCTACGCTGGCTACTTTTGCTGCAGGATTTGTTGTAAGACCTTTCGGAGCTTTATTTTTCGGAAGACTGGGAGATATCATCGGAAGAAAATACACCTTCCTTGTTACGTTATTAATCATGGGATTCTCCACTTTTCTGATTGGATGTATCCCGAGTTATAAAACCATTGGATTTATGGCTCCTGTTTTGGTTTTAATTCTGAGACTATTACAAGGACTGGCTCTGGGAGGAGAATATGGTGGCGCTGCCACTTATGTTGCAGAATATGCACAACCTCACCGAAGAGGCTACTGGACCTCATGGATACAGACCACAGCAACAGCAGGACTTTTTATTTCATTGATCGTTATCCTGATCACAAAATCAACACTTTCTGCCGAAGAGTTTGATAACTGGGGATGGAGGGTTCCTTTCTGGATTTCTATTTTAATGGTAGGAGTTTCTTATATCATCAGAAAAAACATGAAAGAATCTCCTCTTTTTGCGAAAGCTAAAAGCGAGGGAAAAACTTCTAAAAACCCTTTAAAAGAAAGTTTTGGCAATAAATACAACTTCAAGTTTGTTTTACTTGCTTTATTCGGAGCTGCCATGGGACAGGGGGTAATCTGGTACACGGGACAATTCTATGCGATGAGTTTCCTGCAGAAGGTAATGAATGTAGAATCTATGCAGGTAGACTACTTAATGGCAACCGCTCTATTCCTGGGAACGCCTTTCTTTGTATTTTTCGGCTGGTTATCGGACAAAATTGGGCGAAAGGCAGTAATGATGACCGGAATGCTGGTAGCCATCCTGGCTTACCGCCCTATTTACGACAGTATGTATAAAAGTGTGAATCTTGAAAATAAAACAGTAGCAACGAACGGAATTACAGAAAAAAGAACAGCTAAAATTCACAATGACATTGCCACAGACAGTCTTGTGACGTTCCATAAAGAGACACTTTATACAGATGGAACTTTAACCAAAAAAGACAGCATCACTCATTGGTCACCTGCCGGTCCTATCATGAAGGACGGAAAAGCTGAGGAACCAAAAGTGTCACAAACGGTAAAATTAGGTGATAACACGAAATGGTATCTCGTTTTCCTTGTATTTATACAGGTGATATTTGTAACCATGGTATATGGACCTATAGCTGCTTTCCTTGTTGAAATGTTCCCGGTAAGGATCCGTTACACCTCAATGTCTTTACCTTATCATATTGGAAATGGGGTATTTGGAGGACTTCTTCCCGCAGTGGCAACTTACCTGGTTACAACAGGAAAAGAAGCCGGACACGCCACATGGTATCTCGAAGGACTTTGGTATCCTATTGGAGTTGCGGCTGTCTGCCTGATTATCGGATTGTTTTATCTTAAAAATAAGAACAATAATCTTCATGATTAATCACCGAATCACTTAAATTTTTATTAATTTTAAAACTACTAAAATGAACGGACTAAAAAAAATATTAGGTATTCTATGGATCGCAATCGCTGTGATTGTGGGCTACTTTGGAATTACAGTTTTAGGAATTCCAAAGATTACTTCCGGAAAACAGGAAGATTTGGTTTTCGGTATTATCATTTTATTTGTATTGATGCCGATTATCTCAGGCGGAATGGCAATTTTCGGCTATTATGCTTTAACAGGAGAATATTCTGACGATAAAAGATAATTATAACAAACACTGATAATTGATGAGCGATCCACAAGGCCATCTGCTCATCAATTATCTTTATCAATCATCATTTATGAAAAAGAGACACGAACAAAAGTTGATTATTCTAAGTATCGGATTAATGATTGCCTTCAGTATTCCCATCTCGCTTCTTTTCAACAGCGAAAAAGAAGTTATGGGTTATCCTATGATTTTGATTTATTTGTTTGCCGTCTGGATGATTTCCATCGTAATTTCTTTTGTAATTGTAAAAAGGTACGATGAGTAGTTTTGCATTATTTTTTGTAGTCTTGTTCTATCTGGCTCTTCTCTTCTTGGTGGCCCATCTGGCAGAAAAGAAAAAAAGCAAGATATGGATTAACAATCCCTATATTTATGCACTGTCTCTGGCTGTATACTGCACGGCATGGACTTATTATGGAAGTATAGGTGTAGCCGCCACAAGTGGATTAAACTATCTGACGATCTATATTGGCCCTATTATGATTATTCCTGCATGGATCTTCATCAATACACGGATCGTAAGAATTTCCAGGGTCAATAAGATAAGCAGCCTTGCAGATTTTATCTCTTTACGATATGGAAACAGCAGAAGCTTTAGTGCCATTATTACTATAGTTTGTCTTTTAGCCATTGTTCCTTACATCGGATTACAAATCAAAGCGATTTCCGAAACTTTTCACTTAGTGACAGAAACTTCCATGTCAAAGGATATTCTGACTGACAATGCAACATTTGTTGTTATTCTGATTGCTTTATTTTCCTCTTACTACGGAACGAGATATGTAGATGCATCAGAAAAACGTCTGGGAATTATTTCTGCGATCGCCCTGGAAAGTTTTCTAAAGCTATTCTTTATCATTATTCTCGGACTTTTTGTCATCTACTATGCATTTGATGGATTTTCGGATATTTATCAGAAAGCGAGTCATTTTAAGGATTTTAAAGAAAAAAATACCTTCAATGGAATTGAAGGTGCTATGAACTGGATGATCCTGTGTATGATTTCCGCAACAGCAATCTGCATTCTTCCAAGACAGTTTCACACGGCAATCATTGAAAACAGACAGGAAAAGCACATCAAAACAGCAATCTGGTTTTTCCCGCTTTATCTTTTAATATTTACCCTATTTATTTTTCCGATCGCCTGGGGCGGGAGGTTAATTTTTGATGGTCAAAACGTCAATCCGGAGTTCTACTCCATTTTGATTCCACAGCATTTTGACAATACATTGATTACCGTTTTAGTGTTTCTTGGCGGGTTAAGTTCATGTATTTCCATGATTATCATTTCCGCTATTACATTATCTATTATGCTTTCCAATAACCTTATTATTCCGTATGGCTTGCTTGGAAAGTTCAAATCTGAGAATGAGGAACAAAACACCAGAAGCATTACCAATATCAGAAAATTCAGCATTTTTGCGCTGATCATCATGGCTTTTGTTTTCTACAAGTATTTCATCCTGAAAATTTCGCTGGATTCTGTAGGTTTAATCTCCTTTGTGATTATCGCGCAGCTGGCGCCTACATTCTTCGGAGCTATATTCTGGAGAAGAGGAAGCTATAAAGGAGCTATTACAGGGCTTGCTGCAGGCCTGGTGATCTGCTATTTCGGATTGATTATTCCGCAGTATTACTTTTCATACAACCAGGAATTCAAAGGAGTTTTGAGAGATCTCTACAACACCTTCGAATTTTTCTCTATTCCTTATCTTGAAAGAATTCCCCAGATTTTCTTTTGGTCGCTTCTTATCAATACAGGTTTGTTTACCATCGTTTCTGTCATGACCAAAGGAAATTATCGGGAAAGAAATTTTGCCGAGCTATATGTAGATATTGACAAATACATTCAAAATCATGAAAACGCCTTTATCTGGAGGGGAACTGCCTATATATCAGATATTAAAAATATTCTGGAGAGATTCTTAGGCAAAAACAAAACAGAGCAGGCTCTAAGAATTTTCAATTTGAAATATAATATTGATTCTAAAACAGAAACTGCAGATTCAAGATTTATTAAATTTTCAGAAAACCTTTTAGCAGGGAGAATAGGAACAGCTTCTGCCAAAATATTAATCGAAGGAGTAACGAAGGAAGATAAAATATCTTTAAAAGAAGTTTTAAACATCCTGGAAGAATCTAAGGAAAACATAACCTTGAATAAAAAACTAACAGAGCAGTCTGAAGAACTTCAAAAATTATCTGATGACCTTAGAACGGCCAACGAAAGCCTGATCATCAAAGACCGTCAGAAAGATGATTTCCTGGATTCTGTGGCCCATGAATTAAGAACACCCATCACTGCTATCCGATCCGCTGGAGAAATTTTAGCAGACGATGATGATATTCCTTATGACATCAAACAGGAATTTCTTAATAATATTATTACAGAATCCGACAGGTTAAGCGAAATTATCAATGACATCCTTTATCTTGACAAGCTTCAACATGGAGAGATTTTATTAAACATTCAGCCCAACAATATAATTGAGACCTATGAAAGAGCAGTAACCCCGCTTCTTCATCTTATCCAGCAGAAAAACATCCATCTGAGTGAAGTCAATCTGCTGAATCAGCTTACTTTTGAATATGATGAAGCAAGAATGATTCAGTTATTTCAGAATATCTGGGGTAATGCCTTGAAATTCACGAATGAACAGGGAACTATACAAACAAAGCTATTTGAAAAAGAGGGATGTCTCGTCATTAGCATTTTCAATACCGGGAAAACGATTCCTGAAGAAGATCTGGAAATGATTTTTGACAAATTTTATCAGTCTAAAAATCAGAACATTTTAAAACCAACAGGAAGCGGACTGGGTCTTGCGATTTCTAAAAAAATTGTGCAGGCTCACGGAGGAAAAATAAAAGCAGAAAATAGCGGATTAGGCGTAACTTTCACCATCAGCATTCCTAAAAAAATAAAAGAAACCAAAAATGAAGTTGAACATCATTAAAAACGAACTATGAAAAAGATAATCATTGCGGATGACGAACATAAAATATTAATGTCTCTGGAATACAGTTTTAAGAAAAACGGTTATGATGTCTATATTGCCAGAGATGGAACAGAAGTTCTTGAATTTTTAAAAACCATGGTCCCCGACGTTATTCTACTCGATATCATGATGCCCAATCTTGACGGATACAGCACATTGGATCTCATCAAACAGAATGAAAAAATGAAAGACACCAAAGTCATTTTTCTAAGCGCCAAGAACAATCCAAGAGATATTGAAAAAGGAATGGGCATGGGAGCTGACGCTTATGTAACCAAACCTTACTCAATTAAAAAACTGATGCAGCAGATTGAAGAAATGTTTGAGTAGATAATCAGAAATTGAATGACATAGAGAACGTACAACACAAAATAAAAACCAAAGGTCATCGTAAATGAAGTATACAATTTTATCTTAAAATGTTATTAAAATCAACATCTTTAAAATCTTCATTACAATTAAAGGTTTAAAGTTCAAGACTAAACCATTAAGATGAAGAAAAAAGGACTAAGGCACTGTTTACCTTCGGCCCACGATGACAGAACTTTCCCACAACGCCCAATTATTAATATGAATGCAGATCAATTATTTAAACAAAGTATAGACAATAAAGAAGACTTCTGGAAAGAAAAAGCCAGAGAAATACAGTGGTATAAATTTCCACAGCAGATCCTTTCAAAAGACCTTAACGATTATCCGCAGTGGTTTTATGACGGGGAGCTTAATATGTGCTATTTATGCATTGACAAGCATATTGAGGATGGTTTTGGAGATCACACCGCTATCGTGTACGACTCTCCTGTCACCCATCAAAAGAAAACATACACCTTCCGTCAGGCTCAGGAAGAGATATCGAAATTTGCCGGGGGACTGGCTTCGTTAGGATTAAAAAAAGGAGATACTGCGGTTATTTATATGCCTATGATTCCACAGACGCTGTTTGCTATGCTGGCGTGTGCAAGGATCGGGGTGATTCATAATGTAGTTTTCGGAGGTTTTGCCCCTCATGAACTGGTAGTAAGGATTGACGACTGCAAACCTAAAGTTCTGATCACTGCTACAGCAGGCATAGAAATTGCCAAAAGAATTCCATATCTGCCTTTGGTGGAAAAAGCAATTGAACTGGCACAGAATAAAGTAGACAATATTATTGTTTATAACAGAAAACTGGTCGACAACCAACACGAAATGTTTGAAGGGTTGATTGACTACGAAGAACTGGTTCGAAAATCAGAACCTGCAGATTGCGTTTCAGTAGCTTCTACCCATCCGCTTTATTTACTTTACACCTCAGGAACTACTGGAAAACCTAAAGGAATTGTTCGGGATACCGGAGGATATGCCACCGCCCTGAAGTTTTCTATGAAATACATATATGGAGTTGAACCGGGAGAAACTTATTGGGCGGCCTCAGATTTTGGATGGGCAGTAGGACATAGCTTTTCAGTGTATGGCCCTCTAATCAATAGAAATGCCACTATAATTTTTGAAGGAAAACCTATTATGACGCCTGATGCGGGAACTTTCTGGAGAATTATCTCAGAATATCAGGTTTCAGTAATGTTTACTGCTCCTACAGCCATCAGAGCAATAAAAAAAGAAGATCCAAACGGAGAACTGGTTAAGAAATATAATCTGTCTCAGTTCAGAAAACAGTTTCTTGCGGGTGAACGCTGTGATGTTGCAACATTAGACTGGTTTGCGGAGCACATTGGGGTTCCTGCCATTGACCACTGGTGGCAGACAGAATCAGGATGGCCTATGCTGGGCTTAATGACCTGTGATGATGACTACAAAATAAAAAGAGCTTCGGCAGGAAAACCTATTCCGGGATACGACATCAAAATATTTGATGAAAACGGTCTGGAGCTGGATCCACATCATGAAGGATATCTGGTTATCAAACTACCGCTTCCTCCGGGAAGTATGCTGGGAATATGGAAAGACCACAAGCGTTTTCAAAGCAGCTACCTCACTCAATATGATGGTTATTATTTCTCAGGAGATGGTGCTATACAGGATGAAGACGGTTATATTTTCATTACCGGACGGGTGGATGACGTTATCAACGTAGCCGGGCACAGGCTTTCTACATCAGAAATGGAAGAGATCGTTTCCTCTCATCCCGATATTGCTGAATGTGCTGTAGTAGGCATTGATGATGATCTGAAAGGGCAAATTCCTTTTGCAGTTGCTGTTCTGAAAAATGGAACTGTAACTTCAGAGGAAGACCTTGAAAAGGAAATCATCCGCATGGTTCGTGAAAAAATAGGAGCCGTAGCCTTTTTAAAAAACGCGATGGTTGTCAAACGTTTACCAAAAACAAGATCCGGAAAAACTTTGAGAAAGCTCATCAGAACCCTACTCGATGGAAAAAATTTTCAGATTCCGCCAACGATTGATGATGAAAAAATCATTGAAGAAATACAGGAAAAGATCAGGGAATATAGGGGGTAAGCGAAAAATTAAACATATATTTAAAATACAATTCAAATTTCAAAAAACGAAAGGGATATGAGAAATTACTTAATAGAAGATTTACCACAATACTTTGAAGATTACAAAAAATCTATCAAAAATCCGAAGAAATTCTGGGATAAGGTAGCCGATCAGAATTTTGTGTGGTACCAGAGATGGAGCAAGGTTGTTAAGTACGATATGAACGAAGCTAAAATCACGTGGTTTAAAAATGCCAAGCTCAATATCACCAAAAACTGTATAGACAGGCATCTTGCGGTAAGAGGTGATAAAACAGCCATTATCTGGGAACCGAATGATCCAAAAGAAGAAGCACAGCATATTTCCTACAATGAGTTATATACGCAGGTTAATAAGACTGCAAATGTTCTTCGTGACATGGGAATTGAAAAAGGAGACAGAGTCTGCATCTATCTTCCCATGATTCCTGAACTGGCTGTTACCATGCTTGCCTGCGCAAAATTAGGAGCTGTTCATTCTGTCATTTTTGCAGGATTCTCAGCCGCTGCAGTAGCTTCAAGAGTCAATGACTGCGAAGCGAAAATGGTGATCACATCCGATGGAAGTTATAGAGGAAATAAAGTTCTGGATTTAAAAAGTATTGTAGATGAGGCATTGGAAAAAACGCCAACCATTGAAAATGTACTCGTTGTAAAGAGAACGCATAATGAGATTAAAATGAAGGAAGGAAGAGATTACTGGCTGGCTGATTTATTTGAAAAAGCTTCTCCTGATTTTGTAACCGTCATTATGGATTCTGAAGATCCTCTTTTCATCCTTTATACTTCGGGTTCTACAGGAAAACCAAAAGGAATGCTTCATACTTGTGCCGGCTATATGGTTTACACTGCCTATACTTTTAAAAATGTATTCAATTATAAGGAAAATGATATTTACTGGTGTACTGCTGATATCGGATGGATCACCGGACACTCTTATATTCTTTACGGACCATTACTGAATGGAGCCACCACAGTTATTTTTGAAGGAGTGCCAACCTATCCTGAACCTGACCGTTTCTGGGAAGTTATTGAAAAACACAAAATTACTCAGTTTTACACAGCACCTACGGCTATCCGATCTTTAGCAAAAGAGAGCGCTGAATGGGTAGACAAACATGATCTCAGCTCTCTGAAGGTTATAGGCTCTGTAGGAGAACCTATCAATGATGAAGCATGGCATTGGTTCAATGATCATGTAGGAAAGAAAAAATGTCCGATTGTAGATACATGGTGGCAGACTGAAACCGGAGGTATCATGATTTCTCCCCTTCCATTTGTGACTCCTACCAAGCCTACCTATGCTACTTTGCCCTTACCGGGTATACAGCCTGTTCTGATGGATGACAAGCGCAATGAAATCACAGGAAATCAGGTGACGGGAAATCTCTGCATCCGTTTTCCATGGCCGGGAATTGCAAGAACGATATGGGGAGATCATAAGAGATATAAAGAAACCTATTTCACAGCATTCCCCGGGAAATATTTCACTGGTGACGGTGCTTTAAGAGATGAGGTAGGCTACTATAGAATTACAGGCCGTGTAGATGATGTAATCATTGTTTCCGGGCATAATTTAGGCACAGCTCCTATTGAAGACAGTATCAATCAGCATCCTGCTGTAGCTGAATCGGCAATTGTAGGCTATCCCCACGACATCAAAGGTAACGCACTTTATGGCTTTGTAATGCTGAAAGAAGTTGGCGAAGGCCGTGATAAGGAGAATCTAAAGAAAGAAATCAACCAATTGATTGCCGATCAGATAGGACCTATTGCTAAACTGGACAAAATTCAGTTTGTTTCCGGGCTTCCAAAAACACGTTCAGGAAAAATCATGCGTAGAATTTTGAGAAAAATTGCGGAAGGTGACTTCAGTAATTTTGGAGATATCAGTACGTTATTGAATCCTGAAATTGTTGAAGAGATCAAGAACGAAAGAATTTAAATACCTTTTAAATTAACCCTAAAAGAGGCTGTTCAGAGATGTTCAGCCTCTTTTTAATAATGTATTAACTAAAACCTTATTCTATTTTTGTATTTCTGTTCAATACTGAATGAACTGTTTCATCAGGAAATAAGTAGCTAAAAAAATTAGAGTTAAATTATTTAAAAAACGGTAAGTTATTGTAAATATGACAGATTCAATAAAGTGATCTGTACCATCACTAATTATTTAACATTTTATTAAATCATCAAAATTAAACACACGTTCAATGAATATTTCCACACAATCAATAATTACTATGTAAATAAAATGTTAATTAATGAATTTTATTAATTAAAGAACAATAAAATAAGAAAAATAATGACTAACTTTAATCATAACTTTAAACCAATTAACTATGTCAAATATACTAGCGGGGCTGTTCGAGCTCCACAGCGATTACAAAAAGCTTGAGAGTGATCTGGAAAATTCTGGGTTTGCCAATTCCGATTACGTTATATACCTTAATAATGATGCTTCAAATAATTCTCAGTATTTGGCCAGTGTTACTGTAAAAGATAACAGTGAGATTGAAAATGCACGGAATATATTCTCCCAAAATGCAGCGCTAAAAGCGTATTTATTTGAGGGGATGAGCGTCAAAGAAACTAACTATGACACTATTAAAAAGTACATCGATGCCAGAAATAAGGCGGAAATTCACAACAGCCCTGATGTAAAGATCAAAACATCCAGTGACGGTATGAATTCTGAAGTAAAATTCTAATCGGCATATAACCTGATAAACAAAATCTGTAGAATCTTCTGCAGATTTTTTTATGGATCACTTTTTGAAAGAAACACTTAAACTATAAATTCGGATTAAATATTTTTTTTATGTTCAAGACTGAGTCCAATCACCTTGTGGTTCGTTCTTCAACTTTTAGATCCGCTTTTTTATCTTTGAAAAAACTAAAAATTTTCGTATTTTCGTTTAAATATAGGCATTAGCACAAATGAGTTACGACTTAGAACAAGAAAACAAAGAGATCCTTGCCAGATATAAGGATCTGATTTCGAATACATACAGAACTTTGGATGAGGAAAATAACAAACTTATCCGAAAGGCATTTGATATTGCTTTAGATGCCCATAAAGATCAAAGGAGAAAATCTGGTGAACCTTACATCTACCACCCTATTGCTGTTGCCAAAATTGTAGCAACGGAGATCGGTCTGGGAGCGACTTCTATTGCCTGTGCTCTTTTGCATGATGTAATTGAAGATTCCGACTATACCTATGAAGATCTTAAAAAGATCTTCGGGGAGAAGATTGCCAATATCGTGAAAGGATTGACCAAGATCTCCATCATGAATCATCAGAATATTTCTGTTCAGTCTGAAAACTACAGAAAATTATTACTGACACTTTCTGAAGATTTCAGGGTGATTCTGATCAAAATTGCAGACCGTCTTCACAATATGCGGACGCTGGAAAGCATGGCTCCGGACAAGCAGAAAAAGATTGCTTCGGAAACAGTCTATATCTATGCTCCAATGGCTCACCGTCTTGGGCTCTACAATATCAAATCTGAACTGGAGGACCTTTCATTAAAGTATAACAATCCTGAAGTATATAATGAAATCACGGAAAAATTGGAACTGGCCAAGGAAAACCGTGAAAGATATATTGAAGAATTCAAAAAAGAGGTATCAGAAAGACTTCATGAAGAGGGACTTAACTTTAAAATTAAAGGCCGTGCAAAAGCTATTTCTTCTATTTACAGAAAGATGCTGAAGCAGGGAGTTTCTTTTGAAGAGGTTTTTGATAACTATGCGATCAGAATTATTTATAAATCTGATGCGAAGAATGAAAAGTTCCTGGCATGGAAAATTTATTCCATTGTTACAGATGTGTACCACAGTAACCCTTCAAGAATGCGTGACTGGATCACCCAGCCCCGTTCTACAGGGTATGAAAGTCTCCACTTAACTGTTCTGGGACCTGATAAAAAATGGATCGAAGTACAGATTCGTTCAGAAAGAATGGATGAGATTGCCGAAAAAGGGGTGGCAGCCCATTACAAATATAAGGAAGGCTATAAGCAAAGTTCTGATGACCGGAATTTTGAAAAATGGGTCACTGAGATCCGTGATGTTCTTGAGCAGCAGCAGAACCTTTCCACTTCTGAGCTTCTGGACAATATTAAGCTTAATCTCTATTCAAAAGAAGTATTTGTTTTTACTCCAAAAGGGGAAATCAAGATCTTGCCAACCAATGCCACCGCTCTGGACTTCGCCTTTTCCGTTCACTCCGATCTTGGAATGAAGTGTCTGGGTGCTAAAATTAACGGTAAACTGGTTCCTATTTCCTATATTCTCCAAAATGGAGATCAGGTAGACATCCTGTCTTCTCAAAATCAAAAACCAAAATCTGACTGGCTGGAGTTTGTAGTAACTTCAAAAGCAAAATCCAAGATCAAAAGTTATCTGAATTCTCAGAAAAACCAGTTGGTGGACGAAGGTAAGGAAACTCTGCAGAGAAAGCTTCGTCACGCAAAAATAAACTTCAACGACGAAGAGATCAATAAACTTCAGAAGTTCTTTAATTTAAAATCATCACAGGAATTGTTTCTTAAATTCCAGAGCAATGAACTGGATGCAAGCAGCCTGAGAAAATACATTGAAAGTAAAAACGTATTCAACAATTTACTTTCCAGATTCAGAAAATCACCCACAAAGAATAATCACTATGAGGAACTGAAAGAACAGAACCTTGATATGATTGTCTTCGGAAAAGATGAAGAAAAGCTGAACTATAGCTATGCAAAATGCTGTACAGTAATTCCCGGTGACAAAATCTTTGGATTCATCACCATTTCAGACGGAATCAAGGTACACAGTGACA
Source organism: Chryseobacterium sp. MEBOG06 (assembly GCF_021869765.1). NCBI lineage: Bacteria > Pseudomonadati > Bacteroidota > Flavobacteriia > Flavobacteriales > Weeksellaceae > Chryseobacterium > Chryseobacterium sp. MEBOG06. The sequence goes on along the minus strand of NZ_CP084580.1, from coordinate 1,781,313 downwards.
ACTGCCCGAATGCTATTAATCTCCGTGCGCAGTATGACTACCGTGTGATTCCGGCCAAATGGGTAAATGCAGAAAGCTTCAAAAACAGAGTAAAAATTGAGATTGAAGGGCTGGACAGAATGGGAATGATCAATGATATTACCACTGTTATCAGCGGAAGCATGGGAATGGATATGAAAAGTATGTCCATAGAATCCAATAACGGCATTTTCACAGGAAACATCAACTTAGAAGTAAAAAACAAAGGTCAGCTGGAAGAGACCTTTAAAAAGCTTAAAAGTATTAATGGCGTTTCCATAGTGAGACGATTACAATCTTAAATATGAATTTATCTCTTTATTTTAAAAAATTTTTCAATAACAGCCAGTCCTCAGGAATTATTCTTATTTTCTGTGTGCTGATCTCATTATTAATTGCCAATTCTTCTTTAGCTGAAACCTTTCAACAGTTTTTAGACAAGGAAGTGGGCACTCACTTATTCGGACTGGAATATACTGTCAGCATCTGGATCAACGACGGATTGATGGCTGTATTCTTTCTTTTGGTAGGTCTTGAAATAAAAAGGGAACTTGTAGAGGGCGAACTATCATCTTTTAAAAATGCCTCACTTCCTATTTTTGCAGCAGTAGGCGGAATGCTTGTTCCTGCAGTCATTTATACTATTTTCAATGCCGGCACAAAGTATGGCAACGGCTGGGGAATTCCTATGGCAACTGATATTGCTTTTTCGCTGGCAATTATTTCCATGCTGGGTAAGAAAATCCCGAATTCAATTAAGATATTTTTAGCCGCTTTAGCAATTGTAGATGATTTGGGAGCGATTCTGGTGATCGCTGTTTTCTATACTGAGCAAATTCACTGGACTTATCTTCTGCTGTCTTTTGGAGTGGCTGCCTTACTGTTTATTTTAAACTTTTTAAAAGTCACGAAAATCATATTTTATCTTATTCCCGGGTTATTTTTATGGTATTTTCTTCATCATTCCGGAATTCATGCTACGATAGCGGGTGTTTTGCTCGCCTTCTCTATTCCGACCAATGCATCCAATGTAGAAATTTCTCCTTTAGAAAAGCTGGAGCATAAACTGCATATTCCTGTAAGCTTTCTGATCATGCCTGTATTTGCCTTAACGAATACTAATATTACTTTCTCAAGTAATATGGTTGCAGGAATTACAAGCACTTTAGGATTAGGAATTATCTGCGGACTGATCTTAGGAAAATTAATAGGAATCAATTTATTCTCCTTACTTGCTATTAAATTAAAGCTTAGTTCTTTACCTCAAAACAGCAACTGGACTCAAATGATTGGAGTAGGTTTACTTGCCGGAATTGGTTTTACCATGTCCATCTTTATTGCACTGCTGTCTTTTAAAGATGATATTCATATTCAGGATGAGGCTAAATTTGCTATTTTGATCGCTTCTTTTCTGGCTGCTATTTTAGGATTTGCAATTTTAAGTATGAGCTCCAAGGGTAATATGGAACCTGAAGAGGATTAATCTTTCTTCAGGCCGCCCAATTTCCGGAGCGATTATCCACCTCTTTAAAAGTTGGGTTTACAGCCTGATGCTAAACCGTTTCTTTCTCTATTTCATCTGACAGAATTTTTTCTATTCTGAGTTTTCTGATGGCCATATTGAGTTCATTTCCAAACAACAGAAGATAGACGTTTACGTTTACCCATACCATTAAAAGAATCATACTTCCGATCGATCCGTAAAGAACATTGTACCGGGCAATATCTTTTACATAAATCGCGAAAATATAAGTAGTAATCACAAACAGTACTGTCGTTAAGATAGCCCCCGGAACGGCCTGTCTGAATCTTGTAATCTTTACTGTCCCCAACCAGTAAAATAAAGTCAGAAGTATAAAATAAAAAAGCGGGAAAGAAACGAATCCGATAATTTTGGAAAGGTTATCTACAAGCCATGTAACATCATAAGCCGGCGTAAAAAGTTTCATTACAACTTCCGCATAATATACTCCGAAAAGTGTTAAAAATACAATGGTAATAAAACCTATTGTAATAAAAAATGAAAGGATAAATTCTTTGACATCACTTAGCTTTTCATCTGAGTTTTCGTTAAAACCGTTGATCAGTGAAAAGGTACCATTGGTAGCAAAAAGGAGGGCCAGGACAATGGTCAGGTTACTGATCCCTTTCATATTCGGGATGATATTGTTTACGATATAACCTTTAACATCTCCTTCCATATTGGAAGGAAAAACATTATGCATCAGCACATCGAAAATATAGAACTGCAGTTCATTATAAAGAGGCATATAGGGCAGTACAGAAAGCAGGAAGAGAATAAACGGGAACAAACTGATGGTAAAGCTCCAGGAAATCGCAGCTGCTTTTCGACCAATGTTTCCTTTGAAAATTCCGGAGATATAGATCTGAAACATCTGCCAAAGCGATATTCCCAAGACAGGAATATGAATGTTATCAAAAAATTCTTGAATCTTCAAAATAAAATTAGGAACTTTCAAACCCATCTATTTGTTTGTTTTATACAAATGTAGGGGAATTAAATGAAATAGGGAAAAGCGAGAAGATGATAAGCGGCAGATAAATGGATTAGCTGAGAGAGTGGAGAATTTAGAATTTAGAATGGAAAGTGTAAAGCAATATTGCGTGGCTTGTGACTCCTCAATTTCAATTCGCAATTTTTACACTTCCAGTATAAACCCTTATCTTTGCAGCTGAAACTTCTTATACATGCGCATCAGTTTACTTTGTATCGGCAAAACAGACGACAAGGAAATTACTTCTTTAATCAATTATTATCTCAACCGTTTACCCAGGCACTGGAATTTTGAAATCATAGAAATTCCGGATGTTAAAAACGCAAAAAATCTATCTCCGGATCTTCTTAAAAAGGAAGAAGCGAAGTTGTTTATAAATCATATTGATAAAAATGACCTTGTTGTCATTCTTGACGAAAAAGGAAAGCAGTTTACCAGCCGGGAATTTTCTCAAAAAATTGATGTCTGGATGAATTCTTCTGTTAAAAAGGTACACATCCTTATTGGTGGAGCTTATGGCTTTTCAGAGGATATCTACAGCAGAGCCAACGAAAAAATGTCATTATCCAAAATGACATTTACGCACCAGATGATCCGTTTGTTTATTGTTGAGCAGCTTTATCGTGCTGATCAGATTCTGCAGGGGAAACCTTATCATAACGACTAATATTTAGAAACAACCCATTGAGCAGTTTCTAAATATTGACGTCTTTAGATATTATAAAAAGTTTTAGCGGTTTAATCTGAATATTTTACCGCAGAAAAGCAGTCAGTATAATCTGTTCTATAATCCTATCTGTCTTTTTGCTTCGCCTACTACAAAAGCAACAGAATTTGCAATATTAAAACTTCTGATTAATTTTGACATAGGAATGGTTAAATGATTTTCAAAAATATTCAAAACATCTTCACTCAGCCCCACACTTTCTTTTCCAAAAACCAGCCAGTCTCCATCCTGAAATTGGTTCTCTAAATAAGATTTCTCCGCATGGGAACTCATTAAAAAAACACGTGAAGGATCCGGAATATTTTTAACCCATTCTTCAACGTTGGCATATTCTGAAACATCAAGATGCTGCCAATAATCCAACCCTGATCGTTTCAGATTTTTATCATTAATGATAAATCCAAATGGGTGAACCAGGTGTAATCTGCTTTCGGTACCTACACATAATCTTCCGATATTCCCTGTATTATTAGGTATTTCGGGTTCTACGAGAACAATATTCAACATCTATATTTCTTTATTCTTTTTTTAATTGAAATTAAGTTTAGTTTGTATGGACATCTCTTCTCCATACTACAACGTGTTTATTATTTAAGAGAAGAAAAGAACTGTGCCCTACTTCTTTACACATTTTGTGTAATACTCTGCCAGTACAGCTTTCTCATAGCCTAATGCCACCGCTTTGTCAAGATTTTCACAGGCCTCTTTAGATTTGGCTGTTTCAAATAAAACCAATGCCTTGCTGACATACGACTGCGCGAATTTGGGATCGATAGAAATAGCTTTATTGACATCAGTGAGCGCTTCTTTATACTTTTTCATTTTGAAATATACATCTGCCCTGCCATTGTACAGTAATGATTCCGGTTTCTCGGTGATAAGCTTGTTGTAGTCTTTTAAAGCACCTTCAAGATCCCCGTTATTTTTTTTGAGATTGGCCAGACCTGTTTTTGCAAAAATATTATCTGGTGCAAAGGTCAGAATCTGATTGAGATCTTTAATTGCGAGATCTTTTTTACCCTGGCTATCGTAAATTTTTGAACGTATAAGGTATAGGTCAGGATTTTCAGCATCCACCTTCAATCCTTTTTCAATATACTCCAGTGCTTTGGGCTTATTGCCTTTCTGGCTGTACAATGATGAAAGGTTAACGTACACGGAAACTGATAATGGATTTGCCTTTAAAGCAGATTCATAGGATTTAAAAGCCAGATTAGTCTTTCCCAGCCTTCTCTGAGATGTTCCCAGATAATCATAATATTCAGATTGAAATTTCTGGATCTGTTCTTTCTCCGCCAGCTTTAAATACTGTTCTTCGGCACATTTATAATCGGCCCTTTTAAAACAGTCCTCAGCTAGTTTTTTATCCTGCGAAAAGGCGTTGAATGTAAGACAAATGGTTACTGCAAGTAATAATTTTTTTTTCATGAAGTTATAGTTTGTTTGTTGATCACTTTTCTGGCGAGTGCACCAAATATCACTCCCAATAAAGATCCAACAAACGCCCCCACCAAAATATCAATTGGAAAATGCACTCCTAAATATATTCGGCTGTAGGAAACCACTATAGCCCATACAAATATAGCGTATGGAAACCATTTAATTTTATTTTTCAGTATAATACTTAAAAAGGCTGCTAAAAAGAAGGTATTGGATGCATGAGCGGAATAAAATCCAAATTGCCCGCCACATTTCACAATCCTCATATGATGTTCCAGAGTAGGGTCATGACATGGTCTCAACCTTGCCACTCCATATTTGAAAACACTTGCCAACTGATCAGAAACCGTTGCTCCCAGTGCTAAAAATATAAGAATAAAAACTAAAGCTCTTAGTTTGTAATTTTTGTATAAAAAATAAAGGAATATAATATAAAGGGGAACCCAGATCCAGGTACTGGAAATCAACATCCAGAACTGATCAAAAGAAGAGTTTCCCAAATTATTAAGGTAAAGAAATACCTTTTTGTCTTCCTGAATAAGCTCCTCCATATTCTATTTATCTGCTTACAGGTCCTTCATAAGTTTCATCTTCTGAAGGTTTTGGTTTTGGAGGTTCAGTAGATTCAGCAGGCTCTGTTAAGATATCTTTCTTGATATCATTCATAGGATTGAAATCTTTGGCAGCATCTTTTACCTTTTCAATCTCACGTTTAATTTCAGATACAGGATTATCTGTTTCTTTCATAATCTCCGTCTTGATATCTTCTACAGCTCCACGCATTTTTCTAACACCTGATCCAAGGTCACGCGCGATCTGAGGAAGTTTATCCGGTCCGAATAATACAACGATTGCAATGGCAATGAGTGCCATTTCTCCAATGCTTAATTCCATGGAGTAAAATTACGAAAGATTATACATTAAAATTACAGTAAAGTAAAAATTTAAACAAATTTTAAGATTTTGAGGAAAATAGAGCACAAAAAAAGCCAAAATAAACGGCAGAAACCTTGTTGCTGTCTATAAGCAGCTTGTTATTTTATATGTGAATAGAGAATTTTTTTATTATTAAATTGACAGAGAACATTATTGATCTGTCTTTTTTTAATACGTTTTCCCATTTATTTTTAGTGCTTCAACGGCATTCTCTTTTAAGCCAAAAGTATTGGTAAGAATTTCAAACAGTTGTTCATCATTTTTTATAGGTACAGATTCTTTTATCCCGTCATTAGACCGGATATTCAGCATATGATCTGTGTAAGTATATCTGGCATTCGCATCCACTTTGGACAGAATCAGATTTTTCTTAAAGTTAGATTCCGGATGGGTAGATAAGTACCAATTGGCAATTTCCAGATCAGCAGGTTCTACGTGTTCTATTATAAAACGGTAAACAGGAAGCCATTTTTCCTTCCAGGTACAGAGTACATACGTTTCTTCTTTATGCGAAACCTTAAACAATCCGTTGGGAGTTTGCTGAGGACCTTCTTCATTTAATAATAAAGGGGCTGTAAGCGTAGCCGCTCCAAAACCACAGTCTACAAGATACTCCTGCCCTTCAAAATCTACAATAAGCAATAAGTGGGTCTGCGCAGCAGTGCTGTCTTCTTCCCTTTTCCAAACTACCCTTCCCAATTGCAGTTTCACCTTGAATCCTATCAATTTCAAAACTCCGTCCAAAAGCAGATTTTGTTCATAACAGTATCCACCTCTGGATTCAACGACCAGTTTTTGAAAAACATCTTCTACGTTCAAAGAGGGAACAGTTCCGGTGTAAGGATCTATATTTTCAAAAGGGATATATTGGGGATGGAGCTGATGTATTCTCCTCAATGTTTCAAGATTCAATTTCAATTCTCCGGAATAATGAATCCTCTCCAGGTATTTTTCTAATTTTAATTTGTCCATAATTTCATCTTTAATAATCAGACTTGGAAACTCCAAAATGCAATAGAATAAACGGTCACATAACTCTATTACAATTTACGCAAATATTTAAAACACAGCAGTAAAAAAAATAAGGTTAAGATGAATTCGCACCTTAACCTTATCCGTTTTATTTCGTTTGTTATTGTTAAATTTTCCTCTTTTTCTGAAAGGCAGAATAGGTAACTCCTACACTGATGGCCATTAAAATAAATGCTAAAAAGAACGGCGCTCCTGAAAACTTGAACGGTGCTTCGTCATGCGTAAAGTAGTAAAACAGATTGGTCATCATCGGAGGTCCGATAATGGAAGTAGCACTCATTAAACTCGTAAGTGCGCCCTGAAGTTCTCCCTGTTCATTAGAAGGAACACTTTTGGTAATGACAGACTGTAAGGCAGGTCCGCAAATTCCTCCCAAACAATACGGGATTAAAAATACAAACATCATCCACCCTTCTGAAGCAAATGCAAACAGCAACATTCCTACCGCATAAAATGCCAGTCCGTAATAAATACTTTTCTGCTCTCCAAGCATTGGTGTTGTCCATCTGATCAGACCGCCCTGTACAAGACCTACCAACAGACCTACAACTCCCAATGAGATCCCGACCATTCTTTCTGTCCAGTTGAATTTATACATCGTAAAAAAGCTCCAGTTACTCTGTACGGCGTGACCAGCGATATAGATCAGTATTAATGAAACTATAAGTCCTGAAATCTCAGGATGCTTCCCTAAAAACTTAAACGATCCAACGGGGTTAGCACGTTTCCAGTTAAATTCTCTTCTTTTATCTTTATCTAAACTTTCTGGAAGGATGAAGTAGCCATAAAGGAAATTAAGCAGGCAAAGCCCCGCTGCCGCATAAAATGGAACTCTTGCGCCATAATGTCCAAGAACCCCGCCAAGTACGGGTCCTATGATAAATCCAAGGCCAAACGCAGCTCCTATAAGCCCAAAGTTTTTAGCTCTATCTTCATCTGTAGAAATATCTGCAATATAAGCACTTGCCGTAGTTACACTGGCTCCGGTAATCCCTGCAATCACTCTCCCCAGGAAAAGCCACCAAATCGTGGGGGCCAAAGCGAGGAAAATATAATCTACAGCAAAACCGAAAAGTGAAATCAGAATAATAGGTCTTCGTCCATACTTATCACTCAGATTTCCAACAAGGGGTGAAAATATGAACTGTGTAAATGCATAGGCAAATCCTAGCCAGCCTCCGTATTTTGCAGCCTCACTGATATCTGCATGAATCAGCTCTTCAATCAGTTTTGGAACCACAGGAATAATGATCCCCCACCCTGTAATATCAATAAGTAAGGTAATAAATATAAAGCCTATAGCTGCTTTTTTCTTTGAATTTTCCATGATGATGCAAAATTAATCAAATCTTAAAAATAATGGTTCTAAATTTCATTGTATTAAAAAAGTATAATATTCCCGGAACCATTTCTCATCAGGATCATTATTGACTGCTTTTTCTAAAAATAAAAAAGCCTTTCTTTCGAAAGGCTTTACTAATTTATTGTAGTTTGTATTACTTTGAAGCTAGTACTTCTTTTTCGGAAGTGGTCTTCCCATGCACTTCATCTTCTTTTCCTGTCTTAAGGAAATCATAAGCAATTGCTGATGCAATAAAGATGGATGAGTAAGTACCGAATCCAATACCGATTAACATCGCAAACATAAATCCTCTTAAGTTATCACCACCGAAAATGAAAATCGCTAAGATTACCAGGATCGTAGTAAATGAGGTGTTAAACGTTCTACCTAATGTACTTGAAATAGAGTCATCAAATAATCCCGCCAATGTTAATGATTTCTTCTCTCTCAGATATTCTCTAATTCTGTCGAAGATAATTACCGTATCATTAATTGAGTATCCTAATACAGTAAGGATTGCAGCAATGAAATCCTGATTGATCTCCATGTTGAACGGCATATATTTGTGAAGTAATGAATACGTTCCTAAAATAATAACCGCATCGTGGAATAAAGCCGCTACAGCACCTAGAGAGAACTGCCATTTTCTAAATCTGAATAAGATGTATAAGAAAATACCTCCTAAAGCAGCAATTACAGCAAGAATACCATGAGTCTGAATATCGTCAGCTACAGTAGGACCTACTTTTTCAGAAGAAATGATACCTGCGTGGTCTTTATCTGCAGATTTGAAATCATTCAAGGTAATGTTAGCCGGAAGATCTCCTTTTAACCCTTCGTATAATTTTTGTTCAATAGTCTGGTCAGCTTTTAAAGACTCATCTTCAATAAGGTAATCAGTAGAGATTTTCAGCTGATTAGCATTTCCGAAAGTCTTAGCTTCTACAGAAGAGTTTTTACCGTCTTCAGTTCTAAATAGTTTTACTAATTTTTCTTCAACATCGTTAGCATTAACTTCTTTATCGAATCTAACTACATAGTTTCTACCACCAGTAAAATCAATACCATATTTAAATCCGTGAGTAACCATAGATCCGATACAGATAACTGTTAATACCGCAGAAACAATATAAGCATATTTTCTCTTTCCGATAAAGTCGATCCACGTATTTCTGAATAGGTTCTTCGTAGGTGGAGTCCATACAGAAAGGTGCTTTCCTTTGTTCAGTCTGCTGAAGATCATTACTCTTGATAACAATACAGAAGTGAACAATGTCATGATAATACCGATCATCAATGTCAAAGCAAATCCTTTAATAGGCCCTGTTCCGAAGAAGAATAGTACAACTGCCGTCAATAATGTAGTGGAGTGACCATCAATAATCGCACTTAATGCGTGTTTGAAACCATCCTTATAAGCCTCTAAGATATTCTTACCGGCAAATAATTCTTCTTTCGTTCTTTCATAGATAATTACGTTTGTATCTACCGCCATCGCCATCGTCAATACGATACCGGCGATACCAGGAAGAGTAAGCGTAAAGTCTCCGGAATCCATAATTCCGAAAATATAGAATAAGTTAATTACCATCGCAATTACTGCATATACACCAGCTCCACCGTAGTAGAAAATGATATAAACAATGATAATTAAGAATGCAATAGCAAATGAAATCATACCTGCGTTGATAGACTCCTGTCCTAGAGACGGACCTACCTGAGTAGCCTGAACTACTTTTGCACCAGCAGGTAATTTACCAGCTCCTAAAACGTCTACCAATTCTTTAGCTTCTTCCTGAGAGAAGTTACCGGAGATTTGAGTTCTTCCGTTAGGAATAGCATTTACAACGTTTGGAGCAGTATAAACTCTACCATCAAGCGTTACCGCCACTGGTTTCCCTACGTTTTTCTCAGTCAGAGTTTTCCACTCTTTTGCTCCTTTAGAATCCATCTGCATATCTACTACCACTCTACTCAATTCATCGTAGCTGATATTTGCAGATTCTACAGCACCATCTACTGGAGCCTTTTGATTGATGTTACCTCTGATCGCATACAATACCAAATCGTCCGGGCTTGTAGCTTCAGGTTTGTAACCCCACATGAATTGTGTATATTTAATGTTGGCAGGACGTGAAGCCAATCCAATTTTACTGTTTAAAATTTTGTTTACAGCAGCAGTATCAGATAGTTTTACGTTCGCAACACCATTTGTTCTTAATTTGTCAAGCTGTAAAAGATTCATGAAGTTTACGTTCTTTGCAACTCCCATAGAATCTCCTTTTGCAGCAACAATACTTGTCAAGGATTGGAAATAAGGTGCGATTTCAGGAACCTGCTGTACTTCCCAGAATTGAAGTTTTGCAGAAGTCTGAAGCATTTTCTTCACTTTGTCGATATCCTTCATACCAGGCATTTCCACAGAAATTCTAGCTGTACCAGGTACTCTCTGAACGTTTGGCTGGATAGCTCCAAGCTTGTCAATTCTCGTTCTGATTACCTCGAAAGCTGTACCTACTGAAAGATCAATTCTTCTTTTAACAATACTTTTCACCTGATCATCAGTAGTGTTGTACTTGATTTCAGATAGATTGGTATTTCCGAAAAGTTCCGGATCAGCAAGCTTAAGGTTTGTTCCTTTCGCTTTGTTTACCGCATCGAACTGTTCAAAGAAGTTGTCGATGTAAGATTTTGTTGAGTTTTTCTGAGCCTCATCAGTCTTATTTAAAGCCTCAATAAGAACAGGGTTTGTTGAATAATTGGTTAAATCATTTACCAAATCTCTCTGGTTGATTTCCAATAGAACGTTGATCCCACCTTTTAGGTCAAGACCAAGTTTCATTTCCTTGTCTTTAGCTTTTGAATAATAAAGCTTCGTATACCCAAGATTAAGAGTATCTTCCTTGATCCGTTTGATCTCTTTCTCGTTTCCTTTCGCAGCTTCAATCTGCGATTCAATTTTGCTGGCGTACCAGGTTGGTAATAGCTCGTTTAAGCAGATCAACCCCAGGACAATAGCAACAATTGTAATAAGTCCTTTTCCTTGCATTTTGTTATAACTACGTTAAATTAAGTCGGCAAATATAATGATTTTCTGGTATTTTATGAATTTTTAACAACAGAAATGGTTTATTTTCAGATATATTGGTATTCTGACCTCCATTTAAGATTTAACAATTTTTTCATGCTATCATAATGAAGTCTTCAAAATTTGATTGGTACAAAATTTTCATTACTATTTCAACACACTAATCATCAATATATTATGAAAAAACTACTTTTTAGCATCAGTATTGTTTCTTCCTTAATTGTTAATTCTCAAAGCATTAATTTGGAAGAATTTGTGACCGGGCTTACCAGTCCGGTAGAGATTACGAATGCCAATGACAACCGTTTGTTTGTCGTACAGCAGAACGGTATTATCAAAATTATCCAGCCCAATGGAACCGTTAATCCAGCAAATTTTCTGAATATCGATTCAAAAATTATTTTTGGTGGCGAAAGGGGGCTTTTGGGGCTTGCTTTTCATCCTCAATACTCTACCAATGGGTATTTTTTTGTGTATTATAACAACCCAAGCGGAAATGTTGTTGTCGCAAGATACAGTGTCAGCTCTACGGATCCCAACATTGCAGATCCCAATTCTGAAAAAATACTATTGAACATTCCGAAACCATTCGACAACCACAACGGTGGAAGCATTCATTTTGCTCCTGACGGAAAACTCTGGATTATCACCGGCGACGGAGGAAGCGGCGGAGACCCCAATAATAATGCACAAAATAAAAATGTTCTTCTGGGAAAAATGCTGAGAATAGATGTAGATGCTACCGGCCCTTATAATATTCCTGCAGATAATCCTTTTGTAGGGGCTGCAATAGATGGCGCAGACGAAATATGGGCCTACGGACTACGAAATGGATGGAAATTTTCTTTTGACCTCACAACAGGAAATGTGATGATTGCTGACGTGGGACAGGGAGCCATAGAAGAGATCAACAAAATGCCTATCACTCAGGCAGGTTTAAATTATGGCTGGCGCTGCTATGAGGGAAACAATTCTTACAACCCTGCAGGATGTCCTGCACAGTCTACAATGACATTCCCTATTGCTGTGTATGATCATTCAGGTGGAAAATGCTCTATTACCGGAGGATATGTTTACAGAGGCTCTCAATATCCATCTCTACAGGGAAAATACTTTTTTGCAGACTACTGTTCTACTCAGATCGGAATACTGGATAATAATAACACGATCACATGGACTTCAGCCTACACTGGAAACAACTTTTCTACTTTTGGTCAGGATTCACAAAACGAATTGTATGTAGCTGCTGTTAACAGCGGAAAGATTTTTAAAATAAGTACGGGAACTCTGGGCACACAGGATAATAATAATCTGGGATCAGTAAAAGTGTATCCAAATCCTGCTTCTAAAGAAATCTTCATCAACGGAATTAAAGATAAAAATGCTACTGCAGAGATCATCAGTGCAGAGGGACGAAAAGTACTGGAAACTGATCAGATTGTCAATGGCAAAGCAATTGATATTTCAAAAATATCTGCTGGAGTTTATTTTATTAATCTGAAATCGGGAGACACTAAGTCTTACAGCCAAAAATTGATCATTAAATAGTTTTATTTTTAAAAACACTTCATTAAGGGCCAATCACTCTGTAGCCAAAAGGCAAGATATAAAGCGATGTATGATCCTTTGTGTTTTTGTTAAATACTATTTTTATAACTAAAATTTAAAGCAAATAAAAAGCGGTTCTAAGTGAACCGCTTTTATTTTATATCGTCATAGAGAAAATTCTCGTTTCGGGTTTATTTCTCATCATTCTGAGATCGAAAACCATGGCTACATTTCTGGTGAATGCTCTTCCTTCTTCTGTAATTTTAATTTCATTACCACTGATTTCAACCAATCCGTCATTTTCCATCTCTTTCAGCATTCCCAATGCATTTTCAAGCTCAGGGAACGAATTCTCTTCATGAAAAGTGGTCTCAAGCTGACACATCAGATTCAGAATATGTCTTCTTACGATCAGATCTTCTTCATTCAGAACATGCCCTTTCACTACCGGGATCTCTCCTTCTTCAACCATTTTCTGGTATTCTTCCACTGTTTTTACATTCTGCGCAAAAGCATACCATGAATCTGAAATCGCAGACATTCCCAATCCAACCATCAGCTGCGTATTGCTGGAAGTGTAGCCCATAAAGTTCCTGTGGAGCTTCTTATGTATCAAAGACTGATACAGATCATCATGCTCCAGAGAGAAATGATCCATTCCTACTTCAATATATCCTAAATCCTGAAGGAGCCTTTTGCCATCTTCATACAAACGGCGTTTTTCTTCTCCACTTGGAAGATCATTCTCATCAAAACCTCTCTGCCCTACTCCTTTTACCCATGGCACATGCGCATAAGAATAAAATGCTAATCTGTCCGGCTTCAGCTCCATTGTTTTTCTGATCGTATGCTCCATTGCTTCCCAATTCTGGTGCGGCAGTCCGAAAACCAGATCATGGCTGATTCCTCTATATCCAATTTCCTTAGCCCATTCCGTTACTGCTTTTACATTTTCAAAAGGCTGAATTCTGTTGATTGCTTTCTGAACTTTAGGATCATAATCCTGAACACCAAAACTTACTCTTCTGAAACCAAGATCATATAAAGTCTGAAGATGATCCTTTGTCGTATTGTTCGGATGTCCCTCAAAAGAAAACTCAGGATGTTCTGCAATGTCTACCGTTTCAAAAATTCCACTTAATAATGTTTTTAAATTCTCAGGAGAGAAAAACGTAGGAGTTCCACCACCAAGGTGCAATTCTTTTAGTTTTGGTTTCTCGTTGAAAAGCTCAAGATATAATTTCCATTCTTTTAAAACGCTTTCCAGATAAGGAATTTCCACACTGTGTTGTTTTGTAATCCTTTTATGGCATGCACAGAATGTACACAACGCTTCGCAGAAAGGTAAATGGATATAAATAGAAATCCCCTCCTCTGCATTACTCTCGTGAAAAGACCTTATTACGCTCTGCTTCCATCTTTCCGGTGAGAATGTAGTATCATCCCAATAAGGAACAGTAGGATAAGAAGTGTAACGCGGCCCGGGAATATTATACTTATCTATTAAAGAGTTCATTTTGAAAATTAAAATTTTATAAGGATAAGAAATTTAACATAATTAAATCTCCGAGCTACAAAATTAACCAATAGTTATGAATTTTAACCTATGAATTATATTAGGTTCTATTTTATAATGAGTCTAAATACGTATGGTCAGGCTTTTGTATAATAGTGATAAATTCTATATCTGATATTTAAAATTTTAATTTCATAATCACAATTCTGTCTTTCCCTGCAAAAACCAGGCTGTTACTATTGATCCATTGGCAGACGAAAAAACCTTTTTCATCGGAAATTTTCTTCCAGGTCTTTCCATAATCTGAAGAATAGCTGACATGCTGATCTCCCACTGCAATGATCTCTTTCCCCTTTGAGCCGGGCTTTATTTTCACACACGTCATATATCCTGCATTCTTTGCGGAGGCTTGAATCTGCCACGTTTCACCACCGTCATTGGTAGTCGCAATATTATTGACATTAGCATCCTGTTTGGTGTAATCTCCTCCTACTGCAATTCCGAATTTATCATCTTTGAAATCTAATGAGTACATCCCCTGTGAAGACTCACCCTGTATAAATGGTGTTTTAAATACTGTCAGGTTCTCATCTATCAAATTCAGTCTAATAATTCTTGAAGCCTTACCACCTGTTGCAATCCACATATAGCGGGAAGCGGATGAAATATTGGTATTGCTGGCAGCAAAAGCAGCTTCACCCTCATTCAATACTAAACTATTTTTAAGCATACTCCATTTTCCATCCTTATATTTTGCCAGTTTCAATACATGATCCTGGTCTGCATCACTAAAAGTGTAGGCAAGTTTATCATTTACGAAATGTAGAGCATCGTAAAATGCTGTTTTCGCCGAATCTTTAAAAACAATCTGTGATTTAAGATCTTTTTTATCAATTGTAAAGAAATAGGCCGGACTTTCGATATTGATGGTATAAAAACACGTTTTATCCTGAGCTAATGTTCTGAACTGAAGTTTTCCTTCTGAGAGCTTAATCTGCTTTTGTTCTTTATAATTCTTAAGATCTACAAATCCAAACTTGGAATCCGTACCTGTATACCAGACTTTATTATTATACAGCTCAAGTGCTCTGATGCTTATTTTATCACTGAAAATCGTTTCAACGCTTTCTACCTGTTGAGAAAATGCACTGATTCCTATAGATAAGAGTAAAATGGCGGATATTTTTTTCATAATGAATTTTAAAACAAAAAAACCGCCGAAGCGGTTTATATTATATAATTAATCTAAGTCCTTATATTTTTCAGGATTATTAAGTTTACTATTTGATTTTCCGTAAAGGAAGTATACTAAACCTCCCAAGAATAGCCATACTGCAGAAAGCTCTAATGCATGAGCACTCAGGTTAAAAATCAAATAAATATTAATAAATACACCCAGCGTTACAACTATTTTATAAGCAGGAACTTTAAAAGGTCTGATCAGGGCCGGTTCTTTCTTTCTCATCACCCAAACAGCGATGCACACTAACGTAAATGCAAACAAAGTTCCGAAACTTGTCATATCTGCCAATGTTGAAATTGGTGTAAATGCAGCAATAAATGCTACTACAACTCCTAACAGAATAATTCCTTTGTAAGGTGTTTTTGTTTTAGGATGAAGCTGACCGAAGAACTGAGGAATCAATCCATCTTTAGCCATTCCGATAAAGATTCTTGATTGTCCCATCATCATTACCATTACTACAGAAATCAATCCTACAGTAGCTGCAATAGTTACTACGTTACTAGCCCAGTGTTTTCCGGCAATTTCAAAAGCATAAGCTACAGGCGCTTTGATTGCGTCAGGATATTTACCTTCCGGGTTAAAGTCTGAATAATGCATCATCCCAGTCAATACAAGAGATACACAGATATAAAGAGCTGTACAAACCAACAATGAAACGATAATTGCAAAAGGCACATCTTTTTTAGGGTTAATCGCTTCTCCGGCCTGGGTAGAAACAGCATCAAAACCAATATAGGCAAAGAAGATGGCTGCAGCTCCGGAAATAATACCTTTGATGCCATAGGCAGAGACCATATCACCTTCAGAATTTTTAATTTTTATCTGATCGGGAATAAAAGGTTTCCAGTTTTTAACACCATCTACAGCGTTATAAAGATCTGTATTTGTAAAAATAATATAAACTCCTGCAATAATTACAAAGATAACGGCAGAAGTTTTCATTAAAACAATCAGGTTATTAGCTCCTGCTGCCTCTTTAGTTCCTTTAACCAGCAATGCTGTAATCAGTAAAACAAGAACAAATGCAGGCAGGTTCATGGAAAACCCCTCTCCTGTGTAACTTGCCGGGTCTGAGGTAAGATAGGTGGGTAAATGAATATTAAATATTTTCAAAAACTTGTTAAAATATCCGGACCAGCTCACGGAGACTGCCATACTTGCCATAGCATACTCCAGGATAAGACACCAGCCCATGGCCCAGGCAAAGATTTCCCCCACAGTACCATATGCATAGGCATAAGCAGAGCCTTCTACAGGAATAATAGAGGCAAATTCAGCATAGCATAATGCTGCAAAAACGCAGGCTATACCTGCTATGATAAAGGAAATGGCAAGTGCAGGACCTGCATGATAATAGGCTCCCGTTCCGGTAAGAACAAAGATTCCACCACCGATGATAGCACCCACTCCAATAGCTGTTAAACTCCATTTCCCGAGGACCTTTTTCAGCTCACTTTTCTTCATATCTGCCTCATAGGCACTTAGTGGTTTTTTAACCCAAATTTTCGACATGTTTTTTTATTTATTAAGGATTTACGAAAATATAAAAAATTTAGAGACTCTCACGTTTATCGTTAAAATTTCATCATTTATTTTACATTAAAAACTTTAAAAACCTGACCAGCACCTGATTTAAAGCATTTCGGAAAGTAGTAAATTTTGTTTATTTTTGAACACATGAATTTATATGATCTTTTTATAAAGCCTTATGAAAATTATGATGCTTTACAGATTATACTGGAAGCTTCAGGAGCAATATTCGGCACTCTGAGTGTGTATTTTTCCATTAAAAAAAATATATGGGTATACCCCACAGGTATCATTTCTACCTTGATTTATGTTTATATCCTTTTCAATTTCGGTTTACTGGGAGACTGCCTGATCAATGTCTATTATTCCGTAATGAGTGTCTACGGATGGGTCCTGTGGGCAAAGAATTCAAAAGATCATATTCATGTGGATGTTACATGGGCCACCAGGAAGGAATGGCTCTACGCAAGCATTCTTTTTATATTGAGCCTGGCATTGGTCACTCTTATTTACTATTATAAACCTTATATTGACAACAAGTTTTCAATGGACGGAACCAGCCTTGGGTTATATCATTTGGACTGGGCCAATTGGCTGGATGTATTTACCACTTCAATATTTTTAGTCGGAATGTGGTTTATGGCCAAACAACGCATTGAGAACTGGATTTTCTGGATTGTCGGAGATTTCATCTGCATGCCTATGATGATTTTTAAGGGTCTTGGTATCACTTCGGTTCAATATTTGGTATTTACTATAATGGCTATCTTAGGATATCTAAATTGGAAAAAAAGTTTTAAAGAAAAAAGTACAATAAAGTCATGAAAAATTTATTTAAAATAGCAGTCACTATTTTTGCTATTACCAGTTTAACATCTTGTTTAGCATATTCTGACGGATATGGTTATAACAGCGGTTACGGTGACCCATATTATAATAATGGATATTATTATGCCCCTTCCGGCTATTACGGAAGTGGTGGATATTATGGGAATGATGGGTATTATTATAGAAACAACGTCAATTATTACTATGATAATGGTGTTCCTTATTATTACTATAATGATAATAACAACAGAAGAAAAGTATATGTAGAGAGACGTTCGTCAACAACGTCACAGAGACCTGCTAACGGATTCCAGAATACACGTACTACCAATAGTAATGGCTCATACAATAACGGAGGTGGTTTCAATAACAACGGAAACAGAAACAACAGTGGCGGGTTCAGAAACCAAAACAGCGGTTATCAGAACAGTCAGGGAACCCAGAACAACAGTGGCTTCAGAAACCAGAGTAGCGGTGGTTTCAGAAACCAAAGTACTGGCAATCAAAATACTCAGGGAACTCAGAATAATAGTGGTTTCAGAAATCAAAACAACGGAAGCTCCAACAATAGCGGCTTCAGAAATTCTGAAAGCACCAGCAGACCGGAGCCTTCATCAGGTGGGGGATTCAGAAACAGCTCAGGCAGCCAAAGCAGCAGTGGCTCTACAAGACAACAGAGCGGCGGCGGCTTTAGATAAAACGATTATAAATAACAAAACGAACAGTTAACACTGTTCGTTTTTCATTTTAAATATATTAATTTTGCTCCTTCATTTTAGACAAAAAAATATGGAATTTTATAAATATCAGGGAACAGGAAATGATTTTGTAATGGTAGACAACCGTGATCTGCAATTTCCTAAAGATAAAAAAAGTATTGAAAAACTATGTGACAGACGTTTTGGAATAGGTGCAGACGGACTTATTCTATTGGAAAACGATGCTGATTACGATTTTAAAATGGTCTACTACAATTCTGATGGCGGCGAAAGTACCATGTGTGGAAATGGAGGAAGATGTCTGGTAGCTTTTGCTTTTTTCCTGGATATTTTTGAGGATAAATGTAAATTTATTGCAACAGACGGAGCGCACGATGCTGAAATCCACAATGGAATCATCAAGTTAAAAATGATTGATGTGGATACTATTTCAAATGACGGAAACGATTTTGTGCTGAATACCGGATCTCCCCATTATGTAAAATATGTAAAAAATCTAGCTGAATATAATGTGTATACTGAGGGAAACAGCATTAGAAATTCAGAAAATTATAAGGAAAACGGCATCAATGTCAACTTTGTTGAAAAAATTTCTGAAAATGAAATTTTTGTAAGAACCTATGAACGAGGCGTTGAGGATGAAACTTACAGCTGCGGAACCGGAGTTACAGCTTCTGCTTTAACTTTTCTTCAAAAACACAATCTAACCTCTGTAAAAGTTAAAACTTTAGGTGGAAATCTTAAAGTATATGCTGAAAAAAACGGAAATTCTTTCTTCAAAATATGGCTAGAGGGTCCGGCAAAGCAAGTTTTTAGAGGTAAAACAGATCTTCTTTAAAAACAGGAAAACTTTTAATCAACATATTTAAGAATGAAAAAAGCTATTCTCATTATTATTCTGCTTGTTTTTGCAGTTGCAGGATTTTTTGGTTTGAGATTTTATAATAAATATTACGGAAATAACGTAGAGAAAGAAGGCTATGTTCTGATTCCTCATAAGGCAGGTTTCAAACAGATTCTGGACTCTATTGCTCCCTATATTAAAGACAGAGAATCTTTTGAAGCGGTAGCTAAAGATAAAGGTCTTGACAGTAATTTTAAAGCCGGACGTTATCATATTGAGAGCGGAACCGGAAATACAAATCTTGTCAATATGATTAAAGCAGGTAATCAGACTGCAAATTCTTTCAGAATCGGAGATTTTGGAGAT
The DNA here is from genome assembly GCF_021869765.1 of Chryseobacterium sp. MEBOG06. Lineage (NCBI taxonomy): Bacteria > Pseudomonadati > Bacteroidota > Flavobacteriia > Flavobacteriales > Weeksellaceae > Chryseobacterium > Chryseobacterium sp. MEBOG06. Next base: position 1,761,617 of record NZ_CP084580.1, on the reverse strand, counting down.
ATGTATCAGATGATTGGCAAAGTGAGCAAAAAAACGGAACTGGATTCTTTACATTTCATAAATGATCTTGATGTTGTTGCAAAGGAGAAAGGATACAAAGATGTTGAAGATTTGAAAAAATATTTCTTCATTGATACGTATAATTTTTATTGGACAGTAAGCCCGAGAGAATTTTTTTCAAAATTTGAAGATCAGTATAATGATTTCTGGACAAGTGAAAGAAAAAATAAAGAACAGCAGTCCGGTCTTACAAGAGATCAGATTTATGCCCTGGCTTCTATTGTGTATAAAGAGTCCGGTGGAAAGAAAGATGAAATGAGAACGATCGCAGGATTATATTTGAACCGTTACAGAAAAGGAATGAAACTTCAGTCTGATCCTACGGTGATCTATGCAATCAATAAGCAGACTAATTTTAAAGAATCTATTAAAAGAGTATTATATAAGCATCTGTCTACTCCATCTCCTTATAACACTTATGCTAATGCGGGGATTCCTCCGGGTCCTATTTGTGTGGTAGATAAGAATTCAGTGGATGCTGTTCTGAATGCAGAAAACAACAATTATATATTTATGTGTGCTGATCCTGCAAGATTTGGATATCACAAATTTACAGCAAGCGCTGAAGAGCATGCTGTGAATGCAAAAGCTTATCAGGACTGGCTCAATTCAAAGAATATAAAGTAAGTGTAGAAAGCACCTAAAAATTTATACAGCTAAAAAAAATAAATCATAATATTTTGGAAATCAAATTGATATGGATATTCAAAATATTAAGGGTTATCGTTTCACGATTTTATACAAAAAAATAACCTATGAAGAATAAGACAGAAATTGTCAATATTTTCACAAGAAAAACTTTAGGACTAACCTTAGTACTTTCGGCAGCAGCACTCGCTTTTGCACAAGAAAAAGCGGGGATTTCAGGGACTATTGTCAACAAGAAAAATCAACCGGTACCTTATGCCTCTGTAACCTTCAGTAATAAGGCCGACAAAGCATTAAGTGATGCAGTTCTTACAGATGAAAAAGGACAGTATAAGCTTCAGCTTATGCCCGGGAATTATGACATTACGGTAGAAGCAATTGATTACAAGAAAACTGTAGTCGCTAAAAACATTGCGACAGCAGGTAATATTGGTGCATTATCTATAGAGCCTGAAGCAGGCACTACTATTGACGGGAAAACAAAAGAGATCCAGGGTGTTGTTATTACTGCTTCCGCAGCCAAACCTTATAAGGTAGAATTAGACAAAAAAACATATGATCCTTCACAGGATATTGTAAGTAAAGGAGGAAGTCTTCAGGATGTTTTAACCAATGTACCTTCGGTTTCTGTGGATACGGATGGTACAGTTTCTATGAGAGGAAGTTCTAATGTGAAATTTCTTATTAACGGAAAACCATCTGCTCTTCTGGGAATAGACGATGGAGCTAATGCATTACAGAGTATTCCGGCAGATCAGATCGAAAGAATTGAGGTAATTACCAATCCTTCTTCAAAGTTTGAAGCAAGTGGGACTTCTGGTATTTTAAATATCATTCTTAAAAAAAGTAAGAAAGTTGGATTTAATGGTAGTGTGGTCGGAACGCTGGGCTATTTCCCAAGAACTTCTCTTAATACCAATTTGAGCTGGAGAAAAAACAACTGGACATGGTTTGTCAATGGAGGTGGCGGCTACACTGAAAATAAAACTAAAAATAATTCTGAGACTACTTATCACAATCTTCTTTTTCCAGATGTAGTTCCTAATAAACAACCTAATGATGTTTTGGTACATCAGCTGCAAAATTCAACCAATAATACATATAACAAAAATTATAACGCAAGTGCAGGTTTTGTTTATGATATTTCTGACAAAACATCAATCAACTTAACCGGATTGGTAAGGACATTTGAAGGAGATGGGACTGAAATTCTTGACACTTATGATAGTTTTTACAGGTTTTACAGAGATTCACCAGATCCAACTACCACTGCAGGAAAATGGAATTTATTAAACCCTTTTGGAAGAAGAGATTCTAGAAGTGTATTTAATAACCTTGCATTCCAGGGGGATATTGGATTGGACCACAAATTTGATGACAAAGGTCAAAATTTAGCTGTATCATTAAGTTTGCAGAGAAACAGAAGTAACAACAATGCCAACATTCTTGAGACGAATGATCTTCTTCCTGATGTTAATGATATCACAAGAAGACATTCTGTAAGTAAGACCGTTATTGGAAAAGCGGATTATGAATTGCCATTAGGAGAAAAATCTAAACTTGAAGCGGGATACAGATTGGATATCAATGACAATACCTATGACAATTTTGTAAGTAGTACTTCCAACAATCCTTATATTCCAAATTATAATAACAATACTAACTACAGAGAAATCTTCAATGCCCTGTATTTACAGTTTAAAAGTAAGATAGGAAACTTTGCTTATCAGCTAGGGCTAAGAGATGAACTTTCAAATGTTAAGATTAATTATATCAATCAAAATCCTAACGACCCCCCTATAGATAAAACTAAAAACTATAACAATTTATTCCCAAGTGTATTCCTGAGCTATGATGTTTCCAAGAATAACCAGATTTTGGTTAATTATTCCCGTAGGATAGACAGACCCAGATCATTCTTTATGGTTCCTTTCCCGAATTATAGCAATAGTCAGAATATTTTTGAAGGAAATATAGATTTGAACCCATCCTATGTAGATTCATTTGAAGTAGGATATAATATTACCAGAAAAAAGTTTACTGTTAATCCTACATTATACTACAGACATGCTACGGATGATACTAAAATGTTAGTATACAGACCGGATGAAAGTCTTGGAGTTTTCTATACTAAACCTATCAACTTAGGAAATGACGACCGTTATGGTCTGGACCTGAATTTCACCTATGATCCTTTTGCATGGTTCAAAATAATGGGTAGTCTGGATATGTTCGGATATAAAACTACCGGAATAGCTTATTATGCTGCTGTAGACAGGGATAAACAGGAACAAACCCGCTCTATGGATTTTACAGGAAGTGGTTTCTCTACGAGAGCACGTCTTAATACAACATTTAAGCTTGATAAAACGTTAAGCGTACAGTTACAGGGATTCTATAGAGGTGCACAAAAATCTGCAAATCAAAATACTCAGGATATGTATGCACTGAATCTTGGTGCTTCTAAAACGATATGGAAAGGAGATGGAACAATCTCTTTTAATATCCAGGATATCTTTAATACAAGAAGCAGAGAGGTTTATAGTTTCAACAGTGACTATACAAGAAGAAATTATATGCAGTGGCAGCCAAGGCAGTTTTCTATTTCTTTAACCTACAGATTCAAACAAGGGGAGAAAATAGATCAGCCTAAGAAGAAGAAAGACATTAATTCTAATGCTGCAGGCGACGACCAAGGTGGTGGCCCTATGTAATACAACAAAAATCCCGAAAAATTACTTTTCGGGATTTTTTATTATTTTATTTTACAGTTTCTGCTTTAGTATCTTTTTCCTTTTCCGCTTCATAGATTCTTCTTCTTAAATCACTGGTGGAAAACCTATGGTCTCTTTTGTTATAAAAGATCTCAATTCCTTTTTCCTCACAGTACTGCTTACCGGTAAAATCTCTGTCCATATAATCATCTCCAATGATTCTTACGTCAATAACAAAAGACTTTAAGATATCCAAAAGATCTTCTTCTGTATAATAAGGGATGATCTCATCTACCGCATTTACAGCTTTCAACTGGATATATCGTTCCACGATCGTCTGACTTGGCTTATTTTTGTTTGGCCGGTCGTGAGACGGATCGATCTGAAGCCCTACAATTAAATAATCACATACGGTCTTAGCTTCTTCAAGCATTTTGATATGTCCCGCATGTAATAAATCAAATGAGGAAAATGTAATACCTATTCTTTGTGTCTTCATATTAATTTTAAATTAAAATTTCGCTGAAACCAATGCCCTTTTAAGGGATAAAAGACATAAGATTCAGTTAAAATGTTTTGTAATTTGTTTTATAATCGTTTTAAAATTGTTCTTTTATGTGTCCGGAAATATTTTTATAGCCTCCCAGCTATTAACTTCTGGTGTTCAGATATTTCTGCCATTCCCAAACAGTTCTCAGGGACTCTTCCAGAGACGTTTCCGACTTCCAGTTAAGTTCTTTCTGAGCTTTTTGAGGATCTGCATAAGCGATTGTAATATCTCCTTCTCTTCTTGCGCAGATCTGATAAGGTACTTCAACGTTATTCGCTTTTTCAAAGGCCTTTACAACCTCCAATACAGACGAGCCGTTTCCTGTTCCCAGATTGTAAATATCAATCAAAGAATCAGCTGAAGAATCGTCTATAAGTTTTTTCAATGCTGCAACATGGGCCTTCGCCAAATCCACAACATAAACATAATCCCGAACGGCTGTTCCGTCTTCTGTAGCATAGTCGTTGCCCCAGATATTCAGCTTCTCACGCACTCCGGATGCAGTCTGCATCACAAAAGGGACCAGATTACTAGGAACCCCTATTGGCAATTCTCCGATTTTTCCGGACGGGTGCGCTCCGATAGGATTAAAATATCTCAATAAAGATATTTTACGGTGGTAAGCTTTAGCAAAATCAATCAGGATCTCTTCTCCCATTTGTTTTGTTTTCCCATATACACTTTCAGGAAGCTTTAAAGGGGTCTTCTCGGTAATCGGCATCACTTCAGCCTGTCCGTATATAGTACAGGATGAACTAAAAATGAAATTGGAGATTTCCCTTGCTTTAAATTCCTGAAGAATATTGATTAATGAAAATAAATTATTCTCATAATAGTCTACAGGTCTTATCTGACTCTCTCCCACTGCTTTATAAGCAGCAAAATGAATACATCCATCAATCTGATGGGCATCAAAAACCTGTGTAAGAAGTTCTTTTCTTCTTAAATCGAAAGGATAAAAAACCGGCTTTTTACCTGTAATTTCCTCTATATTATTTAAAATAAACCTTTCTGTATTGGATAAATCATCTACAATAACCACCTCAAAGCCGTTATTGAGAAGTTCTACTACAGTGTGGGAACCTATATATCCAAGTCCTCCGGTAACAAGTATTGCCATTTTTTATTTTTAATCTTTGTGTTCCTTAATCTTTGTGTTTTCCTATATCATCTAACTCTAGAAATTGCACTTTTTTATTTTTAAAAATATTCGTCATCAAAAGAAAAGCTGATATAGTTGAAAAAGTAAGAAAGAATATCAAAATATCAACTTTCTCGAACGAGTCTTCAATCCTCAACTTTATGTATTCAAAAATAAAAAATAATAAAATTAAAATATAGTTTACATTTAAATATAGAACTGCTTTTTTGCTTTTAAATAAAATAGTAATTAAACTTAAAAACGAACTTATAAATAAGGCTAAGGTAAAGAGAAAAAGAAAATTCTCCATTGAAAATATTTTCCCTATACTGATTTCCAAAAATGATCTATAAATACCAAAGCAAAAAAGTAAAAATAAAAACAATTGGAATACAAATACTGCTATTCCAATTATTCTATATTTAAATATCTTATTTTTCATTATCCCATAAACTCAAGCACTGCATCTGTAATATACTTCAGCTGCTCTTCATCTAATTCCGTGTGCATCGGTAAAGAGATCACCTCTTCCAAAAGCTTATCTGTATTTACAAAATCTGCATCATTGCTTTCCTGGAAATAGGCTTTTTGCTTTCTTAACGCTACAGGATAATAGATCATTGCAGGAATTTCTTTTTCCGTTAAAAACTTCTGAAGTTCGTTACGTTTTCCGTTCAGAATTCTTAAAGTATACTGGTGAAATACATGGGTAGAATTTTCAGCTCTTTTTGGGGTAAGAATATTCGGGTTTCCTTCGAATGCTTCATCATAAAAGTCAGCAGCTCTTCTTCTTGCTTCGTTATAAGTATCAAGATGAGGAAGTTTCTTTCTTAAAACAGCTGCCTGAATACTATCCAAACGGGAGTTCACTCCTACTTCATCATGATAATATCTTTCGTACATTCCGTGGTTGACAATACCTCTTAAACGGTGCGCCAGTTCATCATTATTGGTAAAAATAGCTCCACCATCACCATAGCATCCCAGGTTTTTTGAAGGGAAGAATGAAGTGGTTCCTACGGTAGACATTGTTCCGGCAAACTTTACTGTACCGTCAGAGAATGTATACTCAGCACCAATTGCCTGAGCATTGTCTTCAATAACATATAAATTGTGCTCTTCAGCTATTTTCAGGATCTCTTCCATATTCGCACACTGTCCGAATAAATGTACAGGAATGATCGCTTTTGTTCTGGGTGTAATTGCTTTTCTCAAATCTTCTGTTGAAATCGTAAAGGTATCATAGTCAACATCTACCAATACAGATTTTAACTTAAGCAGGTGAATAACTTCCACTGTGGCAGCAAAAGTAAAATCAGCTGTAATAATCTCATCTCCTTCTTTCAGATCTAAAGCCATCAGGGCAATCTGTAATGCATCTGTACCATTGGCACATGGAATAACGTGTTTTACGTCTAAATAAGACTCCAATTCATTCTGGAAAGACTTTACTTCAGGGCCGTTAATAAACGCTGCAGAATCCATTACATTCAAAACCGCATTGTCTACATCATTCTTTATTTTGTAATACTGACTTTGCAAGTCAACCATCTGAATTTTTTTCATATAGATAAATATTTCTGTAAAAATAAGGAATTTAAAATCCTATCAAAAATTTTATTGATTTTGTTTTTATCTTTATACAAATTAATCTCATGAAAAAACTTTTACTCTTTTGTTTACTAACCGGTTATCTCCATGTAGCTGCCCAGACAGAACTTGTTTTTGTTTACTTCACGGACAAGCCTAATAAAGCTGCATTTTATGCTAATCCGCTTACAGAATTGAGCCAAAAATCACTCAGCAGACGTACAACACTGGGAATTCCGCTTAATGACCAGGATGCTCCTATTGAGCAGTCTTATATTCAGAATCTTCAAAATCTGGGTTTTACTGTAGTTGATTATTCAAAATGGCTTAACGGAGCTGCTGTCAATGTTACTACTGCCCAAAAAACAATACTTCAGGGCCTGTCTTTCGTACTTTCAGTAGAAAGTTTTGCCAAAAACAGCTCGGTTTTAGTAAAATCAGCACCCGGAAAATGGAAAGACGATTCCAGTATCAATAAGGTACTTACCAGTTTCAATTATGGCTCTGGTGCCGCACAAATTGACCAGGTAAATTTACGTCCTCTGCATGTCGCAGGATATACGGGAACAGGTATTTCCATAGCGGTCATAGATGCCGGATTTCCGACAGTGAATACAGGCAGTGCTTTTTCAAGATTATGGAATGGAAACCACATAAAAGATGCTTATGATTTCGTTACGAAAACCGGAGATATCTACAACACTTCACTCAGCACTCATGGGTCAGCAATTCTGGGGGCTATTGGCGGATATCTGGAAGATACTTTCGTAGGTTCAGCACCTGATGCAGATTTTTATCTGTACCGTAGTGAGAATGCAGCGGTTGAAGTTCCTGAAGAGGAGTTATATTGGATTGAAGCTGCAGAGGAAGCCGATAGAAAAGGAGTTGAGATTATTACCTCATCTCTGGGATATAATATATTTGATGACTCACGCTATAATTACACCTATGCTGATATGAACGGAACTACTTCCTTCATTGCGAGAGGGGCACAAATTGCGGCTGAGAAGGGAATTTTTGTTCTTGCGGCTGCCGGAAATTCAGGGGAACAGCCCTGGCATTATCTTCTGACCCCTTCAGACAATGCCAAAGTATTCTCCATTGGTTCTGTGGATTCTGCAGGAAATCCTTCGGACTTCTCTTCTTTCGGGCCTAATGCTCTTGGAGTCGTAAAGCCTGACGGAAGTACCCAGGGTACAGGCACAACAACAGTTTATGATAACAACACTATTATTGTAAACGGGACTTCTATTTCTACCCCAATTGCAGCGGGAGGAGTAGCTTGTCTTATACAGGCATTTCCTGCAATGAACAGGGACCAGATAAGAACAAGGCTGAGACAAACTGCATCCCTTTATCCCAACCCCAGTGATCAGATAGGATATGGTATTCTAAATTTCGGAAGTTTATACAATTCTGTTCTGAATGCTTCTGAAATTGTAAGAAAGGAAAAACTTACCCTATTCCCCAATCCCGTTAAAAACATTCTGAATATTACCTCTGAAGAAGAAATACAGTCATTGGAAATCTATGACAATCTGGGAAGACTGGTCAGAAAGAACAGCAACCTAAAATCTATAAAGGTTGAAGATTTTGCAAAGGGAATTTATTATCTGAAAATTCAGACAAAGGATAAAGTCTATTATGAAAAGTTTATTAAGGAATAAATATATTTTCCCGCAGATTAAACAATTTCCTTTATCTGCGGGAAGTTTAATTCTTTTGAAATTATTATCATAGGTTTAGGCTAAAGCCGACGGATCGGGCTATAAAAAAACGGGCTAAAGCCCGTTTTTATGGATATAGATTATTCTATTATCAGTAAAATCAGTCTCGTTTTAAAGAAACTTAAGCCGAGTTTCTACTGGCATTGATATTCCCGAATAAAGAACGTGTTACCAGCTTTTCATAAGCTTCCTTATTTCCTTCTCCTTTCTGAATCTTCATTAATGCATACTGCTGAATACTCAGGAGCGGAAGTACAATTCTTTCACGGATCTTCACAGATTTTCTGGAAAGCGGATCTTCTTCCTGCAGCATTTTAAATCCTGTCAACTCCAACATGATATCTCTTGAAAGCTCATATTCATCAAAAAGGATATTCCAGAATGCTCCGAACTTTGGATTTTTTTTGATGTAGTAAGTCAGAGGGAAATAAGATTTGTTCATACTCATCATTGAGTTCAAAACTAAAGTTTTAAAGAAATCCGAGCCTTTATACAGTTCTCTCACTTCGTCAAACCTTCCCTGCTCCTTCATCTTTTCCATAGCATATCCGAAACCAAAAAATCCCGGTACATTCTGCTTAAGCTGTGACCATGATCCTACAAATGGAATGGCTCTCAGGTCTTCAAACTTCATTTCACTTCCGTTTCCTCTTTTGGAAGGACGGCTTCCGATATTGGTTTTCCCATAATATTCAAGGGTACTCATTTCCTGAAGATAAGGTACAAACATAGGATGAGCTTTTAAATCTGAATATTTCTGATAACTGATATCTGCTAATTCCACAATCAGAGCTCTTTCCTTTTCGGTAAGCTCTTTTTTTGCATTTTTGAACACATCATTTTCCACTCCTGCTGTAAGAAGCTGTTCAAAGTTGTATTTTGCCTGTTCTTTATTTCCGAAAATACTGGTGATCGTCTGTCCCTGAATGGTTAATTCAATCTTATTATTGGCAATCGTTTTTCCCTGTGAAGCGTAGAAATCGTGGGTTTTCCCGCCTCCTCTGGCTGGTGGCCCTCCTCTGCCATCGAAGAATACAACTCTGATATTACTCTGTTCGGAAAGCCTCGTTAATACTTCTTTCGCTTTATAAATTTCCCAGTTGGCTTTTAAATAGCCCCCATCTTTGGTTCCATCAGAGAATCCAAGCATGATCGTCTGCTGATTTCCTCTCTTTTCAAGGTGCTTTTTATAGACAGGATCCTGGTACAGTGCATTCATCACATGTTCCGCATTCGCCAAACCTTCCATGGTTTCAAAAAGGGGAACAATATCCATATTAATATCTTCGTCTTTGTAACCGCATATTTTAAAGAATGCATATACATTCATAACATCTTTTACATCATCTGAATTGGAGATAATATAGCGGTTCATCCCTCTTAGTCCATTTAAACTTTGGATTTCCGAAACTTGTGAAACGGTTAATAAAGTATCTTTTACAATATCCTCAAAATCATCAGCATTTACTTTTTCAGAAATCCGGATCAGCTTCCTAAACTTCTGTTCGGAATCAGCTTCTTCGTCTCCGTATACCTTTGCAAAGACCTCATCAATAACTTTCTGGTGAATTCGGCTGTCCTGGCGTACATCTAAGGTTGCAAAATGAGTTCCAAAGATCATTACACGATCCCTGAAATTCGCTAAAAGATCCAAAAACAAAGAATTATGTTCATTAATCAGAATTTTTTCTGCCTCATTTGCTTTCTTTAAAATATCTTCTGTTGTAATATTTTCACCATTGAAAATAGCAGCATATAGCTCTTCACTCAGTTGGGTCAGTATTTCAGAAACTCCTCTGAAGCTCAATCTTCTTCTGATGAATTTCAAATGGCTGTAATACGATTTTAAAATGGCTGAACGAAGCTCTTCGGCTACTCTTTTCGTAACATCTGCCGTTACAAAAGGATTCCCGTCCCTATCCCCTCCCGGCCAGAAGCCAAGCTGAATGATATCTTCATGCAGATGAAAATGTCCGTTTCCGAAAGTTTTTTTAATCTTTGTAAACAGTTCACCTATGGTATCATAATATACATATCTCAGATAAGAAATAATGCTCAGTGCCTCATCAATCGGGGTTGGTTTTTCTTTATTTACAAAAGGCGTTTTCCCCAACTGCTGAAGAAGCGTATCAATCTGTGTAACAGAATCGCTGGTAATAGCACCTCTTAAATCCTGAATGATTCTTTGTACCGAACTTGGGTAAAACTGCGTCGGATGTGCCGTAAACACAACCTTTATACTGAAATCTTTTAATTTTTCACGTACTTTTTCAATTTTATGGTCCTGAAAAGAACGTTCGAAGAGGTTGGTTACCGTTCCGCTGTCACTTTCTGAATGGAGATTCGGAAATGCGGCATCTTCAATGCTGTCGAATAAAACCACCTGTCTTTCTATGTACTGAATAATCTTGAAAAGCAGTTCGAGTTTCTGTTCTTCGGATTGAAGATCAGTATGGTTTTTAAAAAACTCTTCAACTATTTCTTCGGGAGTTTTTCCTGCTTCATAGCCGGTTCTGCTTTCCTCATAAAGAAATGGAAGGAGCATACCGATATTTGTCATTTTATCATAGGGCAGGCTCATAAATAATGAATTGTAGATCTGGAATTTGTTCTCCACGATCTGCCTGAATTTTTCTGCGCGTTGGTCGTGTATCATATTAACAAATGTAAGTGATTTTGAAATGAGTTGAATTGACAAATGACAAAAATTAAGGGCTCAAAACAAAAATAATATTAATTTTTGCTTAAAAACTGAATAATTGAGTAGCCATTACTATGAAGTGAAATATTAGTAATATCTTAACCTTTTAAGATTATTATGCACTCATTTACCATTGGAATGTAATAAATCCCGTTTCCAGAGTGTTTTACCTGTAAATAAATCACATGAAGATTCTATTAACCTCCGCTTTTTTCTTATTATTGCTAAATACCTCTCTGTTTTCGGGACAAACAACAGCGCAAAAAAACTCTGACAGTATTGATATTTTTATTAAAAGTAAAATGGAACAATTAGGAATTCCAGGACTTCAATTAGGTATCATTAGAAATGGAAAACTTGAAAAACTGAACAATTACGGATGGGCAAATATTGAACATCATTCAATGACACAAAATAATTCTGTCTTTTCTATCAATTCTATGACCAAAGCATTTGTAGGTGTTGCCATTTTGCAGCTGCAAGAGAAGGGTAAATTAAAAACAGACGATTCTATTTCTAAATATCTCACTGATATCCCCAATGAATGGAAACCCATCACTATCAAACAATTATTAAGCAATACTTCAGGACTTCCCAATAATATTGATAATAAAGAGCAGTTGCTGGGCGACGGAACAGAAGAAAAAAATTGGGAAATGGTGAAAAAACAGTCCATGGAATTTATTCCCGGAGAACAATTCAGCTATAATCAGACCGGTTATTATATTTTAGGGAGAATTATCACACAGCTTAGCGGACAACATTTTACAAAATTTATTGAAGATAATCAATTCAAACTATGCCAGATGTCCGTTACGCAATTTGGAGACTCCAATGATATTATTGAAAATAATGCCGGAGCCTATTCTACGATCATTAATAAAGAGGGGAAATGGATCAATGCCGGATCCCTGCACAATATTTTTGCCAGCTTTCCGCTATTTTTCCGGACGGCTACAGGAATTCTTTCTTCCGCCGAAGATATCAGCCACTGGTTAATCGCCTTACAGGAAGGAAAACTGCTTCAAAATGAAAAAAGTATCAAAGAACTTTTCACGACTGTAAAGCTTAATAATGGCAGTATTGGCGGCTTTAACAAACTGACTAACGGATATGCTTTAGGATGGCCAACAGTGGTAAGACCTGAACATCCTGCTGCGGCTCCTGTTGGAGGGATGCGCTCGGCTCTTTTTGTGTATACTGAAGATGATTTGTCAATCATTGTTTTAACTAATTTACAGGGAGCAAATCCGGAATGGTTTATTGATGAAATTGCAAGTTATTATATCCCTGACATGAAAATTGAAAATAGTTTCGGACTGAGTCCCAATATGAAACTTCTCTATCATCAGATCACCCTGGATGGCTATGAAAATACTGAAAAGGCCTATCAAAAGATAAAGAAAAAACAAAAAAGCTTTACATTGCCCGAAGAAGAAATAAATACCTGGGCCTACCAGCTTATGGGCCGAAATCTAAAGGAGAAGGCTCTTTATATTTTCAAGTTAAATACGATATTGCATCCGAACAGCTTCAATGTCTACGACAGTTATGGTGAAATATTGGATGTATTGGGATATCAGAAAGAGGCTGTTGCCAATTATAAAAAGTCATTGCTACTCAACCCTGATAATACCAATGCTTCCAATTATTTAAAAAGTAAAAAATAATCTTAACAAACAGAGACTATATCTTTATTAATAAATTTCAATGAAATGAAAAGCCCTGTTTTATTGAAAACCCCTAAATTTATGGTATATTTAAACAGGCATGGGCTACATCAGAGAATACTACGAACAAATTGTCAAATTACAGGAGTCAGAATGGGCATTTATCGCAGGGCATTTCCACAGAAAAATATATTCTAAAAATGAGGTCATTACCCAGCATGGAGATACTGAAAACTTCCTATCTTTTATAGAATCAGGCTTGGTGAGATTTTATATTCCTGATGATGAGTACGGCTATACATTCAGTTTCAGTTTTGAGAAAGAATTTACCTGTGCCTATGATTCTTTTCTTACGCAAACTCCTTCAGAATATGAAATGCAGGCTTTAACGGAAACGGTAGTCTGGCAGATTTCTTATGATGACCTGCAGAAAATCTATAATCAGACGACTGTTGGAAACCATTTGGGACGTTTTGCTTCTGAGAAACTGTTTCTAGCCAAAAGTAAGAGAGAGCTTTCATTACTGAAGCTTACCGCTAAAGAACGCTATCTGAAATTATTTACAGAACAGCCGGAAATGCTGAAACGCGTTCCACTAAAATACATTGCATCCTATATCGGCATCACCCCACAGGCTTTAAGCAGAATCCGCAGACAGATTAATTAACATAGGTTCATTGTATATCTCTCCCCTTCTGCGGAACTTTGCGGGAAAATACGACAATGAATTTATCTATTCTAGCCTATGGAAACCGCATTTTGAAACAGAAATGCTCAAAGATCAGTGGAAATACCCCAGAGATACAGAAACTGGTAGCTGATATGTGGACTACGATGGAAAACGCCAATGGCTGCGGCCTCTCCTCTTCTCAGATTGGAAAACCACTTCAGCTATTCGTGGTTGACAGCGAGATCACCTATAAAAATATGGATTCAGAGGATAAGATTTTATATTTTAAAAAGAATGACAAAGGTATTAAGGAAACCTTTATTAATGCTAAAATTATCCACAGCTCAGAAGAAACCTGGGAAGATTACGAAGGATGCCTGAGTATTCCCGGACTTTCTCAAAAGGTAAAGAGACCCTGGGAAATTACTATTGAATATATGGATCAACATTTCACAAAGCATACCAGAGCCTTTACAGGTTTAACAGCCAGAATTATCCAGCATGAGTACGATCATACCCTTGGGATCTTATATACCGACCGTCTGACACCTTTATCAAAAAAGCTCATGGAATCTAAACTCAAAAAAATTATCAATGGGAGTATTGAAGTGGGATATCCGATGAAGTTTTTATAAATTTGGCGCCAATCATGCATGTCAAATTCTTTCCAATGATAAAATTGAACTTCGGAATTATTTTTTATACGATTTTAGGGATCTTAACCTTCTTAATAGGCATTTATCTATTACAATATTTTATTCTTCTTTCTATTATTTTTTTCATTGGTTCATTCATCAATGGAGTTTTCATTCACAAAGAATATTCTCTTAATACAATTGATGCAACTGAATATGATGAAAATTCAGTTCCTGATGAAGTTATCATCAAATATTCGCGTTCGGGTATAATTATCGCTATTGCTACTTACAGTATATTTCTGATTCTGGGCCTGTTTTTTCTTTTAGGCTTTAATTTCAAATTCACAGGAACAGCAATAGTGGTGTTATGTATACTTCTTGGATTTACCGGTTATTTTATTTTTAAAATAATTTCACAAGTCAAAAAAATATCACAAATTATCATCTCCATCAATGGAAAAGGAATTCAGATAAAAAATAATAAAAGGTATCTGTGGAATGAAATTCAACTTGAAAAGATTATTGTAAAACGCTTGGTAAGCCGTGAGTCTAAACACGATTACAAACCTGAAATAAATTATTTATACTTTTTTCACAACAACGACAAGATCGAAATAAAGATCGATGATTTTGATATGACAGATGACCAGCTTGCACAGGTTTTGAAAATATTTAGAGCTCGTTTTAATAATTCAGCTTTAACACAGCTATGATTACAAAACATTCATTACTTTTACTCTCCACACCATCCATAGACCATGAAAAAAATATTTACTTTTCTGCTAATAACAATTCTGTTCATCTCTTGTGAAAAAGACTGTTATAATGCACCACAACCCATCGTTTTTGAGTTCGTAAATGCCAATAATGAAAATCTTATTGCCAACGGAACATTGACAACTTATTCACTTAAAGACGAAAATAATGTCAGTGTACCATTAACCAAAACATCTGACAATATGGTTATTCTGGAAAATGTAGGAGCATATAACGGTATTAAAAAATATACATTTTCTTCTAATGTTAAATCTTTTGATTTATCAATACAATCATCTGAATTTAAAGGAGGTTGTGATGGCTATCAAATTAATAAATTAACGTTTACAGGCATAGATATTGATGCAACTGATGAAAAAGGACATTATAAAATTGTACTGTAAACCTATTCTCTATGAAAATAATCATCGCATTTTCCCTCATTCTCTCCAATCTGCTTTACAGCCAGATCAAGACTCCCGATGATTATAAAAAAATCCCTGATATCCTCGATACGGTAGATTATCTTTATCCGTTTATAGTTCCGGACAAAGACTATGCATACTGGAGAGTTCTCAATAATGATACAGATCCTGACAAGGCTATCATTTATGAAAGTCAGGCTCCTGATTATATGACGATCAATGATCCGGCTCCTGAAAAAGGTTTTTTCCAGCGGTGTACAGGTAATAATTGCTTTTCATATATTTTGGCATGCAGGCAGGAAAGATCTGTTTATTTTTCCAATGAACAGCAGCTTAGAGATTTTATCGGAACAGTGGATAATCTTCCTGAAGCTTTGTTGATAGCAAGAACTTATGGCTATTCTATTGATACCAAAAACAGGTTTACGGGATCTTATAAAATAGATGACCGTTATATTTCGATGTATGCTTTACAGTCTAAAGGGTGTCCCGTTATTAAAGAATCCTTTCTAATTAAAATCAATAGAAAAAACGGTAAGCTGGAAGCTAAAAGCAATGGCATTTACTCTAAAAATCAAGATTGCACTGTTCTTTAGTGATTTGCTGAAAACGTAAGAAATCCCTCCGATAAAATTAATACTTCGCTGTAATACATTAAGGTAAATGAAGATCAGAACAATAGATGTTGCCAGCATTACTTAATTATTCCTGATTACTTAAATACCTTAATGTTTCAATTCTCTTAAGCAGGTATATGAGGAATTAGATATTAATTGCTCCCTGCCCTGAGGCAATGAGGTATGCTTCTTTTAAAGTTTCAGAGTACGTTGGATGGGCATAGGAAATACGAAACATATCTTCAGCCGTCACTTCATATTCCTGAGCAATTACTCCCTGTGCAATAAGGTCTGCAGCTCTGGCACCAATAATGTGAACTCCCAGAACTTCTCCATATTTAGGATCTACCAGAACTTTTGCAAATCCATCCATATCCATTGAAGCTCTTGCTCTCGCACTGGCGGAAAAAGGAAACTTTCCAATATTGTAAGCAATGTTATTTTTCTTTAAATATTCTTCGGAATATCCCACAGAAGCTACTTCGGGCCATGTATATACTACAGACGGAATACGGTTGTAATGAATATGTCTCTTTTGTCCATTGATGGTCTCCGCCACAAAAACACCTTCTTCTTCAGCTTTATGAGCCAGCATGACTCCTCCAATGACATCTCCTATTGCATAGATATTAGGTACGGAGGTCTGATTGTTTTCATCCACTTTAATAAATCCCCGTTCATCTACCTGTACATCTGTATTTTCAAGGCCAAGACCTTTCACAAACGGAGATCTTCCCACTGCCACCAAAATATATTCAGCCTCCACTGTATCTTCTTTACCAGTTTTATCTTTAAAAAAGACTTTTGCTCCGGAGTCCGAGTTTTCAGTTTTATAAACAGCATGATTCAGACGAATATCTATTCCTTCTTTTTTCAGAATTTTCTGAAGGTTTTTCCCCAGATCATGATCCATAGAAGCAATCAGGTGATCAGCATATTCTAGGATAGTCACCTGAGTTCCGATACGGTTAAAAATAGAGGCCATTTCAACACCTATCACTCCTCCGCCGATAATAACTATCGATTTCGGTTTTTCATGTAAGGATAAAGCTTCAGTAGAAGTAATGATTCTTTTCTTATCAATATCTAAACCAGGAATGGTTGAAGGTTTTGATCCTGTTGCGATAATGTAGTGCCGGGCTGTAATTTCTTTAATTTCAGACTCATTTACAATCTTTATAGTAGAATTATTCACGAAACCCGCAGTTCCTTTCAGCCTGGTGATTTTATTTTTATTCATCAGAAAATCAAGTCCGGTGGTATTTTTTGAGACCACTTCTGATTTCCTTTTATACATCTGAGCAAAATCAAGCTCTACCTGATCCAGCTTTATACCATGCTCCTTAAATTTACTTTGAGCTTCTGCGTAATGATGTGTACTGTCTAGCAGAGCTTTTGTCGGAATACAGCCTACATTGGTACAGGTACCTCCCAAAGTGTCATATTTCTCTATAATCACAGTGCTATAACCGAGTTGTGCGCTTCTTATCGCTGCTACGTATCCGCCAGGTCCTGATCCTATCACGGCAATATCATAATGTTCCATTTTATTTATTAATTTTTTATGATTAAATTTACTTGCAAAATAAAAGCAAAATTAAATTAAACACTTTCAATTTGCAAGTATTATTTAAAAATTAACAAAATGAGTAAAAAAAGATCAGACTGCCCCATCAGTTGCTCCCTTGAAATGTGGGGAGACAAGTGGTCTCTGTTGATTATCCGCGATTTGATGATAAAAAAGGAATGTACCTATGGCGATTTTCTGAAAGCTGATGAAAAAATAGCTACCAATATTCTCGCTTCACGGCTTCAAAATCTAATGGATGACGGGATTATCGGCAAAAGGGATCATCCGGACAATAAACTGAAAATCCTGTATCACCTTACAGAAAAAGGAATTGATCTGATTCCCATAATTGTTGAAATTAACCTTTGGGGAGATAAGTACCTGACAATTCCGGATGACCGGAAAGAATTACTTGACGATATAAAGAAAGGAAAAGAGGATTTTATAAAACGGGCAAAAGTCTATCTTTTGAGTCCTCAGTAGTTTCCGGATGAAAACGATCAGATAATAGCTTTCATTAAAATGAATCATAGTAATTTTAAAATTTCGTTAACTCAGTTTTACTTTTTCATTCCGTAAATTTGACTTAAATAAATTTAGAACAATGCTTAATTTCGAATTTAAAAATCCAACTAAAATACTTTTCGGGAAGGGTGAAATTGCAAAAATTTCCAAAGAAATCCCTAAAGATGCTAAGATATTAATGATCTACGGTGGTGGAAGCATTAAAAACAATGGTGTTTACGATCAGGTGAAAGAAGCTTTAAAAGATCATGAGCTTTATGAGTTCGGAGGAGTTCCTGCCAACCCTGAATATGAAGTCCTGATCAATGCTTTGAGCTTCATTAAAGAAAAAAACATCACTTATCTTCTTGCTGTGGGTGGCGGATCGGTAATTGACGGAACAAAATTCCTTTCTGCTGCAGCCAATTATAATGGTGAGCCATGGGAAATTCTGAAAAAGCCGGTAAGAACTTTTGAAGGTGAAGGAATGCCTTTCGGCAGTATCTTGACCCTTCCTGCAACGGGTTCTGAAATGAATTCGGGATATGTAATCTCAAGAAGAGAAACGAATGAAAAACTGTCTTCAGGAGGGCCTGGTCTTTTCCCGGAGTTTTCTGTTTTAGATCCTGAAGTGATCAGATCTATTCCTAAAAACCAAATCGTAAACGGAATCACGGATGCCTATACCCACGTATTGGAGCAATATATGACTGCACCTTCTTCTGCTGATCTGCAGGAAAGAATTGCAGAAAGCATCCTGATCAGCCTGCAGGAAACTGCGCCTAAGGTTTTGGCTGACGATTTTAACTATGACGCTGCAGGAAATTTCATGTGGTGCTGTACAATGGCCTTAAACGGATTAATCCAGAAAGGAGTCATTACAGACTGGGCAGTACACGCCATGGGACACGAGCTAACGGCTTATTTCGGTATTGACCATGCCAGAACTCTTGCTATTATCGCTCCATCCCACTACCGTTATAATTTTGAAGACAAAAAAGGCAAACTGGCTCAATATGCGGAAAGAGTTTGGGGAATTAAAGAAGGCACTGTAGAGGAAAGAGCGGAACTGGGAATCAAAAAACTTGAAGAATTTTTCCACAGCCTTCATATCAAAACTAAACTTTCTGAATATACAGAAGACTATAAAGGCACTGCTGAAAAAGTAGAAAAAGCTTTTACAGAAAGAAACTGGCTTGGGCTTGGGGAGTACAAAAAACTGACTCCGCAAGACGCATTAAAGATTGTAGAAATGAGTTATTAAAAATTTAAGGCTGGAGTGAAAACCTTGATATCTATAAGTTTCACAATATCATAATTTAAGTTTCGTCTATAGCCTGGTTGGCAGTAAATCTATATTAAAAGCGGGGTAAACTCCGCTTTTATTGATTAATACTGGTGTTAAATAGCAAAATTCTAGTTTTTAAACTAGAATTCTTTTTCAGCCGTTTTTAATTAAAATCTTAAACAGAGTTTTAAGAATTATCTTTTTTATAAACATTTGTTTAGAAAATCGTGATTTCATTACGGATATTTCAAATTTATTTATATTTTAGCATATTCTTAAATTTGTAAAATGAAAAAACAACTACTTTTATTGGCCTTTTCTGCCTTGGCACTTACCTCTTGTAAAGATGATAATATTGATGCATACGAAATGGACATAATGAAGGGAGATTGGAAGGAAGTTAAAAGGGAAATAATTTCCGGAAAAGACAATAAAACAGTACTTTATACTGAGATTTTAACAGGATGTGAGGCTAAGAACACGCTTTTCCTTAGAACAGATTACTATGTAAGCTATACTGCGTATACCGGAACAGGAGCAGACTGCCAGCAATCTGATAAAAATGAAGGAACCTATACTTATGATGGTGACTCTAAAGTTCTAGGGATTAAATTCAATGGAGAAGGAAACATGAACTATAAAATTGAAGTTTTAACCAACAAAGAATTCAGACTTGCACAGCAATTTGGAAACTTTGACATCAATGGAGATAAGATCCCCGACATCAACTACGTTAGTTACAAAAGATAAAACATAAAACTCCCGATGATCGGGAGTTTTTTATTATTTTTAACTCAAATTTAAATCTGAAAACAATGAAGAAGATTCTATCAGCATTTCTATTGCTGTATTTTACCTTTTCCTTTTCACAGGAAACAAAACCAATGTATTGGCAAGACGTTCAGGAATTCAAGAAACTAGATCAACAAAACCCTCCTCCAAAAGATGCCATTTTATTCATAGGTAGTTCATCTTTTACAAAATGGACAGATGTTGCCGATTATTTTCCTGGTAAAACGATCATTAACAGAGGTTTTGGAGGTTCCAGGCTTGCAGATCTTAATTATTTTGCCAATGATCTCCTAGCCCCTTATCAGCCGAAGCAGATCATTATATACTGTGGTGAGAATGACTTTGCCGATAATCATCAGCTAAAAGCGGAGGAAGTTGTCAGCAGGTACAAAGATTTTTATGCAAAAATACGCCAGAGGTTTCCTGCAATTGAAGTTGATTATATTTCAATGAAGTATTCTCCCAGCAGAGAGCAGCTATGGCCGCAGATGAAGCAAGCCAATACCATGATTGCTGCTTTTATGAAAAAACAACGTAAGTCTAAATTTATTGACGTTACAAAAGCCATGGAAGATTCCAACGGAAATGTAAGAAAAGACATCTTTGTAGAAGATATGCTTCACTTTAAACCGGAAGGCTATAAAATCTGGGCAAAGGTGATGACTCCCTATATGAAGTAAACCAAAATCATGATAAAAAAAACAATAACCATTTTATTTTTTATTTCCCTGTATTCACTTTCGTTTTCTCAGAATAACCTGAATAAAAAAACAGCTCTTCAGGAGCTTTCAGAAAATGCCTGTCAATGCACTGATTCTATCTCCCTGGCTAACCGGAAGAAAGAAGATATCATCAAAGATATGCATGACTGCATTGACAAATATACAGGGGCTCTTCAGATTTCAAATCTTTTAAAAGGAGCAGAGAAACTGTCGGAAAAAGCGCCTGAAATGAATGGTAAAAAGCAGATTAACCTGACTTTTAATACCAACAAAGATTCACAGCAGTACAAGGACAGTTATAATGAAATTGAGCGGTATCTGATGCAAAACTGTGAAAGTCTGAAAAGAGCTACCCAAAGTTCAGAAACCAATTACGACAAGTTTTCAAAAAATGAAACTGCAATTGATTTCTACCAGAAAGCAGTTGATGCATCAAAAAAGGAAGACTGGAAAGAAGCCATCCAAAATTATGAACAGGCTTTAAAAATTGACCCAAAGTTTATTTATGCCTGGGATAATCTCGGAATATGTTACAGAAGGGTTGAAGAATATGATAAGGCTCTTCATGCTTATAAGCAGTCTTTATCTATTGATCCTAAAGGTAAAATGCCTTTACAGAATATAGCGATAACGTATGTTTATAAAAAGGAATATCAAAAAGCTATTGATGCATATAACGATTTTGACAAGGTATATCCAGGTGACCCGGAGGTTTACTATGGAATGGGGCAGGTCTACTTTACCCATTTGAAAAATAATGAAAAAGGGCTCGATAATATCTGCAGAGCATACAGGATTTACAGTGAGCAGAAATCTCCATATCGGTCTGATGCCGAAACCATGATAGGCTATATCTACAAGAGCATGAAAGAGGAAGGTAAATCAGATAGGTTTAAGGAAATATTAAAAAACAACAATATCAAATTTGACTAGGAAAATAAAAAACTCCCAATATAAAATGGGAGTTTTTTATTTTATTTCTTTCTTTTGGACTTAGAGATCGCTTTCTGCTGGGCTCTGTTTGCTCCAAACTTCTTAGGTGTTTTTCTTTTCGAAGGTCCACCCCAGTTTTCTTTTGTATTTTTAGACTTTTTCTCATGGAATGCTGCTCCCCCTTCATTCAGTTTTACCTGTGCCGGGTTTTTCATCACAATCTGATCTTCTTCAGAAACGATTTTTTTAGCATTGATCTTAACTTCTTCCGGGAAGTCATTAAATTTAAGATCCTTATCCATCAATAACTCAATATCAAGAATCAAAGGTTCTTCTTTTTTGGTAACAAAAGCGATTGCTTTACCTTCTTTATCAGCTCTACCGGTTCTACCGATTCTATGAATATACTGCTCCGGGATCTCAGGAATTTCAAAGTTGATAACATGGGTGACATTTGAAATATCAAGACCTCTTGCCATTACATCTGTAGTAATAAGTCCTCTTACTTCTTCGTCTTCAAAGCTTTTCATCGCCTTAAGTCTGTAATTCTGAGACTTATTGGAGTGAATTACATCAAACTGGCCAGGGAAAAGTTCATCTATTTTAGTAAAGAGCAGATCGGCATGTTTTTTATTATTGTTGAAAATCAAGACCTTAGACATATCGTCATTGTTCTTCAATAAATGCTCAAGAAGATTAATTTTTGTATTAAAGTTTTCAACTTTATACGCAGTCTGTTCGATTTTTTCAAGCGGTGTTCCTGATTTTGCCAACGAAATTTCAATTGGACTTGCAAAATACACATCCAGCATTTCATCTACGGCTTCTGTCATGGTTGCGGAGAAAAGGATGTTCTGTCTTTTCTCTTTCATCATTTCAAAAATATGAGTAAGCTGAGGTCTGAAACCTAAGTTCAGCATTTCATCAAATTCATCAATGATCAATTTCTGTACTTCTTTCAGAGAAATAGCATTATCTATGGAAAGATCCATCACTCTACCTGGAGTTCCAACCAAAATATCACAACCATCATTAAACAAGAGTTTTTGAGTGTTAATATTTTTCCCTCCATATATTCCAATTACTCTTGCAGTAATACCTTCTGTCAGTTTTTCAAGAATTTCAGTTACCTGAACCACCAATTCTCTTGTAGGAACAAGCACCAAAACAGTTGGGTTACCTGTTTTACTGTATTTCCAGCCTTTAAGAACCGGTAATAAATAAGCTAAAGTTTTTCCTGTTCCAGTCTGTGCAATTCCCATTACATCTCTTCCGGAAAGAATAGGCTTTAAGCTCTTCTCCTGGATCGGTGTAGGTTCAAATAATTCTAAATCTGCTAAAACATCAAGAATTTTAACCGGCAGGTCAAAATCTGCAAAAGTGAGTTTTTCCATTTTGCAAAGATAGGTATTAATATGTATAATTTAAAATATAGAGAAAAGAGGCAATTAAAAATGAAGAATAGAAAATAGGAATTTGAGAATAAAGACATAAAATGAAAAAAATTATAATAAGTCATCTTCAATTTTCCACTTTCAATTTTCAATTAACCTTAACGCTTTTACTGCTAATCCTGATATCATCATCTTCCCATTTGCTGGTAGTGATGATGACGTAGCCTTTTTTCTTCGGGTCTTTTTTGATTGGAAATTGATTTTCCTCCCACTGACTGCAATGAGTAGAAATGGAAGGCACTAATGGTTTCCAGCCTGTTTTCCCAAATGTATATACATAAAAAGGATGCCAGCAGCTTGTACACCAATTAGGATAAAAACCAATGTCGTCTTTTCCGTCATTATTAAGATCGCCTAAATTATATAAAGTTCCCCCATTGGCGGGTGAAATAATAAATGGTTTTATATTTTCATCACTGAAATAGACGGTAGTATCACATTTACCATCACATTCATCACTGCAATCGCTGACTTTTGTATAGGCATATTCTTTTGTTCCGTTGCCATCAAAGTCTCCTGAAATCTTTTCATTATTGCCTTCCTGAGCTTTATAAAACAGACTGCAGAAAATGAATACTGATGTAATAATTGTTTTCATTGTTATTGTTTTTTATGTAAAGTGAAACTCTCAGCAATGTGTGATTCCTGGTTTTGAGTTATTGAAATTTTATTTCTTTCTTCCAGATCACTTTCTAGTTACTCTCAATAAAAGTATTACAACCAATACGACTGAAAAGGTAAAGCCTAGAACAGCTACCAAAGACAACTCTCCTATTCTGGGTCCGGATTCTGATGCGAAAACAATAGCCGTTGCAATGATATTAGCTCCTAAGATCATTGCCAAGATCAGATTGACCACGCTGGATTTGATGAGCTGATTGGTCTTTTCTATATTTTTGCTCTCGGTGGAGACCGTAAACTTATTTTCATCTAATTTCTGAAGAACAGAACGAAGCTCTTTGGGAATTTCATCTATATTGTCTGTGAAATTCATCATTCTGTCCATTCCCGTTTTTAAAATATTTTTCGGGTTAATTTTTCTGGTGAATATCTTTTTGGTATAGGGATGGAGACTTTTAACAATATCAAGCTCTGGGTTGATTGTTCTTCCTACACCTTCTATCAGGCTTATTCCTTTAAATAAAAGGTAAAAATAATCCGGCATATAAAGCCTGTTATCTTTTAAAATATCTTTCATTTTATTGATAATCACCTGAACATTGATTTCTTTCAACGACGAGCTGTGAACGAAGTTGAGAATATCTTCCACATCATTTTCAAATCTTCTTTCGTCCGGGATCTCATAGCTTACAGCCATTTTTTTAAGGTAGCGGACAATTTTATGCGGATTTTTAGCCACAAAACTGACAATCAGATTTTCAAGGATCTCTTTATCATTGGGCTGGATTTTTCCTACAGCACCGAAATCAATAAAAACAATTCTGCCGTCTTTTTTTACTAAAATATTTCCTGCATGAGGATCTGCATGAAAGAATCCATAATCTAAAATCTGAGAAACAAAAAGTCTCAATCCGGCTTCTGAAACTTTCACCGGGTCTATATCGTGAGCAATAAGACCAGGCTGATCTGTCACCTTTATTCCATCAATAAATTCCATACAAAGAATATTATTGTTGGAAAATTCATCATAGACTATCGGAACGTAAGTTTCTTTATTATTTTTAAAATTGAGACGAAACTGTTGAATATTATTCCTTTCATTGATCAGAGAAAGTTCTTCCAGCAATGATTTTTCAAAAGTAGAAATTGCCTGTTTCAGATTAAGCTGCTCTCCTATTTCTGAATATGCAGATATCAATTTCTCAATATCCTTGATCAATAGCAGGTCATCTTCAATGACAGATTGTACGTCCGGTTTTTTTAATTTTAAAATAACAGGGCTTCCATCCAGCAAAACAGCTTTATAAACCTGTGCAATGGAGGCTGTAGCCAGAGGTTCTTTCTGAATTTCCCGAAAATAGTCTTTAACGGAAATATTGAATTCACTTTCCAGTATATCTTCAACATCCATTTCTATTACTTCTACTTTATCCTGAAGTTTCTGCAGTTCCTGAATAAGTTCCGCAGGTAAAAGGTCTTCCCGATTACTGAAGGTCTGTCCAAGTTTGACAAACGTAGGCCCCAGCTCTTCCAGAGCGAGCCTTATTCTTTCATAAACGGTACCTTTTGAAACAATCTCATCGGAATTTTCTGAAATTTCCTCTTGCTTGTTTCCACCGTTCATTCTTGCCAGCATATCTTTAAAACCATATTTACTTAATACGGAAATCAATCTGGCGGATCTTTTCAGTTTTCTCTGCTGCTTGTCAAACATAATCTATCTATAGTAAGTGCAATTTACTCCAAAAACTGTTCCCAACTACAGTTTTATAAAGGGACCTACTAAAAAAACTGCCGGAAAACCAGCAGTTTTTCACATGTTTGTCCTTAAAATTTATTGTGATAATGTTATATGAGCTGCTTCTAATTTTCCTGTTTTTGATGTAACAACTTCAAATGAAACTCTCTCCCCCTCAGATAAAGTTATTAATCCCGCCGCTTTTAAAGCGGAATTATGAACAAAAATATCTACTCCTCCACCCTCAGGAGAAATAAAGCCATATCCTTTTGATTGGTTATATCACTTAACTGTACCTGTCATTTTTATTAATTTCTAGTGATTTTTTGACTCTTTTTATTTTAGCTGTTATCCACAACTCTCACATTTTCTGCCTGTCTCCCCCTGGGGCCTTCTACAATATGAAATTCTACGGTTTGTCCTTCTGACAAAAGTTTTAAAGAGCCGGCAATAGCCGAATGGTGACAAAAAATAGCATCTTCTGTTCCTTCAGGGATGATAAATCCATAGCCTTTTTCTGCATTATACCATTTTACAATTCCTTTTTGCATAGTTTTTAGTTTTTTATTAATGAATAAATATAATAATTTTAAAGAATAGATTAAAAATTCAAACCAATAATTTGTATTTTACAAATAAAACAGTAGTCATAATAACAAAATAAACAATTAGTGATAAAGCTTAATTAAAATTATATATATTTACAGTGTACAAACAAAACAAAAGTATTAAAACATGAAAAATTTACGCAACAGCAAACTTTCAAGAGAACAATTAAAAGGAATTGCGGGAAGTGGTCTTATCATTGATATTCCTAACTGCTCTAACCAATGTTGTCCTACTGACGGAAGGCCAAGATGTCCAAGACTGATCTGTCCTGCGGTAGTATGTCCTCATTATGATTAATTTGTTTTTTTAAAATTTTAGGTAAAAATAAAAACAGAATGCTTTCGCATTCTGTTTTGTTATTTGAGGTAGGTATCATAGAGATCTTTTCTCCGGTCTTTCATCACCTGAACAGAGCCGTTATGATGGAGATCTTTTAATAGATTCAGGTCTACATCTACAATTAAAGTCATTTCTGTATTCGGTGTAGCCTCTCCTTTTACGGCATTCGATGGGAAAGCAAAATCGGAAGGGGTAAACACGGCCGCCTGTCCAAACTGGATATCCATATTATTAACCCCCGGAAGGTTTCCTACACAGCCGGCAATGGCTACGTAACATTCATTTTCGATAGCTCTTGCAGCGGCACAATGACGCACTCTGATATAGGCGTTCTGCGTATCGGTAAGGTAAGGAACAAAAAGAATTTTCATCCCCTGATCTGCAAGAATCCTTGGTAATTCCGGAAATTCTACGTCGTAGCAGATGACAAGACCAATTTTTCCACAGTCGGTATCAAAAACTCTTATTTCGTTTCCTCCTTTCATTCCGTAGTATTTCCTTTCATTCGGTGTAATATGAATTTTTCGGTATTCATCTATACGCCCATCGCGGTGCAAAAGGTAGCTTACATTATACAAATCATTGTTATCATCGTCAAAGACAGGCATACTTCCTGAGATAATGTTTACATTGTAACTAATGGCAAGCTCAGAAATTTTATTTTTGATATCTTCACTCAGTTTAGCCAGTTCTATCATACTATCCCTTTCTGACAGCTTATTGAATGGTGCCAGCAGTGGTGTATTGAAAAGTTCCGGGAAGAGAACAAAGTCTGATTTGTAGTCGCCCATTACATTGACAAAAAATTCTACCTGTTCATAAAAAGCATCTATATTTTTAAAATGCCTCATCTGCCACTGTACAAGCCCCAGACGAATGATACTGTCCTGCATCGTATTGGGCTTTTTGCTGTAATAAATATTGTTCCATTGCAGCAAAACAGCGTTTTCCAGTGATGATTCATCTTCGGGAAGGTATTTTTTCAGGATCTTTATGGGAAGAAAGTTATTGGAAAGCTGGAAAGACAACACAGGATCATAAATTTCCTTATCTCTTACTCTGCGGATGTATTCTCTTGGGGAAAGTTCGTCACTGTATTTATGATAATTCGGAATTCTTCCGCCCAGGATAATAGATTTTAAATTAAGAAGCTCACACAACTCTTTTCTGGCATCATACAACCTTCTTCCCAGACGCAGCTCCCGAAATTCCGGATCAACAAAAACTTCTATTCCATACAATACATTTCCTGTTGACAAATGGGTGTTGAATGTATAGTTTCCTGTAATATCAACATAGGTATGATCGTCCCCAAATTCGTCATAATTCACGATAATGGACAGCGCTACGGCCGCTAACTTCCCATCTACGGTGATACAAATCTGACCTTTAGGAAATATTCTCGTAAGTTTTTCTATACTTTTTTTAGACCAGATAGATTCAGACATCTGAGGATACGCCCTTTTCATTGTTACAACCAACTCATCATAATCCTGAACAGTCAGGGGTCTCGTTTCTATTTGCATTTGATATAATTTTACTTAAATTTAAGGAAAAATAATTAAGAAAATATAATAGAAGTGGGTACTTACATAAAATACACTGATGAAAATAATATTGAAACACCAAAAGAACAACTTCATAAGCTTTCAGAATTTAACTGTTTAACTTATGATTCTACTACTAATGAGCTTAAAAAGATAGAAAGATTTTTAAAAAACTACAGGACTCAGCAAGTTGAACAATTGGGAGGTGAGGTTTATCTCTCTTCAGAAGATCATTTATCAGAAGTTATTCATCGTCATATAGATATCGGAACATTTGGTAAACCCTGGACCTTTTACTACAATAAAGAAAATAGCAGTAAGGGAGAAACCATGTGGGAGTATGTATTTTATCGTAAAGGCAGCCTGTTAGGAAAAGGTGTTCTAATATTTGATGATAAAAACAGAAAATTAGCTGGATATGCAATTGATGCAATAGCAGGATTTAAAACTGATAAGTTTAAAAACTTTTATGGTGATCCTTCTCTATTTGATGATGAATTCCAAAACGAAACCATTCCTACTATTGAATTTAAATATAACCCAGACGATTCTATCGAAAAAGTTTATTTCCGAGATGATGATTATTCGTTGAGAGATTTTCTTAACAATGATGAAATAAGCACAAAATTCGATTGGAAAGAAAATACTTACTATCATTCTTTTGAGCCCTTCTTTTTATCAAATTAAAAAACATCTTTTTAAAGCTTTTATTGATAAATGAAACCATATGCAATAACTATAAGTATTACAGTTATTTTTATTTTAAGCGTTTTTTATCCCAGCTCAATAATTAATCTTTCCCACTATTTAAACTTATTTTCAGTGTCTGAAATAAAGACTCAGGAAGTAAAAAATCTTGTTTATTTTTATATAGCGGGATCAATGTTATTGAATTATCTTATTTTTCATAGACATATATTATTCAAGTTAATATACTGTTTATTAATCACTCTCAATATTTTATTTATTATTTTTTCATTGAAACTGTTTTAATAAATTTGATGAAATTCTACCTAAATTCAGCGAGAATAACCTGAGCACTACAACTTTGTTTATCTACCTGTTTTAAGTAAAACTTCACATACTATAACTATGAAAATCAACCTATTCCTCATTATCATCTTATTTCTTACAGGATGTAATAAACAAAAAGTAAAAAAATCAGAAGACAGTATGACTTGGATTAAGGATTCTTTAGGCTGTAAGGGAAAGAGAACCTTTGATTTGGCTGAGAAACTCATTCTCGAGAATACATTAAAAAATAGTTCGGCTGAGAAATTCAAAACAATATTTGGAGAACCTAATGAAACTTTCCGGGATGGAAGTTTTACTACCTTCACTTACTATGTAACATCAGTATGTAATAATGATTCTCTTCAAAAAAACTCTGACAAATGCTTTTCAGTATTTACTTTTAAGCATAATAAATTTATTGACCACAACAATGCTTGTGAATGATGATAAGGCAAGCTATTCCAATAAAAAAATCCTGCCCGTTTGGGCAGGATTTATATTATAAATTCAAGTCAAAAATTATTCCCACTCAATAGTTGCAGGTGGTTTGCTTGAAATATCGTAAGCTACTCTGTTGATTCCTCTTACTTCGTTGATGATTCTACTGGAAACAGTATCAAGGAACTCATAAGGAAGTCTGCTCCACGTTGCTGTCATAAAGTCGATGGTGTTGGCAGAACGAACTACAGCGGTGTATTCGTAAGTTCTTTCATCTCCCATTACTCCTACAGATTTTACTGGAAGAAGTACTACAAATGCCTGAGATACTTTTTCGTAAAGGTCATTTTTATATAGTTCTTCAATGAAAATATCGTCAGCTTCCTGAAGGATTCTCACTTTTTCAGCATCTACAGCTCCCAGTACTCTGATTCCTAATCCAGGACCTGGGAAAGGGTGTCTGTATACCATGTGGTGAGGAATACCTAATTCTTCTCCAACTCTTCTTACTTCGTCTTTGAAAAGCTCTCTTAATGGCTCTAACAATTCGAATTCCATATCTTCAGGAAGTCCTCCTACATTGTGGTGAGACTTAATCACTGCAGAGGGTCCGTTGACAGACTGGCTTTCGATAACGTCAGGGTAAATAGTCCCTTGAGCAAGGAATTTAGCCCCTTCAATTTTGTGAGATTCTTCATCAAAAACATGGATAAATTCGTTTCCAATGATTTTTCTCTTCGCTTCAGGATCGTCTACTCCAGCTAATTTTGTAAGGAACCTTTCCTGAGCGTCCACCATTTTAATGTTCATATGGAAATGTTCTCCATATTGGCCCATCACTTTCTCACCTTCATTCTTTCTCAATAATCCCGTATCTACGAAGATACAAGTCAGCTGATCACCAATTGCTTTATGAATCAAAACTGCTGCTACAGAAGAGTCTACTCCTCCTGAAAGTCCAAGAATCACTTTGTTATCTCCTACTTTCGCGCGGATTTCTTCTACTGTTTTATCAATATAATTGGTCAGTTTCCAGTTTTTATCTGCATTACAGATTCCGAAAACGAAATTTTCAAGCATTTTCCCTCCTTCTTCTGTATGAGAAACTTCCGGGTGAAACTGAACACAGTAGATTTTACTTTCTTCATTAGCAATAGAAGCAATAACTCCTGATTTTGCATTGAGCTCAAAACCTGCAGGCAATTCTCCTACTTCATCAAAGTGACTCATCCAAACAACAGAGTTCTGAGTAACTCCTTTCAATAAAGAGCTTTCTTTAATGATTTCAAGGTTTGCTTTTCCGTACTCGCCTTTTTCTCCTTTGTTTACTTTTCCTCCTAAAAGGTGAGCCGTCATCTGCATTCCATAGCAAATACCCAAAACAGGAACACCCTGCTCATATAAAGCTTTTTCTACCAGATGGGCATTGTCTGCATTTACAGAACTCGGACCTCCGGAAAGAATGATTCCTTTAGGCTGTTTTGCTAAGATATCTTGTAATGGTGTATTGTAAGGTAAGATTTCAGAGTATACTCCCATCTCACGGATTCTTCTTCCGATAAGCTGATTGTACTGGGATCCGAAATCTAAAATAATAATACCGTTGTTCATTTTATAACTGATTGATTTATTTTAAATGATGTCAGACATCAGATTTCAGATTTCAGACCTGGTTGAACGTCTGGCATCTGATATCTAATATTGACTGTTTTACAAAAAAAGACTTGGAATTGCTCCAAATCTTTTTTCATGATTTTTATTAAAACTTTCCGATGTCTTCTCTGTAGAAGCCGTAATCGAAATGTACATGACCTGCGTCTTCGTAAACTTTCTTGCGGGCGTCTTCAAAAGTAGCTCCCGTAGCTACAATATTCAGAACTCTACCACCGTTAGAAACCACTTTGTCTCCTTTAGTAATAGCTCCTGCGTATAATAGTTTACTGTGTTGTATTTTATCTCCTCCTGTAATTTCGAAACCTGTTTCGATGTTTCTTGGATATCCTCCTGAACACATTACAAGACACACTGCTTTTTCTTCTTTGAATTTAAGTTCAATGTCTTTTCCTTCCATACAATCCTGGATCACATCTAAAAGATTGTTCTCCATAAGTGCCATCAATACCTGAGTTTCAGGGTCTCCAAATCTCATATTGTATTCAAGAAGGTAAGCTCCGTTTTTCGTAACCATCAATCCGAAGAAGATGATTCCTTTAAATCCGAACCCTTCAGCTTTAAGACCTTTAATAGTAGGCTCTAAAATATTTTTCTCAAAATCTGCATAGTGCTCCTGAGTGAACTCCGGGCTTGGTGCTACAGATCCCATACCTCCTGTATTAGGTCCTGTATCTCCATTTCCTGCTTTTTTATAATCTTTTGCAGCTACACATGGGAATAATTTTTCACCATTAGAGAAAGCAATGATAGAAGCTTCAAAACCTTGCAAATATTCTTCAATAACTAAACGGATACCAGCGTCTCCATAGATTCTTCTGATCATGAAATCATGGATAGTAGCTTCAGCTTCTTCAAGAGTGTCACAGATAACAACACCTTTTCCTCCAGCTAAACCACTCGCCTTGATTACTAAAGGATACTGCTGTGTCTGCACATATTCTTTAGCATCATTATATGAATCAAATACAACAGCCTTAGCCGTTTTGATATCATAGGTCTGCATAAATTTCTTAGAGAAAGCTTTACTTCCTTCAAGGCTTGCTACTTTCTGAGTAGGACCAAAAACCTTAAGATCGTGTTTTTTGAATTCGTCCTTCAAACCAGCCACCAATGGAGCTTCAGGACCTACGATCGTAAGATCTACCTTTTCTTTAATAGCGAAATCTCTAAGTTCTTTGATTTCTGATAAATGAACATTTTTCCCTATTACATCGGTAGTAGCATTTCCGTTGGCAAAAAACATTTTAGAAATTCTTGAGTCATTCTGAAGTTTTGCCGCTAAAGCAGATTCTCTACCACCTTCACCTATGATTAATATTCTCATACTTTATTTATTATCTAGTCTTATTTTACAAATATATAATTTTGAATGCTATAAATACAATCCCTAATTATTTTTTATCTCTATTTTAATTAGTGGAAAAAGTGTCTAACACCTGTAAACATCATTGGTATACCGTGCTCATTGGCAGCTTCTACACTATCCTGATCTTTTACACTTCCACCTGGCTGAATAATAGCCTTGATACCCTCCTGAGCGCAGAAATCTACCACATCACGGAAAGGGAAAAATGCATCTGAAGCCAATACCAGGTCTCCGGAGAATTTTTCTTTTGCTCTTTCAATAGCCTGTTGTGTTGCCCAGATTCTGTTTACCTGTCCTCCACCGATACCGAATGCCTGAATTCCGTTAGAAACTACAATTGCATTTGATTTCACATATTTTACCACTCTCTGAGAGAACAGTAATGCTTTCTTCTGCTCTTCTGTAGGCTGTACTTCTGTAACCACCTTAATATCATCAGAGAAGTGAGTATCGTTATCCTGAACCAAGATACCGCCATCCACTTTCACCCATGTTTGTTTATCAGAAACAGGATTTACGATTTTGATGATTCTTAGATTTTTCTTTTTTCTTAAAACTTCAAGAGCTTCTTCATCAAATTCAGGAGCCATTACAATTTCAAGGAATGTTTTGTTTAATTCTTCAGCTGTTGCAGCATCTATTTTATAGTTCATAGCAACAATTCCGCCAAAGATAGAAACAGGATCACATTCGAATGTTTTCTGATAAGTTTCCAATGCTGAAGTTCCTATTGCTACGCCACAAGGGGTAGAATGTTTCACTGCACAGCAAGCCATTTCTTCTTTGAACTCCGTAACTACTTTCCAGCAAAGGTCCATATCACGAAGGTTGTTGAAAGAAAGTTCTTTACCTCCAAGCTGTTCGAAATCTTTCATTGCACCGTTTTCGAAGGTGGACACATAATAAGCAGCTGTCTGATGTGGATTTTCACCGTATCTCAGGTCAGAAACTTTTTTGTATGAAGCGTTTAGGTAAGCAGGGTACTCCTCATCTAAAAGCATTCTTGAAATAGCAGCATCATAAGCAGAGGTAAGGTTGAATACTTTTCCTGCAAGCTTTTTACGGGTTTCTATATAGCTGTCACCGTTTTGCTCCATTTCCAGTCTTACTGTTGTATAATCTTCTACATCGGTAATTACGGTAACAGAGTCAAAGTTTTTGGCTGCAGAACGAAGCATTGACGGACCACCGATATCAATAAACTCCACCTTTTCATGTAAGGAAATGTTTTTATTTACATTTTCAAAGAAAGGATAAAGGTTTACGATAACCATGTCAATCAGGCCAATTCCGTGTTCCTGAACAATTCTCATGTGCTCTTCGTTGGTACGAACAGCTAAAAGTCCTCCGTGAACTTTAGGGTGCAAAGTTTTCACTCTTCCGTCCAGCATTTCAGGGAAATTGGTTACCTCATCAATCTGAATAGGATTTAAACCAGCGTCTTTCAAATGTTTGAACGTTCCTCCTGTAGAGATCAACTCATAATTCTGAGCTTCCAAAAACTGCGCGAATTCTATTAATCCACTTTTGTCAGAAACACTGATTAAAACTCTCTTTTTACTCATTTTACTTTCAATTTTTTACTTTTTACAGCTATTTCAAACTGTATCCGGGTCTTTCACCTCCGAATTTACTTTTATTTTACTTAGATTTCTTTTTAATTAATGTAACAATGTATCAATTTAATGATGTAAAAAAACATCTTAAATATTGGTCATTTGTTATATTGATCTATTAGTTTCCCAGCACCTTATTGATTGCTGTCGGAAATATTTCATATTCAATCTGGTGAACTTTCTGTGCTAATGTTTCAGCAGTATCTTCTGGGGTTACTTCAAAAGATTTTTGAAGAATAGCTTCTCCTTCATCGATTCCCGGAGTTACAAAATGTACTGTTGCTCCGCTTTCTTTTTCTCCTGCTTCAATAACTGCATGGTGAACGTTCATTCCCCACATTCCTTTTCCTCCGAATTTTGGAAGTAGTGCAGGATGAATATTAATGATCTTACCAGTCCAGTTTTCACAAAACTCAGGTTTCAAAATGGATAGAAAACCTGCCAATACGATAAGGTCGGTATCTGCAGGAATTACTTTTGCCAATTCACTGCTGAAGCTTTTTCCTCTTGGAATCAGAATATTTTCTATGGTATGTTTTTTCGCTCTCTCAAGTCCGTAACACTCTCTGTCAGCCACTACCAAAGATACTTTTGCATTCTGAATTTCTCCAGCTTCAATAGTATCTATGATTCTCTGAAGATTGGTTCCTGAACCGGATACGAGTACAACGATGTTCTTCATATTCTTGTAAAATGTAAAAAGTATTAATGTATTTATGACTTAAAATCAGGAATACTTTTTACGTTCATACATTTATTATAGTGATAAATTGATTTTCTCTGCACTTTCTGTGATTTCTCCGATTTCGTAAGCATCATCTAAAAGGTGTAATACTTTTTCAGCGTGCTCAGCATCTACTACGATGATCATTCCTACTCCCATATTGAAAGTTCCGAACATTTCTTCGCGGGTTACCCCGCCTCTTTTCTCCAGTTCCAGCATTACAGTAGGAATTCTGATTTTTGAACCATCGATGGAAGCACAAAGTCCTTCAGGGATGATTCTTGGGACGTTTTCGTAAAGACCGCCTCCTGTAATGTGAGCAATCCCTCCTACTTTTACTTCTTCCAATACTTTATGAATATCTTTGAAATATAATCTTGTAGGAACTAAAAGTGTTTCATATAAAGGTTTCCCTTCAAACTCTTCTTCGAAGTTCGGGAATACTTTTCTTACTAAAGAAAATCCGTTTGAATGGAATCCTGAGCTTGGCAATGCAATAATCTTGTTTCCCGGTTTGATGTTGGACCCATCAATGATCTGGTCTTTTTCCACGATTCCTACACAGAATCCTGCTACATCATAGTCTCCCGGCTGGTACATCCCAGGCATTTCTGCAGTTTCACCACCTATCAATGCACAGTTGTTATCCTTACAAGCTTTTACCATTCCAAGAACGATTTCAGCAGCAATCTCAGAATCAAGCTTCCCACAAGCCAGATAATCTAAGAAGAACAGAGGCTTAGCTCCGTGGCATAGGATATCGTTGGCACACATTGCAAAACAATCTACCCCGATAGAGTCATACTTTTTAGTATCTAAAGCCACTTTCAGCTTGGTTCCTACTCCATCTGTTCCTGAAACAAGAACTGGATTTTTATATCCTCCGATCTCATAGAAAGCACCAAAACTTCCCAAATGATTCAATACATTGGAATTGTGGGTTTCACCGACCGCTTTTTTGATCTTGTCAACCGTTTTGTATCCTTCTTCTTTGTCTACTCCTGCTGATTTGTAAGTGTTGCTCATGTCTGCTTAGATTTTTAGATATTGGATTTCAGATGATGGATTGTCTTACATCTTTCCTCTTCTTATCTTTTAATATTTCAATTACTTTTTATATTCGATTTTAGAAAACAAAAAAGCCGACAATCTTTTCAGATTATCGGCCGTTATTTTATCTCAGAATTTCAGAGCCCACAACTTTCCCTTTATGAGAAAAACATTGTTTATAGGAGGTCTGAATTTTCATCTCTTTTCTTTTTGCAAAAATAGTAATTTTAAATGAATATTCAAATTCTATTTTTCAAGGATGGTTTCGATAGCTGCAATCTTCTTGATTTTTTCTTTTAATTCGCTGTTTTTCTCTTCATTAGAAATTTTTTGCCCAGCTTTATCAAAGTTATCGTTAAAGAAAGGCAGCGAGAACGTTTCTACCACATTTCCTCCGTGGAAAGGAAAGCGCTTTGATGCAGCTTCCAAAACTCCTGCTCCACCTCTACCTCCCGGGGATGTAGACATCAATAGCATTGGTACTTCATTCCAAACCGTTCTGTCTTTGATTCTGGATACCCAGTCGAACACATTTTTGAAAGCTGTAGAGTAAGTTCCGTTGTGCTCTCCTAAAGAAACCAATAATACGTTTGCGCCATCAATCTTTGCTGCAAAATCATGAGCTTCCTGAGGTACACCACCTGCTAATTCTCTTTCATGTTTATAAATTGGCATTTCGAAAGGATTCAGATCCACTACTTCCACTTCTGCATTTTCAAATAACGTGGCTGCATAAGCTACCAGCTGCTTGTTCATTGAAACTTCTGAGTTACTTCCTGCTATTGCTAAGATTTTCATATGATAGATATTTATTTTTTTTAAGGTTACAAATTTAGTTTATTATTTAAGATAAGAAGGTAATTCCATTGGGACTTCCATTAATAATACTTCTGTATCTTCTACTGCTTCCAGATTAAAGCTCTGAGTATCCCAGATTCCCAGCCCATCTCTTTCATTAAGAACACGATCTCCAATTTTCACACTCCCTTTTAAAACAAATGCATAGACTCCGTTTCCTTTTTTGTTGAGCATATAGTTTTTGCCGTTTCCTTTTGTAAAGTTGGCTAAATTAAACCAGGCATCCTGATGAATCCAAACTCCGTCATCATTTTTATCAGGGGATAAAATCTGTTGAAATCCGTTGATCTTTTCACCTTCCTTGATGCTTTTCTGATCGTATCTTGGCTCAACATTCAATTCTCTCGGGAAAACCCAGATCTGCAGAAATTTTACTTCCTCATCTTTATTCTTATTATATTCACTGTGCATTACTCCGGTCCCTGCACTCATTACCTGGATTTCTCCTTTTTTGATCACTGCTGTGGTTCCCATTGAGTCTTTATGCTCCAGATCGCCCTCCAAAGGAATTGAAATAATTTCCATATCTCTGTGTGGGTGTGTTCCGAATCCCATTCCCTGAGAAACGGTGTCATCATTCAATACTCTTAGCACTCCAAAATTTGATCTTTCTCTATTTTGGTAGTTAGCAAAACTGAAAGTGTGGTAAGAATTTAACCAACCATGATCAGCATGGCCTCTCGAATCTGCTTTATGATATACTGTTTTCATTTTGTGATTATTTATAGTACAAATGTACGGGGTATAAATCCTGTAAATGTTGATGTAGGTTAAGAAAGGAGGTTATATACAAAAGGTGGAGGGAGCAAGTTAATAGCTTTATACATTAAGCCTATCATAAAAATTCAGGTTAAAAATAAAAAAGATTTAGTTTTTACAAATAGGCTTATTATCAATTTTATGTTTTGGCTAAAGCCAATGGGTTGTCCATAAAAAGAAAAAGTGGGCTAAAGCCCACTCCTATTGATATTAAAACCTATTATTCTATTAAACAACAGACATTAAAATAATTTTCAATTCTCCATTTTTCAATTTTCAACTATTAAAATGAAGAGGGCTAAAGCCCACTCCTATTGATATTAAAACCTATTATTCTATTAAATAACAGACATTAAAATAATTCACAATTCTCCATTTTCAATTTTCAATTATTAAAAATGCACCTGTTTAATCTCCCCTTCAATTTCTTTTGGGGTCTCATTTTCTGATTTGACAAAAATCATTGTAACTAATGCTCCTATCAACATACAAACTCCTCCTACAACCACATAATCCATGGCCTGCTTACCAAAAATACCGCTTACAACAGGACCTCCGAATAACCCATTGATGATCTGAGGAACAACAATAAAGAAATTGAATATCCCCATATAAACCCCCATTTTCTTCTGAGGAATAACTTCAATCAGCATCGCATAAGGCATCGCCAGAATACTTGCCCAGGCAAAACCTAATCCTACCATTGAAATCCATAAATTGTTGACATCTTTAATAAAATACATTGAAATGAGCCCTATCCCTCCACAGGCTAAAGCGAGAGCATGGGTTTGTTTTTTACCTATCCATTTTGCAATAGGAGTCAATAGAAAGGCAAAAGGAATAGCCCAAAGGTTATACATTCCGAAAAGCTTACCTGTTAAATCTCCTGCATTATTAAATTCTTTGGAATGGGTATCTTCCGGAGATAATCCCAAATGATGGGTTGCCAGGGCACTGGTTGTAAATACCCACATCGTAAATAATGCAAACCATGAAAAGAACTGAACAATACCCAGCTTTTTCATTTGAGCAGGAATCCTGGCAAAGTCTTTAAAAATATCAGAAAACCTGGAGGGTTCTTCTATTTTTTTATCTCCTGCAAATTCTGCAAACTCCTTTGGTGAATATTCTCTGGTTGTAATGATGGTATATAAAATAGACAGAATAAGTAATACTGCTCCTATGTAAAAGGAATAAATAACATTATCTGCTACAAAACCTTTAGGCGCTTCATTAGAAATTCCAAGTTTAGTAAGCCAGTCCGGAAGGTAAGAACCGAGTACTGCACCTATTCCAATCAGGATGGTCTGCACAGAAAACCCTACTGTACCCTGATGCTTTGGCAACATATCTCCAACTAAAGCCCTGAAAGGTTCCATTGCAACATTTATAGAAGCATCCATCATAGCCAGGAAAATTACGGCCAGCAAAAGAGCGTTGGCCGCAAACATCTGATTTGCAGAAGCAGCATTAGGAAGCAGTACCAATCCTATGGCACATAAAACAGCTCCAATCAGAAAGTAAGGTTTTCTTCTTCCCAACGGGCTCCATGTATTATCTCCCATATGCCCGATAATAGGCTGAACGATCAATCCTGTGATGGGTGCTACCAGCCAGAACCAAGATAATTCATGAACATCAGCCCCTAAATTGGCCAGAATACGGCTTGCATTTCCATTCTGCAGCCCAAATGCCATCTGAATTCCTAAAAATCCCGTGCTCATATTAATAATCTGAAGCATCGAAAGATTAGGTTTTATTTTCCCTGAAAAAGTACCGTGCCGAGTATTCATTCTTATTTCTTTAATTCTTGGATTAATGGATCTTCAAGGGCTGTTTTCTCAGCAACCACTTTATCCACTACGTCATTGGGAACTGTCATGGAAAGTACATATTGCTTTACCTTCCAGTTTCCATTAATTTTTTCTACGACTCCGGAGCCTCTGCAAATCTTCATTTGGGTATCCAGTAATTCATCAAACCAAGCCAGTTTTCCATCATTACTGAAATAGATATTTCTTTTAAGAGCGGTGAAATTCCAGGTTTTCTTTTTGTCAAAATGAGGTTTCGCCCACACCATGAATTCTTTTTTGTTCCAAACTTCAGTTGCATCAGTTCCAATGAAAGTAGACTGATCAGCAAAGTAATTAAAATAAGCATTGTAATCCGCTTTTGCAGCAGCTGCATTAAATCCGTCAAGCATCTTGCTGATCTCTGTCTTTTCTTTTTCAAATGTTTTTGACGATTGAGCAGAAAGGACTGAAAATCCAAATAAAAATAAGATGAATGTGTGAACAGCTATTAATTTTTTCATAGATCGTAATTATTTTTCAAGTTCAATAATAAATGAAGTTTTCGCAGGTATGGCAATAGTGTTTTGGAATGTAAATTCTTTATCTGCAATGATATCTTTCCCTTTTGTAAATCCATTAAGTGATTCTGCAAAATGTTTCAAATCTACTGTTTGGTCTTTATCATTATTATTGATCATAACCATTACACTTTCTTTTTCATTATATCTGAAATAGGTAAATACACCATCCTGAGGGGCGAAGTTTTTAGTTTTCCCGCTATGAATCACTTCTTTTCCCTTTCTCCAGTTCAATAATTTCTGTGTATACTGAAAAAAGTCTTTCTGCTGCGGAGTTTGCGCTGACAGATTGAAGGCATTCTGCTTATCAGATTTCCATCCTCCCGGAAAATCTCTTCTGATATCGGTATCTCCACCTTTTTTCTTATCTCCTCTCATTCCTATTTCTGATCCATAATAGATCTGCGGAATTCCACGGGTGGTTGAAATAAGTGTTAATCCCAGTTTATAGGCTTTG
The DNA here is from genome assembly GCF_021869765.1 of Chryseobacterium sp. MEBOG06. Classification (NCBI taxonomy): domain Bacteria; kingdom Pseudomonadati; phylum Bacteroidota; class Flavobacteriia; order Flavobacteriales; family Weeksellaceae; genus Chryseobacterium; species Chryseobacterium sp. MEBOG06. The sequence goes on along the minus strand of NZ_CP084580.1, from coordinate 1,721,266 downwards.
GGATCTGCATTAAAAATTTCATTCCATCTTTCGGTGTCATGATTTTCAAAAAATACCAGCAGGTTATTAACATCCGGATACAGAAAGTCGCTTGTAAATGAGTCGTAGATTCTGTTCATTCCACCGTTCCAGCTCTCTTTTTCATGAAAAGCTTTAGGCATTTCTCCAAATAATATAAAATCCATCACAGAAGGCAGATTCGAGTTGTATCCTGCGGCTTCTCCGGTTTTAGAGTTTTTCTGCCATGCCGAAATGTGTCCTGCAGTAGAAAGCCAAGTTTCACCTACGATATTAAACTTCGGATATTCCTCGGTAATTGCTTTAGCCCATTTTGCCATTGCTTCTTTATCATTGTAAGGGTAAGTATCTACACGGAAACCGCCAAGTTCTGCATATTCAATCCACCAGATTGCATTTTGAGTTAAGTATTTCAGGACTAACGGATTTTTTTGGTTAATATCCGGCATTGTAGTATCAAACCATCCGTCCAGTGCATATTTTTTATCTATTTCGGAAGCATTGGTATCAAATTGAGAGGTAATTTTATAGTTAGATCTTTTGAATCCATTCTCACCATCGTTGAACCAGTGAATCCAGTCTTTTGTGGGAAGGTCTTTGATCATCCAGTGTGAAACTCCCCAGTGATTGGTTACATAATCCATCACCAGCATCATATGTCTTTTATTCAACTCACGGGATAATGTTCTGTAGTCTTCATTAGTACCATAGCGGCCATCAATTTTATACAGATCGGTCTGAGCATAACCATGATAAGAGTATACTTTTTCATTATCTTCATTGACCGGAGTCAGCCATACCGCTGTTGCTCCCAGCTTCTGAATATAATCAAGATTATTGATAATACCGCGAAGATCTCCGCCATGTCTTCCGTTAGGCAGGTTACGGTCAGCTTTCTCAGTAAGATCCGGTCTGGAATCATTTTTCTCATCGCCATTAGCAAAACGATCCGGCATAATCAGATACATCACATCTTTCGAGGTAAAAGAGGAGCGGTCTGCGGATCCGGAATTCCTTTGTTTAAGCTCATATGAGTAGGATCCTATATTTTTTTTACCATTTTTAATATTAATGGTAAACTTAGGAACGTTTATCTCATTGGTATTAACAGTGATAAAAAGATAGTTAGGATTCTCCACCTTTTGGAGATTTTTGATCTGTATCCCGTCCGAAAGAGTGACTTCATTATTGGCAACTCCTTTTCCGTAAACAAGAATCTGAAGTTCGGGATTTTTCATTCCCTTCCACCAGAACGCCGGCTCTACTTTTTCCAACATTTTTTGGGAAAAAGCTGCAGAAGCTATCGAAAGGGCTAATACTGCATATATAGTCTTCATATTAAAGTTCAATTTAGCATTAAATTTTCAAATATAAGCTCAAAACCTAATGTAATGTGCTTATTTCAATCTTCTTAAACTGAAAAAATTAAGGTTTGGCATTGATATCTTAATTTTTATCAAAAACATATAACTTTTTCATAAAAAATTCATCTAAAAATAGGGATTCTCATTATTTTTATCTTTAGTTTTACAGAAAAAATGTTTGATTTCACTTCAATCTTCAAAAGTGATGGGCCAGATATCGTTTATACATGGACTATCCCTTTGTTTGCCGTCATTATTTTTATAGAAATGGCCTACAGCCATTTTAATAAAGAAAAGATTTATGAAACCAAAGATGTTGCTACAAATGTTCTTTTTGCTCTGTTAAATTACAGTTTAGATATCATCATGAAAGGCTTTTCTATGTTTGTCATGATGTTTTTTTACCAACACCGTCTTTTCACCTGGGAAGTGGGAATATGGTACTGGATTGCGGTTTTCCTCGCTCAGGATCTCGCCTATTATATCCATCATTATGTAGATCATCATTCCCGTGTTTTCTGGGCAGTGCATATTACCCATCACAATTCTGAATATTTTAATATCAGTACAGGTTTCAGAAGTCCTGTATTCCAGCCTTTATACAGGTATCTGTTTTTCTCTCCTTTAGCATTTATGGGGTTCCATCCGTTACATGTTATGGTGGCGTATTCTGCAATACAGATCTATGGAACGTTTGTACATACCCAGTCTATTAAAAGTATGGGCTTTCTGGAATATATTTTGGTAACTCCTTCTCATCACCGTGTACATCATGCGTGCAACATCAAATACCTGGACCGTAATATGGGAATGGGACTGATCATCTGGGACAAAATATTCGGAACTTTTGAAAAAGAAGATCCCGAAGTTCCTGTAAAATACGGAGTATACCCCAAAATAAAATCCAAAGATCCTGCTACTATGCTTTTCTATGAATGGAGAAGGATAGGAAAAGATCTCAGACAGCCGGGGGTATCTTTTAAAAACCGTATCAAATATCTTTTTTACTCACCGGGATGGAGACATGACGGCACCGGAAAGACGGTAAAGCAGTACCAAAAGGAATACAATGAAAAAATAAGAAACGGAGTTCCTGTTAAAAGAAAAGAACAGGTATCAGAACCGGAATATCAATATTCATCACTCAGCCAGCAGGCAGAGGATAAATAATCCAAGTTTATTCTAAAGATATAATAAGAAGAAAAACTGGAAGAGTGAAGTTATTTATGATCTAAATAATTTTGCTCTTCCAGTTTTTTTTTAGGCGTATGGTAGCCTCAATACATTATAAGGTAATACAAAACTATATATTCTACATTAATTTTAATTTCCTTAACCCAAACTCAGATTAATTGAAATAGGGAATTCTTAACCTGTATTAAAGAATAATTTCTTACAAAAAATAAAATACCCCGGACATGGAAAAATCCAATGAGCCGGGGCACCCTAGTGTATTTTCAAATTATTTTACAGGCTTGATAGAAATTGCGAAACCTCCGCTTCTTACCATTTTAAAATTAATTTTTGATTTGCTTGTAATCTCTTTCTTATAGATGTTATAGCTTTGAGGATTGTTGATGTAATCTGCATCTTTTCCATCTTCATAGATGATTGCCTCATATTTTTTTCCTTTATCCAGGAATGAGAAATCTACCGTATACTCACGTTTGTTCTCATCGGTAATTCCTCCCACAAACCAGTTTTCTGTTCCTTTTGCTTTTCTGGCAGTGATTACATAATCTCCTGGTTCTGCGGATAAGATTTTCGTGTCATCCCAGTCTGCTGCTACATCTTTGATAAACTGGAATGCATCCATATGTTTTTTGTAGTTCTCAGGAAGGTCTGCGGCCATCTGAAGCGGCATGTACATTGTAACGTACAAAGCCAGCTGCTTGGCCAGTGTAGTTTTTACGAAACGGGTATCTCCAGGGAAATAATAGTCTAATTTTGTCTGGAAAATTCCCGGTGTATAATCCATAGACCCTCCCATCCATCTTGTAAACGGAAGAACAGTCTGGTGATCAGGCTTATTTCCTCCAAATGCTTCATATTCTGTTCCACGTGCGGCTTCGGCAGAAATATAGTTTGGATAAGTACGGCTTTCTCCTGTAGGACGTACAGACTCGTGAGAATTGACCATGATCTTATAGTCATTTGCTTTTTCAGCAATTCTATAATAATGATTGATGGTCCATTGAGAATAATGGTGCTCTCCTCTTGGGATAATATCTCCCACATATCCTGTTTTCACAGCATCATAGCCATATTTATTCATCGTCTGGAAGGCTTTGTCTGCCCATCTTTCATAGTTCGTTGCAGAACCTGAAGTTTCATGGTGCATGATTAGCTTAATTCCTTTTGAATGAGCATAATCATTCAACATTTTGATATCAAAATCCGGGTAAGGGGTAACGAAATCAAAAACAAATTCTTTTGAGTGTCCGAACCAATCTTCCCAACCTATATTCCAGCCTTCAATAAGCAATCCCTGAAATCCGTTTTCCGCAGCAAAGTCAATATACTCTTTAACTTTAGTATTATTGGCTGCATGCTTTCCGTTTGGTGTAAGTTTTGTAAAATCGGTTTTATCCAAATGAACGTTTTCTGCTGTAGAATACGCCCACTGTGATTTTCCGATGATCATTTCCCACCAGACTCCCATGTATTTTGTAGGGTGAATGTAGGAAGTGTCTTTATATTTTGTAGGCTCATTGAGGTTAAAGATCATTTTGGAATCCATCACTTCTTCTGCTTTGGGAGAAACAATGATGGTTCGCCAAGGTGTAACGGACGGCGTCTGAATATATCCTTTTGCTCCCTGTCTGTCTGCTGTCAAATGCGTTTTGAATTTGTAATTCTGTGCATCCACTTCCAGATGGGAGGCCGGATAATCCAATACTGCGGCTTCGGCAACGTTGATATATAAAGGAGATTTCCCTTCTTTCTTCAGCATCAATGGAGACTGCACTGCATTTTTAACCAATGTCTGAGAGGCGTTGGCGTCATATGCCTTGTCCCACTGTGAAGGAATTTCAGAAACTTTTGTTTCCTGATACTGATATTCCTGAGAGTCATAATCTGCCACCATCCACCAGGCTTTCATATCGGTTGGAAAATCAATTTCAGAATCTTCTTCTCTGATCACGAAATAATTAAGATTCTTTTGCTGTGGGAATTCATATCTGAACCCAAGGCCATCGTTGAACAACCTGAATTTCACCACAATACTTCTGTCTGTAGAAGCCTGATTCAGTGTAACGGCAAGCTCATTATAATGATTGATATAGTTCTTTTTCTCACCAAGAACCGGCTGCCAGGTCTCGTTTTTAGAGTCTCTTTTTTCATCTACCTTTGCAAAACCGTTGTTGAGGTCGTATTTTGCATCTTCCGGCTTGGCAATTTCGGAAGCGAATTTGATGGCTGTGTCTTTAAATAATCTCAATCCCAATTTAGAATCTTCAACTACTACGGCTCCGTTATATTTCAGGTTATAGTAAGGCACTCCTTCTTTCAGCTGAAAGCTCATTTCAAACTTCCCGTCCGGAGATTTTAAAGATTGGGCTTTCACGCCTGTAAACATCATTGAGAGCAAAAGTGCTCCAACTGTAATTTTCTTCATAATGACTATTTATTAACTTAAAATATCAAAGTGCCACGGTAAAGCAGCACTTTGCTTTATTTTAAATTTGATTTTTATTATTATTTAAATATTGGAATTAGTGAATATTCAGCGGTAATATCATTGAAATACACATCATATTTAAAGGTTTCACTTACTGGAATATTTCCTCCTCCAAGCTCTGCCACTCCAAAAAACTCCTGAGCTTTCCCCCAGTTTGTTCCCCAGTCATGATTGGCTCTGAACTTGAATTCACCAGAATTCATTGCCGCATTTTTCTTCACCCAAATATGAGGGTCAAAAGTTGACTTTTGAAGATCTACATCTGTACTCCAATCTCCGGATGCTGTTCCGATCATTGAAATTGTAGTATAGCTAACTGTTGGAGGTGCTATTGCAGTAAAGGTATAGGTCAAAGCATTGGTATCAACCGTTAATTTATAATACCCTGCAGCTGATACAGAAATGTTTCCAGAAGTAGCACTTGTGCTTAAGGCTCCGGCAGAACCGCCTAAGCCATATTGAGTATCCCAAGAACCTGGAGTTTTAATTAATTTAAAACCACCCTGTGCAAAATACCCTACATAAGAATATACTCCCGTTGCAGCTGTTTTCTGTAAAGGAAGGAACTTCGCATTTGTTTCACTATTATCCCAACCAGCTGATGTAGCATCACCTATTAAATAAAGATCTGTATACTTATAAGTAGGTCCTAGAAGATAAGGAGTTACTACTAAAGTTGTCACATCAGAATAAAAAGGTGCCGCCCCAACCAAAGTTCTTATTCTAACTTCAATCTCTGCTGACACATTGGTAGCTGCCCCTAAACTCAATGCTATATTATTAAGCTGTTTATTGGTATAGGCTAATGGTGAAGTTGTCACTTCCGTAGTAGAGGCATCTTTAAAATTTTCACCTTTAATTGCAAACTGTATTTGTTGTGTATAAACTACAGGTATATTAAAGGTTGATTTATTCCAAGTGATATTTAGAGCTACATTATCAGGATTCGCCTTATCTAAAACAATCGTTGTCTTATCCGGTGTAACCTTACTTTTTATAGTTTCAGTAATAACAGCCTGATCTTCATCTTTTTCACATGAAATAATAAAAATTCCAATGAATGCTATTGCTAATATTTTAAAGAAATGTTTCATTTTTAGATTCTTTTTTTAAAATTAGTATCCAGGATTTTGAACCAAATTAGGATTAGCTACAATATCATTAGCTGGTATAGGGAAAAGATTTCTATATTCATCTACACCTTTGCCTTCTTTTACGCCTCCTTTCCATGGCCATACATACGAACTTGAAGTGAACTTTCCATAGCGAATAAGATCCGTCCTTCTGGTTGCTTCCCAAGACATTTCTCTAGCTCTTTCATCTAAGAAAAAGTCAGTATTCACTGATGTTACCTGATTTCCTCCAGCTCTCGTTCTTAAAGCATTTACATATCCTAAAGCCGTTCCAATATTACCTCCTGAACCACCTCTGGTAACTGCTTCTCCATACATTAAATAAATGTCTGCTAAACGGTAAAGTGGTATATCAGCATCTACAAAAGTACCCGTAGGGTCTGAGCCCTGAGTATTATCTGCATATTTTATATTCTTATATTTAACAAAAGCATATCCATCAGTAAATGCAGTTATATCATTAATCTCCAGATTTTGCCCATTTGTATAAAAATTACCTCTCTGATCATTTGGATTTCCATTGAATAAGCTAACAAAAGATTTTGTTGTTCTTATTCCGCCCCAGCCTCCGTTGACTCCAAATTGTGCTGCCGGCATAGAACCACCAATAGCAGCATGCACCATAAAAGTTGAACCTCCATAAGTTTTGGTACGCATACCGTCATAATTAACAGATAAAATCACCTCTGGATTACTCAAATTATTATCAGCCATAAACAATGAACCATAATTTGGTTTCAGAGTATATCCTGTATTAATTATTTTATTACAATAAGTAATACAGTCTGTATTTCTTTCTGTACCTGTATAAACTTTTGCATTGAGATATAATCTTGCTAATAAAGCCCATGCTGCAGCTTTATCTGCTCTACCATATTCATTAGTTCTAGCATCCTTTAAATTATTAGCACATGCTAACAATTCCGTTTCTACAAATTTGAATAGTTCAGTTCTTGTAATTCTTGGTGGCGGATTATTAATAACATCAGTAGTTTCCAATACAAAAGGAACATTTCCAAACAGGTCTAAAGCATGATAGTAAGATTGAGCTCTCAAAAATCTAGCTTCTGCATTCATATATTTTGCTTCAGTAAGATTACTTCCTGAAATTCCATTGGTTGCCAACTTTTCATCAGTTGTATTTTTGATAAACTCATTACTTACTGCAATAACGTTATATATCCTATAATAAATAGCAGCAACAAATGGATTTGAAGAATTCCAGGTCATATTATGCATTTCCGGAAGACCTGCATCGCTCCAAGCAATGATAGCCTCATCGGTTGTTAAAACCTGCATACTGTACATTTGACGAAGATAATTAGAAAACCCACCATCAATACCGCCGATATCTGTATTTCCATCACCATTATTCTCATCTCCCTGTCCACCAATTGCCAATCCGGCATAAATTTTTGCTAACGCAGGTTTATAATTATTAAAATCCTTGTATAATACTGTAGAGGTTAACCCTAAAGTTGGTTCTCTTTCAAGATCTTGAGTACAAGATCCTATCGAAATTAAAGTGGACAATGTAATTGACCCAATAATTAGTTTTTTATATAAATATTTATTTTTCATAATAGATTAAAATTGGAAGTTAAACCCTACTGAATACACTTTAGGTCTTTGATAAAATCCATTATCAATTCCACCAAAAACTTCAGGATCTACACCTTTGTACTTTGTAATTACAAATACGTTCTGAGCCATCGCATTGATTCTTAAATTAGTTCCCTTTCCTATTAATTCGCCAGCATTATAACCCACTGTAAGATTATCCATTCTTAGGAACGATGCATCTTCAATAAACATATCCGAAAATAGTTGTGTAGTAGCAAATTGAGTATTCAAAACACTTGAATTGGTATTGCTTAAGAAGTTATTAGCCTGAATATTGGCTATTGAACTGTTAGAAGCAGAGTTATTGTATACATAATTACCCAAAACAGCTCTGAGGGCCGTACCAATCTCCCAATTCTTAAATTTAACCTTTGTAGAAAATCCTAAAATGATATCGGGTGTAGGTGACTTGTAAAAGTATTTATCATCTTCAGTTATCTTTCCATCTCCATTTCTATCAATATAGGCACCATCTAATGGTTTTCCATTGGCATCATAAACTTGTTGATAAACGTAGAATGCATTCAGTGGCTGACCTACTGTAATTGCCTGAATATAATTATTAATTCCAGAAATGCTTCCAGCAGGAATTTTATATGCAGAATCTACATATTGTGAAAGGCTTGTAACTTTAGGATTAAATTTAGTTGCATTAAAATTAACATCCCAAGTTAGGTTTTGACTTTTAATTGGAATAATATTCAAGTTCGCTTCAAAACCTTTGTTTGATATAATTCCAACATTTTTAATATTAAAGTTATTTAAATCTCCAGCCCAAGTAGGAACTTTTGCGATCAAGTTCTCCGATTTTTTGTCAAAATAATCTATAGATCCACTAATTCTACTGTTAAGAATTTCAAAATCTAATCCCAAGTTTTTGGTTGTTGTTGTTTCCCAAACCAGGTTTGGATTATAAACATCAGGACGAAGCAAAGTATAAAAACTATTTCCAAGCTGATACTGAGCAGTACTGCTGTTACTATATGAATAGGAACCAAAAGCTGGATAAAAATTACCTGTTTCCTGCTGTCCAGTTTTACCCCATCCTGCTCTTATTTTTAAGGAGTTTATACTTGAAATATTTTTAAGGAAACTCTCTTCGTTAATCTTCCAGGCAACTGATACTGCCGGGAAATTTCCCCAAAGGTTATTTCTATCCGTTCCATTCCAGAATGTAGAAGATCCATCTCTTCTTATTGATCCATTAATCACGTATTTGTTAGCAATCGTAAAAATACCTCTGGCATAGAATGACACCAATGTTCTTTGGGTATCACCTGGCGTAGAAAAATCTGTTTTTTGATTACCATAATACGTTGGAGCTTCCGGTGTTATTGAATGAGTATCTTGATAAGAATACCCAGCAATAACATCTACATTGGTATTGATGGCTTCAATCTTTTTTACGTAATTTAAATAGGATTCAAATAATTTACTTTTGATTTCCTGAGAATAAGAACGATAAGAGCCTAAACTTCCGATTCCTTGGGCATAGTCCTTAGATACATTTACCGAGCCATCACTTTTAGCATAATCATAGGATCCTGTAACATTTAATCTTAAATCTGGTAAAAAGTGAAATTTATAATCCAGTTGCAAACTTGGAATAACTCTAAAAACAGAAGAAAGATCTCTTTTACCATATAACAAGCCCAGTGGGTTTCTAGTACCATTTACATTCAGACCTGTAGCATGATTTTGAGGATCTAGCCATTCATAATACCCCCCATAATTAGAGTTTCCAGAATATACAGGCTGCGTTGGGTCAAAATATGTTGCTGCTCCAATAGCGCCTTTATCAGGAAATCTATTTTCCGTAAAAGTTCCTTTGAAATTACCATTAACAGTTAAATGATTATCAAAAAACTTAGGAGAGAAATTTAATCCTAAAGATGTTCTTTTAAAATCATTCGTTCTTACAATTCCATTTTGCTCATTATATCCTAAGGATACTCTATATGGCAGTCCTTTAACACCTCCTGAAAAAGAAACATTGTTATCTGTTCCCCATGCCTGCTGATAAATTAGATCTTGCCAGTTTGTATTTGAAGTTCCTAAATAGCTTTTTTGTAATGAAGTTCCAAAGGAATTTACAAACTGCCTAAACTGATCTCCATTCAAAACATCCACATTGTTCATTTTGGTAGAAACGGAAAAATTGGTATTAAAATTTACTTTAAACTTGCCCGCAGTTCCTTTCTTTGTTGTAATCAAAATTACCCCGTTTGAAGCTCTGTTACCATAAATAGCTGCTGAAGAAGCATCTTTTAAGATATCAAAAGTTTCAATATCATTAGGGTTAATTAATGATAGTGGGTTTGTGGCACCACTTAAACTATTAAAGTCAATGGGTACACCATCAATAACAATTAGAGGGTCATTATTTATAAAAGAAGAGCCCCCTCGTACTCTGATGGTAGAACCTGCTCCTGGGGCACCACTATTTCCAGTTATCTGAACCCCTGGTGTCTTTCCTACTATTAATTGGTCTGCAGTAGCTGCCCCTCCATTAAAGTCTTTGGAACTAACCGAAGATATCGAACCGGTAAGGTCTGTCTTCTTCTGCTTACCATACCCAATCAGTACAACTTCCTCAATTTTCTTTTCTTGTGGAAGAGAGTCCTTTGTTTGCGCATGCATTACTGTGCTGGCCAGTAAAAAAGCGGGCGCGATTTTTAATACTGTTGTAAAATTCTTCACAATCTTATTTTTATAGTTTCTTTTTAAGTCAAATTTTGGCCTAAAGCCAGAGTGGTAATTTAAAAAAAAAATATAATTATCATAAAATTAATATAATTTAAGATAATTTTATGTATATTACGAAGCTAAAATAGATTAGATTTCTAAAATCCAGTAGATTAAACGATCCTATGCAATACATAACATAGTATGAAAGCTAAGCACAAAGTCAAACAAACGTTTAACTTTATTTCATGTTCAGCTCATTAAATTGTCTTACAAATCATAATAAGTCCACAAATAGCGGTATTCAAGAGATAATCCTTATCTTTGCAGTCAAAACTTTACTATAAATGTCAAACAGAAAGATGATTACGGCAGCTTTGCCTTATGCAAACGGGCCGGTTCATATAGGACATTTGGCAGGTGTTTATATTCCTGCGGATGTTTACGCAAGATTTCAGAGAAGATTAGGAAAAGATGTAGCGTTTATCTGTGGTTCGGATGAGCACGGGATTCCTATTACTATAAGAGCTAAAAAAGAAGGGGTTACTCCTCAGGATATCGTTGACAAATATCACGGGATCATTAAAAAATCTTTTTCTGATCTGGGAATCTCCTTTGATGAATATTCAAGAACTACGTCTAAGAACCATTATGAAACCAGTCAGGATTTCTTCAAGGTTTTATATGAAAAAGGCAAATTCACAGAGGAGGTTTCTGAGCAGTATTTTGATGAGCAGGCTGGAGAATTCCTTGCTGACCGTTATATTGTAGGAACGTGCCCGAACTGTGGCAACGAAAACGCATACGGAGACCAGTGTGAGAAATGTGGTTCTACCCTTTCGCCATCGGAACTGATCAATCCGAAATCAATGCTTAGTGGAAATGTTCCTATCCTTAAAGAAACAAAAAACTGGTATCTGCCTTTAAATGAATATGAAGATTTCTTAAATGAGTGGATCATTGAAGGTCATAAAGATGACTGGAAGCCTAATGTATACGGGCAGGTGAAATCCTGGTTGAATGACGGCCTTAAGCCTCGTGCCATGACCAGAGATCTGAACTGGGGAGTTCCGGTTCCACTTCCAAATGCAGATGGGAAAGTATTGTACGTATGGTTTGATGCACCTATCGGTTATATCTCTTTCACCAAAGAATGGGCAGAGAAAAATGGAAAAGACTGGAAAGATTACTGGCAGAGTGAAAACAGTGACCTGGTACATTTTATCGGAAAGGATAATATTGTATTCCACTGTATTATTTTCCCTGCGATGATGAAGGCTCACGGAGATTACATTATGCCTAAAAATGTTCCTGCTTTTGAATTCCTGAACCTTGAGAACGATAAGATTTCGACTTCAAGAAACTGGGCAGTATGGGCTCATGAATATGTGGAAGACTTCCCTGGACAACAGGATGTTTTAAGATATGCTCTTCTTTCATCCGCTCCGGAAACTAAAGATAACAACTTTACATGGAAGGATTTCCAGACGAAGAATAATTCTGAGCTGGTTAATAAATTTGGAAACTTCATTAATAGAGTTATTTCTTTCACTAACAAAAACTTTGAAGGAAAAGTTCCAAATGGTGTTTTAGATGATACCAGCAAAGCTGCAATGAAAACAGCGATTGAAGACGTTAACAATTACCTGGAAAAATATGAATTTAGAAATGCATTAAATGCATTTATGCTTTTAGTAGATTATGGTAATCAATATCTTCAAAATGCAGAACCTTGGAAGACAATAAAGAATGATCCAAATGAGGCGGGCCAAGCAATGTTTGTCGGAGCTCAAATTTCTGCTGTTGTTGCTCAATTATGTGAGCCATTCATGCCATTCTCAGCTGAAAAATTATTTGGATACTTTAATATTGAGAAAAAGAATTGGAATGATTTACAAAATACTGAAATCCATATTGAAGTCGGACATAAAATTGAAGAAGCTCCTCTATTATTTACTAAAATTGAAGACAGCGCAATCGAGGCTCAAATTCAAAAGCTGGAAAATACAAAACAAAACAATAAAAAAACAAATCCTAACGCAAACCCTATGAAAGAGGAAATCACGTTTGATGACTTTACTAAAATAGACCTTAGAACAGCAACTATTATAGAAGCTGAAAAGGTAGAAAAAGCAGATAAATTATTAAAACTTACTGTAGATACAGGAGTAGATGTAAGAACTGTTGTTTCAGGTATTGCGGAAAGCTTTACCCCTGAAGAAGTTATTGGTAAGCAGGTAATGATCCTTTTGAATCTTGCACCAAGAAAAATCAGAGGAATTGAATCTCAGGGAATGTTATTATTAACAACAAAACCAGACGGAAAATTATCTTTCGTAACACCGGATGACAGCAATGTTGAAAACGGTATTGAGATCGGATAATTAACATCGTGATAAAGATAACAGGCTGTTTCAATAGAAGCAGCCTTTCTTTTAACAGCTTATGGTGAATAGAAGTGTTTTAAGAAAATTGTCCAATCAGGAATTGGAGGTTTATTTACAGGAAGGCAATCGCTTTGTTCCGGAGGCCGTTCAGGTAGCTTTTGAAATTTTGCAAGAAAGAGGACGTATTTTCAGTGAGCAGGAAAAAACAGCCGTTCAGCAACTAATCCAGTATAAAAAAGAAGCGGAAGAAGCTAAAATCAATGCAGAAAAGGAAATATGGCAGGATTATATAACTGAAGATCCCAACGCTGTAAAACTGTTTCCAAGGGAGCTTATATTCATCATCAGCTTGCTTTTAGGTACTATTCCCGGCTCTATTTTATTAGGTTTGAACTTCATTAAACTAAAAAAATACGGTCCGGCTATTCTGACTTTTATTTTTGGATGTATTTTTTTTACTGTCCAGTATTTTGCTGTTCCTTTTATGTACAGAAATAATATTCAACGGGTTTTTACCTACAGAAAAAGTCCTGAACTTTTAATAGGTGCAGCAGGAGCTTTGATATTATTTGTATTCTGGGTTTTATTTACACCGAAAAAGCTGCCCTACAGAGCAGCTTCATATATTTTTCCGGGAATTATCTCTTTCATTATGTTAGCTTTAATTGTAACCAACTACCAGGGATGGTTCTCAAGCTATTTCTTAGTCAGTTTTGCTAAGTAAGAATCTTCATCTTTCATGATTTTTTCGATTTTAAAACCATTGTATTCAGCGGCATTCTTCAAAGTATTAAAATCAAGGTAAAGCCACGTAATCGGCTCTTCAGATTCTCCTTTGTAATGAACAATATACTCCAGTTCCCCATAATATCCTCCTGCCGGAATGTATACTCCGCCATCTTTATCACGGTCAAACATATAGATAATGTCTGTACTGTCAATCAGAATCTGTCCATTATCATTTAATAAAGTATGCAATTTCTGAAGATAGGTATCAATTTTAGCAAGACTTTCAAAAACCCCTGTACCATTCATCAATAATAAAATGGTATCAAATGTTTCACCGGAAAAATCAAGCATATTTTCACAAACAGCCTTTTCAATTCCTCTCAGCGCACAAACCTCAACAGATTTTGGAGAGATATCTAAAGCAGTTACATCAAGTTTTTTTTCATTCTGAAGATATAAAGAATGAGAACCTGCTCCTGCTCCAATATCCAGTATTTTTCCTTCGGATAATTGCAGTGCTTTCTGCTCAATATCATTCATTTCTTCAAAATCTCTGAATAAATAATCTACCGGAAGCTCATCCAGCTCAGAAATTGATGTTTCAGTCTGCAGGTCTTCAGGATTTTCATTGTGATAGTAATCCCAGATCGCTCTGCCCATTAAATCTTTCATGGCTGCAAAGATACATGTTGAAAGTTGAAAATGGAAAATTGAAAGTGAGAAATTACTTTTGCTGCCTGTACTTCTTTTTTCCCAACCACTCTATCCATTCTCAATTCCTCATTCTCAATTATCAAAAAATTTTCCTACCTACGCCCAGCTCACTACTCCAGTGAATCTTTTTCCTTCTGTCTGTCCGCCTGCGATTCATTTTCTGCAACACCTGCTTTCCAATAAGAATAAGCGTAGAGTTCCTGTGAAGTCCAGTTTTTTTCTTTCCGGAGATATGTACGGATTTCTTTTACGCCTGAGAATTCGCATGCTACATAGCCAAATTTGGATGTTTCGGGGATTTCTACATTCTTCACTGCATCAGAAATATCACTGCTGATCTGTGGATTTGAATTATGAAGCCACTTAAAATCAATATCAGCTTTGGTTTTCAGCTGCTGTTCATCTTCTTTTCCATGAACTTCAATGATGCATATTCCTTTTGCAGTTTCAGGAAGGGTTTCCAAAATCGCACTGATAACCGGAATTGCCGTAGCATCACCTACCAGCAGATACCAATCAGCTTTAGGGTACAATTCTTTTCCATCCAGACGCATCATTACCCCCAATTTGGAACCAGCCTCAGCTTCTCTTACCCATCTTGACGCAGGACCTCCGTCTCCGTGGTCTACAAAATCAATGATCAGTTCATTTTTTTCCAAATCAATCCCTCTGTGCGTATAGGTTCTTATTGTTGGAGCCAATTCTTTCGGAGGATGAACCCACTGATGGTTTTCATCCAAGGTTGGAAAATGAATTTCGTTTAAACCTGCCGGCGGTACAGCAATTTTATTATTGTCTCCTACAGCGGTATCTTTGAATAGCTTTACTTCGGGCGAATATAGATAAACCCTTATAAAATGATCGCTGATGTATTCTTTTCTGGTAACTTCGGCAATGATCTGCCCTGTTGGAATTTTAGCCATAACTGATTTTTTTTAAATTAAAATCCGGTTCCCGATCAATATCAGAAACCGGATTTGAAATACAATATATTTTTCAGAATAAGGCGGTTATACCTTAATCTTATTTTTAAAAGTCAAAAGTATAAGACAGATTGAATGTTCTTCCTCTTCCTTTGTAGTTAAATAATTCCGGAAGTCCATAGGTAGAGTATAAAACCTGGGAGCGCTTACTCCATATCGTCTGATAATCTGTATTAAACAAGTTTTGAATACCCAGGTTGAATTTCCCCCAGTTGAATCTGTATCCCATCATCAAATCTGAAGTATTATAACCTTCTACAACATTATTAAGTTCATCCTTCTGCTTGAAATTCTGTAATGACTGGAATCTGAATGACCAGTTTTGAATATTGTAACCAATATAAGTTACTAATTTGGATGGAGAAGCATTATAAATCTCCTGTTTCTGCCATTCTCCTTTATTATCTACCTCAGACTTGATCAAAAGACCGCTCGCCCCGAAATAAACTCCGTTCTTTAAGGAATAGGAAATCTCAGCTTCAATTCCCATATTTCTTAATTTCAAATCATTCACAAGAATCTGGAAAGTCTTTTTATCTACTGTAACACTCTTGTCAGAATTACTCATAAATCCTGCAATCTGAGCTCTTAAACCACCTTTATTAATACGATATCCTACTTCAAACTGATTTGTTTTGATCGCTTGTAAAGGTTGTTCTTTAACGTTGATACTGGATACTACATTCCAGTTTGTTCCCACCAGCTTATATTGCCCAATACCATAAAATTTAGCAGGGTCTGCCAGACTTGCTCCCTGAGAAAATGTTCCCCAGACCTGATGCTGTTCATTGAACTTATATAATAAACCGGCATTGCCCAACGTCACATTATAAGAACTTTCTCCTCCCGGAATAGCAGATGCTGAGCTTCCATAGCCCATTGCTACCTGCGTTTGCTGTTCTGACCCTACAAAATCATCCATTCTTACATTGATATGCTGGTAACGAACTCCTGCATTGATCTGTAATTTTGGAAGAATATTATATTTTGCCTGTACATAACCTGCGTAGCTCTGGGAGTGATTGGTAGGATATCTTCCAAGGCTGTATTTTGTTTCATTGATCAATCCGCCGCTTGACATTGTTTTGGCAATATCATAAACTGACTGATTTCCTTCAAATTTTTCAAAATCAATATCCGCACCATAGGTAACATTCAGCCCTTTCCATGATTTTGACAATAAAGCTTTTATCCCTGAGTAATAAGTATTTTGTTGGGAAGATGACATATAAGCAATCTTTCCTGTCTGAAGGGTAACATTCCCCGGGAAAGGATAAAATCCTAATTTTTCACCACGGGTAGCAAATTGTACATATAAATCCTGACCTCCCAGAATTCCGTTTGCGGTGTAAGCAACGGTTCCCATATAACGCTCAGTTCCTACATTTTTATCGGAAGAGAATCCGTCTCTCATATCCAGTAAGGAAGCATTTTTGGTAGTGAATGCGCTTAGGTTTTCACCCAGGAATAAACTTCTGTCTCCGTTAAATTTAGAGTTGTAATACTGAAGGGAAGCTGTTATTTTATGTTTATTGTTAAACTGATATCCTCCTGTTGCAAGGATGTCAATAGACTGGTTGTACTGAAGATCAGTTTGTGTAATATCTGTAAAAAGCTGTTTTTGATCTGCTCCATAAACACCACCATTCTGCTGATAAGCAATTCCTAATCTTCCAAAGACCTTTTCACCCTTACCTGCGATGGATTGGGCAGCACGGAAATCATGGTCATCTTTCCCCATAAAACCAGTACGTACTCCCAGTTCTGTTTCTCCGCTGATTCCTTTTTTGGATGGGGTTTTTGTAATAATATTAATGATACCGCCGGTAGCATTTCCTCCATAAATAGAGCTTGCTCCGGAAAGAACTTCAATTCTTTCGATATTAAAAGGGTCAATAGCATCCAGCTGACGGCTGATTGCACGGATACTGTTCAATGAAACCCCGTCAATCATAACCAAAGCAGAACGCCCTCTCATATTCTGCCCATAGTTGGTTCTTCCCTGCGGGCCAATATCCATACTTGGAATCAAAATGGAAAGCATTTCTTTAATGGGCACTCCGCTTTTAGCCTGTTCCTGTATTTTTTCTTTCTGTACTACCCATACTGTACCTGGAATTTCAGAAATTTTTGTAGGCTTTCTGGAAGCTACAATCACAACATCATCAATGTTTTTTGAGTCTACAGAGTCTTTAACTGTCTGGGAAAAAAATAATCCCGAAGCCAGCAGACCTATGAATGCATACTGCTTTTTCATTCTTTCTAATCAAAGTTTTATAATTTCACAAAGGTAATTCTTATTTAGAAACAATAAAAATAACAAAGTATGAAATTTTTCATGATTTCAAGAACCATAAAGTGATTTATAGCACTTCAACCGCTTTTAAAACGTAAAACCCCAGCCTATAAGGATCCAGGGTTTTACTGTGAAAAAACAAGGTTATTTTTTATAATGCAGGTCCTGCCGCATCTTTTATTTCTTCTAATAATTTTTTCCGTTCACGAAGCCTTCTTCTTGCAATAACAGACTTACCGCCAAGAACTCTTACAAATCTGAAATACTGGAATCGCTTCGCTCCGAAGTGATGGGTTATCACATAAAATAACACTCCAAAACCGGCCAGAATAATATATCCGAATATCTTTTTGGTTGCTATGATCACCGCATTAAGCTGAATGCCCTTCATATTGGCCGCCACATTTTGAGGGGTAACTGTCATTCCGTCCATATAAACAGCAAGATCTCCTATTGCAGTAACCTGAAAACGGTATTGTAACCAAGAATACAGGGTTGAAAAAATCCCCACAGCCAGAAAAGTTCTCCAAACCAATACAAGTCCGATAGCAGCAAGCATTTCATCCATCTCAAGCTTATCAAGAGTATAGAACCATACGGAAATAAATAATGAACACATTCCGTAGCCTTTTAAGAACATAGGTAAATACCAGTTATCATAACTGAATTCCAATACCATGGAAAAATACATGATAATTGCATATCCTATCATGCCCGCAAACCCTGAAAATATATACATTTTCAATGGTTTTTCGTTTTTAAACCAAAATATAGCAATAACTCCGGCCAGAATAATTCCAGGAATCATAAGTAAGTTAAGTCCGGCATTTGTCACCTGATCATATCCTAATACTCCCACTGCAAAAGAAGTCTGAATAGAGGCCGTTCCTAAAAACATTCCTAACCAAAATAACATAAACAGACCGTTCTGTACATTGCTTCTGGTGAAAATTTTGAATGATAGATAAGGCCTTTTTAAAGTCAACTGACGAATCGCAAGCAATGCAAAACTCACAAAAGCAGCGATACTTGCATTAATAATATTTTTCGAATTCAGCCAGTCCTGCTGTCTTCCAAATGCATATACATAAGCGGAAAACATAAAAGTGGATATGAAAAGTAAAATGCTTAACCAGTCAATATAATGTAATGGAACCTTTAATGCAAAGTATTTATTATGCATAAAAATCCAATGAATCAATGCCAGAATGAAACACAAAACCGAAGTAAAAATATAGAACTGCTGCCAATTGTAAAGAAGTGAAAATTCAGCTGCATAATAAGCTGCAACCTGGTTCATCACCAACACAAATGTATAGAATGCTCCATAAAACATTCCACGGTTCCCTATCATGGCCATTAACGGAAGAAACAGCTCTATTGTCACCATCATCTTCATAAATCCGATCACCAGAGCCGTAAATACAAAGATCATCGGCTGTAAGGTAGTCGCATTAATATAGCTCATTAATCCTAAAAGAACCAATAACAATACCATTTTGTCCCGTACCTTAAACCTCATTTTAATCCTGAGGACCACAGGCATACAGGCTCCCATCCCGATTGTGGTGGCATAATTGGCCCACATAAAATATTCCGTCAATGCTCCGGTACCACTCACCAGATGGCTGATATTTCCCGTATAGACTCCGCCAATAGGCATTACCACGGCAAGCAGTAATACAATCAGCAGCAGCTGCACGGGTTTCGGTACCCAGTCGCTATATAATCCTTTGTTGTACATGATTTTTTAGATAATAGATTTGAAATATCAGATAAGAGATTTTTTCTATTCATTTTCAGTTTTCATTCAGCATATGATCTGAAATCTGACATCTTCCCTCTTTAAGTCTTAATTGATATTTACATTCATATTCATTCCCGCACTTAGCTTATCCAGATTTTCTTTTGTATTGGATGCTGTGAATTCAATTCTTACGGGAATTCTTTGCTGTACCTTAATGAAGTTTCCGGTAGAATTATCTGTAGGCACGCTTGAATATCTTGATCCTGTAGCTGCAGAAACTGCGGTAACTACACCTTCAAACTTTTGTCCTCCCAAAGCATCTGCTGTCATGGTCATCTTCTCTCCCACTTTAATATTGGGCATCTGGCTTTCAAGGAAATTGGCTGTTACCCATTTCTGGCCGTTTAAGACGATAGTAGCTACCTGCTGCCCCGGCTGGATCAGTTGTCCTTCGGTAATCGTTCTTCTTCCCATTATTCCATCATAAGGTGCTGTGATAACGGTATAAGAAAGGTTAATTCTAGCCATGTCCAAGGCTGATTTTGTTCTTTTAATTTCTGCATCATTGATTCCTAATCTGCTTTTCACTTCTGTAGTAGAAAGATTAGCTGACTGTTTTTGATTAACCAGTGTTTCATAGGCTGCTTTTTGAGCATCATATTCGGTTTTTACCTGATCGTACTGTTGTCTTGTAACTGCTTCTGCCGCCAAAAGGTTTTTGTATCTGTTCAGGTTTTGTTCGGCATTCCAAAGTCTTGCCTTTGCACCGGCAATATTAGACTGCATTACATTAATATTGTTGGAGACAGTATTTATCGAAGAACTTGTGGCTGTTTTCTGAGCTGTTGCGTTCTGGTAAGCTGCTTCAGCCTGCCCCAATTGTGTAAGAATTTCACGTTCATCCAAAATTACCAGTGTATCACCTTTTTTTACACGCTGATGTTCAATAAATTTAATTTCTTTGATATAAGCAGAAACTCTTGTATTGATGGGATTAATAAACTCCTCAACCTGAGCAGCTTCTGTATAAGTCTTATTTCCAATATGGAAATATTCACGGATAAGCCAGAATAACCCAAAGCCAATCACCAGAAAAACGATGATATTAGAAATAATGGCTCTGATTTTATTGGTTTTATTTTTCTTTTTTTTGCCGTCTCCAGCCGGTCTTGCAGGAGTCTGGGCAGTATTTTGAGTAGTTTGTTCCTTGTTTTCCATTGTTGATTTTCAGTTTTAAAAATTAAAGTGTTCCGGTAGATTTCAAAAGGTTGTAATACTGATACAAAACATTGATTTCTGCGTTTGCATAATCCAGTTCTGATTGTAGTTTCTGGTTCTGCGCATCAATCATTTCTGCCTGTACAGCCAATTGATTAAGGTATTTGGCCTCAGTGATCTTGTAGTTTTCTTCAGCAAGCTTTTTAGAATCGTTCAGAATATCTGCCTGCTGAATAGCTTCCTGATATTTTGTATAAGCTGCATTCACTCCCATATCTACATTCTGTTGCACCAGAGTCACAGCATCATTGGCCTGTGTTTTTTGCAGTTCACCTAATTTTACTTTTTCCTTTGTTTTATAGAGGGTATCTATATTATAACTGAGAGAAACACCTGTCTGCCATCCTCCGGAATACATATCCAGGACCGGATTCCTTGTGGTAACAGGCCTTTGCAGGGTATAGCCTCCAAACCCTGCAATGGTGGGTGCATTATCTGTCTTTATGATTTCAATATTTTTATCTGCGATATCTATATTTTTCTTAGCCGATTTCAGCTGCGGATTCTTTTCGTAGGCAAGATTTGTGTAATATTCCATTCCGATTCCCGCTTCTTTGCTCTCTAAACTTTCAGTAGGAACTATTTCCGTATCAGCAGGCAGGCCCAATGCAATATCTAAGTTATAATTCAGGATCTTTTTATTGTTTGAAAGAGTCAGAATTCCCTGATCCAGGTTTTTGATAGCCAGTTCTCCACGGATCACCTCGTTTCTGGTCACCATACCCTGCTGATAGAACTTCTGAATATTTTTAAGACGCTCCTGAGCCAGTTTTTTGTTATTCTGAAATACTTCTTCCTGATTCACAATTTTATAAACGTCCAGATAATTTGAAATCACTAAAAATTTCACATCCTGTTTATTTTTCTCCAGATCCAGTTCAGAAATCTGTTCACGAAGTCCTGCCATCTCTATAGACTTATTTACCAATCCTCCTTTAAAGATCAGTTGGGTTGCCTGTACAGCGTAAGAGCTACCATAATGTGGCATCTGAACTTTTGTAGAATTTGAAAAGTCTTTATCAATGGCAGCGGCATTCCCTAAATAAAACTGACTTGTGGAAGCCGTAATAGTAGGTAGCTGCTGAAGTTTTGTAACATTGATGCTCTGTTTGGCAATATCAATATTCTGTGCGGAAACTTTTAACTGCTGATGATTCTGAACAGCCAGTTCGGCCACCTCGCCTGCGGTCATCTGTTTAATCTGTTGGGAAAAAAACAGCGCAGGAAAAGCTGCTATCAAAAGAGATAGTGCTGTTTTTATTTTCTTTGTCATTTTACCTTGTTTTACAGATGCAAAGTTAGGAGAACAACAAAATCAATCAAATGCTTGATTTTTGGAAAAAGATGTTCAAATGTAAGATTTTAACTTTCGAACTGATGTCTGTACTGGGTAGGACTTACCTCCAGATGTTTTTTAAAGAAGTGAGAAAATGAGTATTGATCACTAAAACCAAGGATAGAAGAAATCTCTGAAACCGGTTTATTGGAAGAGTTTAAAAGCACTTTGGCTTCATTGATAACAATCAACGCAATGATATGACTGGCCGACTTACCCGTGATAGACTTCACTACCGACGAAAGATGTCTGGTTGTAATCGACTGCCGTTCGGCATAAAACTCAACACTACGCTCTGTAAGGTGATGTTCTGCAAGATCGGTAAGAAATACAAATACGATTTCTTCCTGTCTGGACATTTGGTTCAGGGAATTGTTATCTTCTTTAGAAATAATTCCTGCCATCTGATAACAAAAAACGGAGAAAAGATGTTCTACCATTTCTTTCTTATAAAGCATTTCTGTATCAGAATCCAGAATATATTTCAGGAAATTAACACTTTTCCAGACTACTTCCATCTCATTTTCAGGAAAAGGCACTCCTTTGTTCATCTGCTGCCTGAAATAGCGGTAAGTAATCAATCGGTTAAACTTTAATGACAGGGCAGAGATGAATTCTCTTTTGTAAGAAACCATGCGGGATTGAAAATCATCAGTTACAGAAACTACTTCGTAGATCGTCTGCGGGTCTGTTACCATAAACATATTGGCAGAAACTTCCAGATCACTGAAGTGCTGGCGGAGTTTTATAGTTCCGGATTTAATAAAAATAAACGCAGGATTATCAGGACGGAAAGGTTTATCGACAGCGATTCTTTCGAAAATATTACGTTGCGTAAAAATTTCAACTCCGAACTTTTCTAAGGCAGACATAACACAAATGTAAGCAAACTTATCAGTGATTACAAAATTTTATTATTTTAGCGTATCTCAAATCCCGCTACTATGAGAAAGGTTGATTTATTATTTGCAGAATATAGCAAAAGCCATAGAAATGCTACCAACAAATTTATTCACTGGATCTGCGTACCCCTTATTTTCTGGACTATTCTGGGATTTGTATCTCTTATTCCGGCACCTCATTTCTGCATTTCTTATTTTGGATGCGTCAGTATAATGAGTATGATTACAGTAATATTTATCAGTTTATTTTATCTCAGACTTTCTTTACGCATCAGTATTATTATGATCTTCATGATGTTTTTGGCGGAGCATTTCATCTATCTTACCAATATTCATTTTGAAAAACAGTCATGGATGGTCTACTTAATTGTCTTTGTAATAACATGGATTTTCCAGTTTATAGGCCATAAGATAGAAGGAAAAAAGCCTTCTTTCATACAAGATATTCAATTTTTACTGGTAGGCCCTATATGGCTCCTTGGATTTATTCTGAAGAAAACAGGAATCAGATATTAACCAGTAAGGACTTTTACTTCTGATCATGTATTTACTTATATTTTAATGGGCATATTGTATGGGTATTTCCGGGTAATGACTTTCTATAGAATTCCCTTTCCTGCTTTAGGGATTTCAGCTTTGGGATACGTATTTTCAGGTCGGTTTTAGAGCTATTTATTGAATTAAGATTCAATATTCTTTCGATTTAAATTTTAATAATTTTTACAAATGACCATTTTTGAGCACGCTTTTTGATCATATCCATGAAAAACTAACATACCCATGAAAAAAATTATTCTCCTGTTATCAGGTCTTATTCTAATCAATTGCAGTAAATCAGGTGGTGAAAAGCAGGAAGTGAAAGCCGACCTAATGGAAGTTCTGACCGAAGATAAAACACCTTCTTCTTCACATACTCCTGCACCTCCTCCATTTTCTGTTTCTGAGAAGGTAGCCTCCGGTGAAAATGGAACCAACAAAGAAGTTTATACCCCAAAGAAAACAGATACGATCTCTAAAAAAATCATCAAAAACGGAGATATGAAAATTCAGGTGGGTGATATTAAAAAAACACAGAACCAAGTCAATGAGATCATTAGGAAAAACAATGCTTATATCCAAAAAGAAGAGTTTCAAAATACGGATATGGATGATAATCTTACTCTGATTATCCGTGTACCTCATAAAAATTTCGATGCATTGATCAGCTCATTTTCAAACGGAGTAGGATCTGTTTTGTCTAAGAATATTTCATCCAGTGATGTGACAGAGGAATATACTGATGTAGCCATTAAGCTGGCTAACAAAAAAATATATCTTGAAAAATACAGGGACATGCTTAAAAGTGCTGCTACCACAAAAGATATGCTTGAAATTCAGGAAAATATCCGAGAACTTGAAGATGAGATTGACGTGGCTGAGGGCAGGCTTCGTTTTATTGATGACCGCGTGAATTACAGTACCTTGAATTTGAACTTATATAAAGAGAAAGTGAGAAGTTCGGCTACCTCAAAAATCGGTTTTGGAAGCCGCTTTATTGATTCCCTTACTGAAGGCTGGAACAGTTTTGTAAGTTTTCTGCTGGGACTGGTTTCATTATGGCCGTTCTTTTTAATCATTCCATTTATTGTGCTATTATGGAGGAAATGGAAATCTGGAAAAAAAGATAAAAATTAATTTAGTAAAAAATCCGGGCATCTTCGATGCCCGGATTTCTATTGCATTATCAACAATTTAATTGTACTGTTTCCAGTATGATGTTAAAGAACAAAAATAATGCAATAACCGTGTTAAGGGCTGTTAAATATTTTTACCGGAAGAGCTAAAAAAGGATGACCTTTTCGTAGAATAAAACCACCTTGATGACAAAGTGGTTTTTATTCTTATTCTAAATTTTCGTTATTACTTTCGGATCGTTTTCGTAATGCTGCTTCCATCTTTATAATGAATTCTCACAAAATAAATTCCGGCTTGCAGATGACTTATATTAATACTGCTCTGTGTTGGGTTAACAGAAGAAAGCATCTGAAGTCCAGCAGGATTAATCACATCCACTCTACTCATTTTTCCATAATAGTCTTCCGGTGAAAAACTGATCAGATGATCAGATACAATTACTGAAAAACTGTCTTCTTTACTTGTAAGACCGGATGTACAACCCGGACCTTCAGTGCAGGCATCGATTACTTTCCAGACAGGATTACTTCCCGGATTTTCTCCTGGATTAGCATACCATTTATTTTCCCATATTTTGCAGGCATAGAAAACCTTTGTTCCTGCTGTTGGATATGTTTTTGCCGGATTATATTCTTGTGCACCACAATAGGTAACCGGACCGCTTGACTGACAGCCGGGACCTTCTGTACATACATTTATTTCCTCCCATACCATATTTGTACCTGGAAGTTCTCCCGGATTAGCATACCATTTATTTTTCCAGATTTTACAGGCATAAAAAACTTTTGCCCCAGCTGTAGGATATGCATTAGCAGCATTATACTGTTCTGCTCCACAATACGTCTGACCATTCCCAGGTGTAATCATCTTAGTTTTGACTTTTAAATCATTACTCATATCAGAAATCTGATCGTTCATCGCAACAGATCTTACAGTATAAAGATATTCCGTGTCTTGTGCTAATCCTACTCGTGAAAAGTTTGTTTGTACGGTTTCTCCTACTTTGATCCCATTTTCAAATACCTGATAGTTTTTAATACCTTGTGTATGGGTCGAAGCCATCCACATTAATGAAACTGAGTTTTCAGTAGTCCCCATCGAGTGAAGATTTGACGGTGCTATGGGTTTTTCCGGAATACCCTCACTGTTCGTTTTTATATTGAGTGGTGTGCTTTTCCCTGAAGTGAGCCCTGAAGAACCTTTCGCCTGTATTTCATACGTATAAACCGTATTCGCAGTTAAGCCGGTATCTTCAAATGCAGCCATGCTTACCTGCTGAATGCTTTGTCCGTTGCGGAAAACAGCATAAGATACTGCATCTGGCTGTGGCATCCAACTTATTTTGGCAGAAGAACTTGTTACTCCTACCTGTGTTAATCCTGTAGGAGTGGCAGGTGCTGAAACTCCTGTTCCAGAAGTTACGTTAACATCAATAACATTATAAAATGCATTTGTAGTATCAGCTACATCCCAAACCGCTAAAATTATATGGTAACCCGTACGGTTAGCAGGAACTGTAATCTGATGAGAAACATTATCCTGCGGTGGTGTACCGTTATGGGTGACCGTACCAATGAGCTCAAGATCCTGACGGGAAATAGGTTTATTAGGATCCCATCCTTGCTTTGTCATGTAATAATGCCATTTTGCAGTTGCATGATAAGCCAGATATTTCCAGATAAAGGCATTGACACCCGTGGTGATATTGGTTTTCTTCCAACGGTCAGCAGTTTGGAGATCCAGTGTAGTGTCTCCCCCTATACTTCCATTAGCAGAAGCAATCTTTCCATCTGCCGGACCCATTGCAGGAAAGCCTTTTGGTGCTTCCAGAGAACCAGGCTCATTAATAACAGAACCATATTTTCCGAATGCTACAGAATAGCCAAGTGCAGCCTTATCCAGACTTCCCTGATATCCTCTTGAGGCAGGACTTAGTACATATCCGTGTGCAGACAGATGAATAAAAGAAGGTACCAGCATCGCCAGCATGAGCAATACCGGAAAAAAAATTTTACGTGTAATCATATTTAAATATTTGGTGTTGATTTTATTGGATCTATTTTATAAAAAATAAATTTTTAATTATTATACTCTAAATAACTAAAGAAATATGAAGCCTATTGGCTTAAAGCTTTTTAAATTATAAATTATTTAATAAAAACTGAAATAAACAAAATAAATCAGTTAATACATGACGTTAAAACACAAAATAGCAATTTATAACATATTATTATTAATATATAATCATAATATTTTAAAACATAAAAATAGGAAAAATCAAGTAAATTAATCACATATTGTTGAAATAAATTTAATTTAAGTGGTGATAAAAAAACCGGAAGAGAGAAGATGAAACTGAAAATAAAGTAAGTTCCATGATTTCCAGGGAATTAATGAAAACTCTAATACATAAAAAAAGCCGGGATACTGATCCTGATGACCAATACCCAGCTTGTAAGTATAAAATATTCCTGTTAATTTATTAACCAGAAGGAAGTTTCGTTTATTTTCCCAGAACAAAAACGGCAGGAATTTTATGAAGTTCGGGCTTTTGTTTCTGCCAGTCTTTAATTGTTTTTGTCTTAATGAATTCATGCTCAGGATCGTTGATATTAGCAGCGATACAAAGCTTTGTATTTGGTGATAAAAACTTGCACAAATCCTCAAAAAGCGGGTTGTTTCTATATGGTGTTTCCATGAAGATCTGCGAATAGCCCGTTTTCTGGACAAGACTTTCGAGATTCAGGATCTGTTTCTTTTTCTCTCCTTTCTCAATCGGAAGATAACCATTGAAGGTAAATTCCTGCCCATTGAATCCACTGGAGATCAGCGCAAGAATAATAGATGAAGGCCCTGAAATTGGGATCACTCTGATATTTTTCTCATGGCACCATTTTACGATAAGATTTCCGGGGTCAGCAATACAAGGGAGACCTGCTTCTGAAAGCAACCCAAAGTCCTGCCCTTTCAGCATTAGCTCCTGGGCTTCTTTGATATCTGCATTTTCAGTATACTTATCCAGCAGAAATAATTTCAAATCAGACTGTTTTTTTTCGGGAGCAAAAAATTTAACAACTTTTCTGGCTGTCTTTTCATTTTCCACGAAAAAATAATCTGTCTGCATGATATAATCCTTTAAGACAGGAGAAAAATGATTGATAGAAGTATTTTCTGATAAGTAAGCAGGGAGTAAAAAAAGCATGGGAAATTAATTAAAATTATGAATTATATATGATGGGTCGGACTGGTCAAATGAACTGCTATTTCGTCACAACCGGCATTCAATAGCTGAAAAACCTTTTCAAAATCTTCCATTCCGCCCCAATATGGATCCGGAACATCGGCATTTTTATCTTTTCCGGCAGCTTCTAAAAATAATGAAACTTTTTGACGGTCTTCCTCGTTTTCTGTTCTGGATAAAACTTCTTTGTATACCGAAGTATCCATACAGTAGATCTTATCAAACGTCCTGAAATCAGCTTTTGTGATAGGTCTTGATCTTTGTTCGGATATATTGACATCATGGTTGGCTGCTACTTTAACAGCTCTCCTGTCAGGATGCTCTCCTTCATGCATAGAAATGGTTCCGGCAGAATCAACAACAAAATTATCCGGCAGTTTTGCTTTCATAATTCCTTCTGCTAAAGGGCTTCTGCATATATTACCTAAACAGACCATTAATATTTTCATAAGCTCTCATTTAAAAGATAAAAAGGATTAAAAGGTTTATTTACTTTCACAAAACTAAATAAAAAATGAAGAATACAACTATTCTTCATTTCAATTTATCTTTGCTTTACAGTGTGATCTATTGTTTGATTCTTTCTGTAAGGTCTTTAACGTATTTCTTAATTTCTTTATCAATTTTTGATACATCTTTGATCGTATCACAAGCATACATTACTGTTGAGTGATCTTTTCCTCCCATTTCTTCACCAATCTTAGTAAATGTTGAATTGGTAAATGCTTTGGAGAAGTACATCGCAAGTTGTCTTGGTAATGCGATCTCTCTTTTTCTTGTCTTTGATAAAAGCTGTTCTTTTTTGATTCCGAAATAGTCGCATACCACATCCTGGATATAAGGAATATTGATCACTTTCTTCTGGTTGGCAGCAATTCTATTAATTGTTTCCTTCAGTAATTCAAGACTTAAATCTCTCTTATATACTGTTGAATATGCAATCACGGAGTTGATAACCCCGATCAGTTCTCTTACATTGGTTTTTGCTTCTGCGGCAAGGAAATCAAGCATATCGCCCGGAAGAACAATTCCGTCTCTGCTTAGTTTATCTTCAATAATCTGTCTTCTTGTGGATAAATCAGGAGATTTTATTTCTGCAGAAAGTCCCCATTTGAATCGGGAAACAATCCTGTCCTGAATATCCATAATATCTGCCGGAGCTTTATCTGAAGTAAGGATGATCTGTTTTCCGTTTTGGTGCAGGTGGTCAAAAATATGGAAGAAACTGTCTTGTGTAGCTGATTTTCCTGATAGGAACTGAATATCATCAATAATCAATACATCTACCATTTGATAGAAATTAGCAAATTCTGTCTGCTTGTGTGCTTTAGCCGCAGAGATAAACTGCTGAATAAACTTTTCAGATGACAGATAAAGAACTACTTTGTCCGGAAACTGATTTTTCACTTCCAGACCCACAGCCTGGCCTAAGTGTGTTTTTCCAACTCCATATCCACCATATAAGAATAAGGGGTTAAATGCAGTTGCTCCGGGCCTTTTAGCGATAGATCTTGCTACGGTAGCGGCAAATTTATTACTTTCTCCTTCCACATAGCTGTCAAAAGAATAATCCGGTTTCAGGTTTGAGTCTATATTTACTTTTCTAATTCCAGGAACCACAAAAGGGTTTACAATATTAGCTGAGAATCCTTGTGGCATTGTCTCCTGTGTTTTTGGGGTAGGAACACTTTGTCCCTTCATATTCATGGTAACTGGCTTTTCAAGACCTTTTGGTCTGTTTTCCATTACTGAATACCATAATTTCACTCCTTTTCCAATATTTTTCTTTAGGGCAGCAGAAAGTAAGGACAGATAATTATCCTCAATATATTCCTTGTAAAAATCACTCGGTACGATAAGTGTAAGGTTATTAGCTACTAATGAAAGTGGCTGCACCTTATCAAATAACATATCGAAAGATTTTTCAAGTTTTTTTAGGTCAGAATTGTCTTCAGCTGCGTTTAAATTATCACGCATAAACTGAAGGCATTTCTGCCATAACATCATTAAATTATCATCCATTTTTTATGCCCCGATTATTCTTTGTTTGTACTGTTTTTAGAAGGAAGACAAAGGTCCAATATTTTCTTTTCAAAAAAAAATATTGCAGGTATTGATTATTTAAAAATATATTTGTATGTATAATTTGACATTAAAAATGATACACACAACACACTCATTACGAGTACGTTACGCAGAAACAGATCCTATGAAATATGTATACTACGGTAACTATGCCGAGTACTTCGAAGTTGGCAGAGTTGAACTGTTCAGAAGTATAGGAATTTCATACGATGAAATTGAAAACCAAGGAATTTGGCTCCCGGTTTCAGACTATAAAATCAAATATATTCGCCCTGCACTGTATGATCAAAAATTGGAAATCCATACTTATGTTAAAAAAATTCCTGGTGTAAGAATTGAATTTGAGTACGAAATTTACAATGAAGAGCATATTAAAATAACAGAAGCTTCCACCACTCTATTCTTTCTGGATGCAAAAACAAGCAAGGTAATCAAATGTCCGGACTTTTTGATGGAACTGATTGAAAAAAATTGGAAACAAGAAGGAGAGAGTTGAAAATTGAAAACTGAATTGATAATGAAAAATGGAAAGTTGAGAATTGAGAATTGATAATGAGGAGTTATAAGTTGGCAAAATCAGTGATAGGTTGAAATATTGGGGCTTACAGCTAATAACTTTCAACTTTCCATTTTCAACTTTCCATTTTTAATTCTTTAACCTCATTTGTCAATTAATTCGCACCTTTGTACCTTTATTTATTATACCTTATATATATTATTTATGAAGATTGCATTTTTGGGGCCTCATGCCAGCTTTACCCAGCTTGCTGCTGCACAACTTTTTCCGAATGAAGAGCTTTTACCACAGGCAAGCATTCTGGATTGCTTTAATGCGGTGGAAAACGGCGAAGCAGTAAAGGCTGTAGTTCCTCTGGAAAATTCTATTGAAGGAACCGTTTCTATGACGCTGGACTATTTATATAAGACGCCGTCTATAAAGATCGACGCAGAAGCAGTAATGCCTATTGCACACCATCTGATGATTCATCCTGAAAATTCTAAAGAAGAGATAGAAAGAATATACTCTCATCCTCAGGCATTAGCCCAGAGTTTTCATTTTCTGGATTCCCATTATAAAGAAGTTCCCAAACAGGATTTTTCATCCACCGCAGCTGCGGCTAAGTACGTTTCAGAAAACCGCGATAGTAAAATTGCAGCAGTAGCGAATCAGTATGCCGCCAATTTATATGGTTTAGAAATCATTAACCGCAATATTCAGGATTTTGAACAGAACCACACCCGTTTTATCATTATATCTAAGGAGCAGAAAAAATATCACAACCAAAATCTGGAAACTTTAGGAGAAAAATCCGGAATGCTGATCACCCTTCCTGAAGATCACCCTGGCGGGCTTCATCAGGTTTTGTCGGTTTTTGCGTGGAGAAAAATGAACCTCAGCAAAATTGAATCCAGAACATTAAAGACCGGACTTGGCAATTATTTCTTCTTTATTAATGTGGAAGGTCACTGGGAAGATATCTTACACGGAAATGCACTGAAAGAACTAGAATCTATTAATGCCAATGTAGATTTCCTTGGAAATTATAAAGAATTCCTTCTGGAAAGCTAAAACATATCAATAAATCACATAAAAAAAACACTGTCATGATGGCAGTGTTTTTTTATGTGACTATTTATGATATAAATTTTATAATAAATATCCAGCTAATAAGAGTTCATAACTCTCCAAAATAACCCACATAAAAGGGATAAATTTATTTTTTAAATCCCTAATAACCATCCATTTAATTAAAAGACTCAAATAATAACTCGTAATTAAATTACATGATATTATATATTAAAATATAAACATATGTTTAAATATATTACATCATATTAATATTAAAAATGAAAATTTCACAACAACGTGTATAATTTTTATTGTATATTTGTTAACAACTAATTAAAAATCTTGATCATGAAAAGTAAAATTTACAGCCTAATTTTAGCGTGTGCAACATTACCGTTATTTTCACAAGTTGGTATTAATACTGATGCGCCTACAGCCACTCTGGATGTTAATGGAACATTAAGAGTTAGGGTTACACCACCTGCTGCTACTGTTACCGGGTACCAGATTTTAGCTCAAGATGCAGCCACTACAGAAGTCTACACACTGGACCCACAGTTGCTAATTGCAGCTTCCAATGTTAATTCAAGTATTTACTCTGCAAAAAAAACTGCCACTCTGAGCCTTTTGTCTCTTGGCCTATTTCCTTCAGGATTCAGATCGGTTAACTTCTTGCAGGCAGAGAGAACAATAGGCACAGCAGCTTTGTTCAGTGATACAGATAACACATATACTATTCCAACTACCGGCGTTTATGCAATCACTTTTTCTTTTCGTTTGGGAACAGGATTACAAGCTTCAGTACTTGCTAACAGCCCTGGTGTAGGGATTTTAAGAACCAGAAGTTCAGTAGCTACTGTTATAGACAGCCGCCCATTTAGTGGAGCTAATCTCGTATTACTGGACCTTACGATTTCCGACACCACCATTAATGGCATATATTCATTACAGGCAGGAGATAAAATCACATTCGGCCTTACCGGATCTTCTGCAATAACAGCAGGTCTATTAACCAACAGTATTTCTTCATTTTATATTTATAAAGTATCCAACTAGTAAAACATATTGTTAGTTATCTATACCGTTAACCCATCGCTTTGTAGTGATGGGTTAATTTTTTAACAGAATTTTCAAACACATTTCTTTATATTTGATAAAAACTATCGAATGAATGAACTTCTTAGTGTCATCGTAATTGTAGTCATTATTATTATTTTCAACAACCTGAACTCCAAGATCAGAAAACTTGAAAAAAAAGTAACTGACCTCAATTCCAAAATGAATGCTACTTCCCTTCCCTCCCCAATTTCCAGCGAAAACATTCAGGCTGAAAAAATCATTATACCTAAACCCATACAGTCTCGCGAAGCAAGTATAGAAGAAATAACGACACCCAATGAAGAATCTTCTGTAAAAGTTCAAAAAGACTGGCTCGGTCCCTTATCTGATTTTCTAAAACAAAATGCGCTTACCATCATTGGTATTTTCACACTGGTTTTAGGAATTGGCTATTTTGTAAAATATGCCATTGACAAAAACTGGATAGGAGAAACGGCAAGAGCAGGAATTGGCCTTGGTATCGGAGCAGGAATTATACTTACCGGACATTTTCTCAGAAAAAACTATACAACATTTGCCTCCATCATAACTGGCGGGGGAATTGCTGTTTTATATTTTACAGCAACCATCGCTTTCAGGGAATATCATCTCTTTTCCCAAAATACTGCTTTTATCATTACATGTCTGATTACAGCGGTCTCTATTGTACTGTCCTATTATTATAAAAGTGAAGTCCTGATTATTTTTTCATTAATAGGAGGTTTTTCTGCTCCTTTGATGATCAGCACAGGACAAAGTAATTACCTTTTCCTGTTTATTTACCTCAGCCTTTTAAATATAGGAATGCTTACAGCCAATTTTCTTCAGCACTGGAAAAGTGTGGGATGGACAGCTTATCTTTTTACAACAGCTTATCTTTTTTACTGGACCCATGAAAACCCAGAGTTTTTAAATATCACTTTTTATATGATCAGCTATGTGATCTTTTATATTTTCGCTCTGCAGGATTATTTCAGGAAAGGCCATCTTTCAATCTCTGATATTTTAATGGTTACGTTCGTTAATTTCTCAGGCATTATAGGTCCTATTTATATTTTTGACGAATTAAAATACGAACCATCTATTATTTTCCCTCTTATTTTTGCAATAATCAACTCCTTTTTTCTTTTTAGAGAATATGGTCTAAAAAAATTCGGAATTTCATATACTGTATTTACGGGTATTACAATCAGCCTTATTACAACCGCAATAGCGATTCAGTTCAAAACCCATTTTTTGACCAGCATATGGGCCATAGAAACTACCCTGCTTCTTTTCATCTGGAAAAAGACCGGGCATCAGATTTTCAAGACCTTTTTTTATATTCTTTTCCCATTGGTAATGATTGCCCAAACTGTTACCTGGGCTGAATACTTTAATAGACACGACTACCATATTATCTTTAATCCAATATTCATCACAAGTTTATTTACAATCATTTCTATAGTTATTAATTTATATTTACTAAAAACCACCAAAAAAGACACACAGAGTAAAGTAAATCCTTTTTTTGAAGACCTTATTACGGGAACCAGCTATGCAGTAATCTATGCTTCCCTTCTGTTTGAAATCATCTATCATATGCTGGAGATATCCTGGGTGGCGGTTATCAACACAGGACTCTTATTCACTATTTATTATATTTTTGCGCTCTTATTTTTCAGAAGGCAGCTTAACATCAAAAATGATATTCAGGCTATTTTAATCTACCTGTTTCTTTTCCTGATACTATTGAATATATCTGTTTCCACTTCATCAGTGGTTGCAGCTATCTTATCTAAAAAACTACAATCCGGTTTTTATCTGTTACATCTTCTTCAGTGGATCCCATTTATATATACAGGTTTGAGAATAATCCCTTCTTCGGAATTTCATAAGAATAAAATCTCTTACTGGATTCTTTCTTTAGCCCTTATTGTTTCCATAAGCTGTGAGCTTCATCATTCATATGTTTTAATTGCTTCTCCAGATATCCCTCATTCCTATGAACTAAAAAAACATTTTAATATTCTTTACCTGCCCGTAATATGGACAATCATGGCCAGCATTTTTATTTATACCGGCTTAAAAAAGAGCATTCGGGAATATAATAAAATAGGCTTTGCGCTGGTAGGACTTATGGTTTTAAAACTTTATGGTTATGATGTATGGCAAATGGACAATATCTCCAGAATAAGTGCATTTATAGCTCTTGGCATTATTTTGTTATTGAGTTCTTTCACATTTCAGCGTCTTAAAAATATCATCAAAAATATGGTTGACAAAAAGGATAAAACAGAGGAAAACAAAGACTTATAATCGATATTATATAATGATATCTTTAAATAAAATTCTAAACTAAATGATATTCCATTCACATTTTATAAAAAATAACTATATTTATCACGTTTTTAATATTTATAATATGCTGACCATGAAAAAATTGCTCTATTCTTTTTTAATATTATCTTCTGCAACTTTATTTGCACAGCAAAAGACTGCTACTAAGTTTGCTGTAGCTGATAATGTTATCGGAACCGTTGATATGTTCAATGCGAAAAAAAACCTTGTACAGGTTTCGAAGGTATATACGACTCCTGCAAGTCTTCCTCAAAGCCTGAAGAAATACAGCAAGTTATTTACAAAAGGAGTGACTGAGTATAAATTTAAAGACGGAAAAAACATATTTGACATCATGTCTCTGGCTGATATCAATATTCAGTATGGCATTGCACAGGACACTCCTGTTTTTATTGATGGAGTTGAGTTTAATGATACAAAGACTCTAGTATATCCACAGATTCTGAAAAAAGCAGAACAAAAGGATCACAATGGTAAGAAAACATTATTCATTAATACTGCGGGATAATTTCGGATCACTATAATACATTATATCAAAGGATACTGCTTTCACAGTATCCTTATTTTTTTAATATTTTTTGCTCCACTTTTTCTTTAGCTCTTCATAGATTTTCTTTTCTGTAGAGTTATTACCCGGCTCATACAATTTTACGTTTTTTATCTCTTCGGGAAGAAAATCCTGTTCTACAAAATTACCTTCATAAGAATGGGCATATTTATATTCTTTGCCATAATCAAGGTCTTTCATCAGCTTTGTAGGGGCATTCCTTAAATGAAGCGGAACTGGTAAATTTCCGGTTTGCTTTACCAATGCCAATGCTTCATTGATCGCCATATAAGCAGAGTTACTTTTAGGAGATACAGCCAGGTAAACCGCCGTTTCGCTTAAAATAATCCGTGCCTCCGGGTTTCCAATAACGTTTACTGCCTGAAAACAATTGTTGGCAATAACCAATGCATTCGGATTGGCCAGTCCAATATCTTCAGCAGCAAGAATAAGCATTCTCCTTGCAATGAATTTAATATCTTCTCCTCCGGCAATCATCCTTGCCAGCCAGTAAACAGCTCCATTCGGGTCACCACCACGCATGGATTTAATAAAAGCCGAGATAATATCATAATGCTGCTCTCCGTTTTTATCATAAAGAGCCATCGTCTCCTGAAGAACCTCCAGAACATCCGTATTGATAATCTCTGTGACATTAGAATTTTTATATTGATTCAAAACCAATTCTACAGAATTAATCAATTTTCTGGCGTCTCCTCCGGAATATTGTATCAAAGCTTCTTTTTCAAGAATTTGAAATTCTGTCCCTTCATCTTTGTTATATCTTTCAGAGGCTATATCAACAAGTTCTTCAAGCTTTTCGTAGCTTAGTGCTTTTAAAATGTAAACCTGGCTTCGGGAAAGCAGTGCTGAAACCACTTCAAAACTTGGATTTTCTGTGGTAGCCCCAATTAAAACGATCCAGCCTTTTTCTACAGCATGCAGCAGCGAATCCTGCTGGGATTTATTGAAACGGTGAATCTCATCAATGAACAAGATAGGAGGCTTTCCTGAAAACAAATTCTGTTTCCTGGCATCATCAATTACATCACGTACGTCTTTTACTCCTGAAGAAACTGCGGAAAGTTTATAGAACTTTCTACCGGATTGCTCAGAGATAATTTCTGCCAGAGTGGTTTTTCCTGTCCCCGGTGGTCCCCAGAAGATCAGCGAATTCAGGGTGTCATTTTCAATCATTTTTCTGACTGTCCCTTTCTCACCGGTAAGGTGCTCCTGCCCCAATACTTCAGCAAGAGCTTTAGGTCTTAATTTTTCAGCTAATGGAATATTTTGATTCAAAGTAATTCTATTTTTTAAGATCAATATTTCAGATTTCTTATCTCTGAAACTTCTAACAAAATTAAACTAATTTTCATTTTTTTACCCTATTTTTGCATTGATTTGAAACTTACATTCAATAAAATCATTACATTTCCTTTGGTAATTTTGATAAAATTTTACCAGTGGTTTATCTCGCCCCTACTTCCCAAAAATTGCCGTTATAATCCTACCTGCTCACATTACATGCTGGAGTCACTTAAGGTTCATGGATTATTCAAAGGCTTCTGGATGGGATTCAAAAGGATTTTAAGATGCCACCCATGGGGCGGAAGCGGCTACGACCCTGTTCCTCCAAAACATAAAAATTAAAAAAATCAAACTATTAAATCAATAGAAAAATGAATACTATTTTTTTCAGAATTTACCTTGTACTTTTCGCGTTGATTACTCAATGCCTTTTTGCACAGGAATACCCTGGAGGTTTATCTGATGGAACTTTAGACATCAACGGGAACAATGTCCCTGTAAAAATCTATTCTACCACAGAACTCGGAGATCTTAGTGCTTTTCCGGACAGGGAAATCAGTAATAATGTTGTGGTGATCCTTAATGAGTCCAATTTTGAGCCTGCTTACTATAACTATGGTGCATCAGCACTGGCAAGATACAAGGATTATAAATACCAGTTTTTTGATAAAAACTTTAAATTGATTAACTCTTCAATTAATAAAGACAATATTACCACTTTCAAATATGCTGTAAAATCAGCAAAGCCTATCAGCAGTTCTGATAAAGTAGAGCTTAAAACTCCTTTTAAAATATGGGACCCTTCAAAAGGTATCCAGCTGGGAGCTTTTACACTGCACTTTTACAGTCTGATGTTTGTGTTTGCATTTGGTTTCGGATATATTTTAATGACCAGAATCTTTAAGATCGATAATGTTAATCAAAAATACCTGGAACCTCTTTTCACATGGACCTTAATAGGAACCATCCTGGGAGCGAGATTAGGTCACGTCATTTTTTACCAGCCGGAACTATTTAAAGAAGATTTCTGGAGTGTATTTTTGCCGATCAGCACAAAAAATGGTTTAAAGTTCACAGGGTTTTCAGGGCTGGCAAGCCATGGAGCTACTATTGCACTGATCTTTACTACTCTTTATTATTCATTTAAAATTATCAAAAAAAATCCTTTCTGGGTGTATGACAGATTGGGTATTGTAGTTGCTTTAGGAGGTGCATTTGTAAGAATGGGAAATTTTTTCAATTCTGAGATTGTAGGAAAACCTGCGGATCCAAATTCTCCGTTTGCTTTACTTTTCCCACAGCAGAGCAGTGAATACGGCCTTACTGTACCTCGTTACCCAAGCCAGTTATTTGAGGCTATAGGATATGTTACCCTTTTCATTCTATTATGGATTCTTTATAGAAAAACGAATAAAAAATATCAGCAGGGATGGTTATTTGGACTGTTCTTTATCATTCTTTGGGCCATCAGATTCTTTGTTGAATTCCTGAAGGAGCCACAAGGCGATGAGTTTATCCAAATAGGAAACTTAAATACCGGACAGGTACTTTCTATTCCATTTATGATTGCGGGAGTAATTATTATGATTGTTTCCAGGAAGTTTAAAATCACTGAGGAAGAAAACGGGAAACCGGAATAATCGGAATTTAAAAAAGCTTTTCAGAATCTGAAAAGCTTTTTTTATTTTTTACTATGAGAATTGACTTCTTCAATATCATCAAAGACCACTGAAGAGGTTAGAAACTTCTATCCCGTTTTTTTAACCAAGGGAAGTACCTTCAGTAAAATCCCTGTCACCATTATTCTCTGCTACTTTTTAATGATTGTACTCATTTTCTATATTTTAAGCTTTTATATCCTTTAGCTATAAAACTATAAAAAATGTTACAGTTTATTTTCTAAAAGCCTGAACACACTTCCCAATTCATTCACAACATCTGTTGGCAGCATGGATTCTTTTGAATGCTTTTCTGCAGCTAGGTCAGCTGCTTTTCCATGAAGCCAGACTCCCAACACACATACCTGTTCTTCAGAATACCCCTGTGATAAAAGCGAGGTCAGAATTCCCGTGAGAACATCTCCGCTTCCTCCTTTGGCAAGCCCGGCATTCCCGGTAATATTGTAGAAAACACTTCCTTGTGGAGTAATGGTTTGTGTATGGTGATCTTTCAATATAATATAGATATTCAGTTCTTTTGATTTTTCTTTAGCCAGTTCCAATCTCTTAAAAGAATCGTCTGAAGTTCCAAAAAGTCTTTCAAATTCTTTTGGATGAGGAGTTATAATTGATCGTTCAGGAATCAGTTTCAGGTTTTCCGGAGCTTTTGAAATGATATTTAATGCATCAGCATCCAAAACTAAAGGATGAGTATGGGTTTTCAGGAATTTCAAAAGACCATTTTCTGTATCCGGATGAGTTCCCAAGCCGGGGCCGATTCCGTAAGTCAGGTCCTTTTCTCCTTCAAAATTGGTCACAAACAGACTGCCTCCTTCTATAAACATCGCTTCAGGACATGCAGTCTGTAGTATTTCATAGCCGCACTTCGGGCCAAGTGTAAAAGTGAGCCCTGCACCGGTTTTTAAGGCCGATTTTGTAGCCAATACTGCGGCTCCCATCTTTCCGTAACTTCCGGCAGCAATGACAGCTTTACCATAGTTTCCTTTATGGGAAAAATCCTGTCTTGGTTTAAAAATAAAATCGATAACGGAATCATCTGTCACAAAATACTCACTTTTTGTCTTTTCTGAATATTCTTTACTTAAATCAATATCAAGAATAACTACTTTTCCGGTATACTTTCCAGTTTCAGGATGCAGGAAACTCCGTTTCCAGGATTGAAAACTCAGGGTATAATCTGCCTTCAGGGGAAGTTTGTCATTCTCAAGCATTCCGTCAGCCGGTAATCCTGAAGGAATATCAATTGATATTTTAAGACTTCCTTTTGTATTTAACTGGTCAACAAGTATTTTATATTCCCCTTCCAAAGCTCTGTTCAGTCCTGTTCCAAAAAGGGCATCAATAATAATTGTTTTATCATCAAAATTGTATTGCTCTATCTGATTAAGCTTTCTGACAGAAATTCCTGTTATATCCCTAAGTCTTTTCAAATTAACCAAAGCATCTTCCGAAAATTTACCTTTGGGGCCATTTACAAAAATATCCACATCAAAACCTTTTTGATAAAGCATTCTTGCAATGGCTAATCCATCTCCGCCATTATTTCCGTTTCCGCAAAAAACAGCTATCTTTTTATGATTTTTACAATATTCAGAGATCCAACTGGCAACAGCCAGTGAAGCTCTTTCCATCAATTGGATGGAAGAGACAGGTTCGTGAGAAATGGTAAACCTATCCCAACTGCGTATTTGCTCGGCGTTGAAGATTTTCATAAGATTCAATCAAGTTTTAAGCAAATTACAAAAGATTTTCCATTACTATGGTACACTGACAATAAAATTACGGGCTTATTACTGATGAGATAAGGGATCAATTTAAATTTCAGGTTTCCATTAAAAATGGGACTATGAATTCGGAATAAAATTCTACATTCCGGGAATAAAAAACTACAAAAAGTACCGTTTTTTACATTTTTTAATTATATTTTTGTGTATATACTAATTAAAAAAATATAAATTATGGGATTTGTTAAAGAATTTAAAGAGTTTGCTTTTAAGGGCAATGTTCTCGATCTTGCTGTCGGTGTGATCATTGGGGCAGCATTTGGTAAAATTGTTTCTTCTTTAGTTGAGGATGTAATTACTCCGTTGCTTCTAAATCCGGCACTGAAAGCTGCTGGTGCAGAAAATATCGCTAAGCTTTCCTGGAATGGGGTTGCTTACGGGAATTTCCTTTCTGCTGTGATCAGTTTCCTTTGTATTGCTATGGTTCTTTTCTGGATCATCAAGATTGCCAATAGGGTAAACAAAAAAGACGCTCCAGCTCCAGCAGGTCCTACAGATGACCAAAAATTATTGACAGAAATCAGAGATTTATTAAAAAGCAGAAGCAATATATAATCTGCCTGGCAGTTTAAAAATAAAAAGCACCTCGGCCGAGGTGCTTTTTTATCTTATTCCGATCCGATTAATGGATCTGTAAAATGCTTGATATCTGTTCTGCAAGGGAAAGTCCAATTCTATCCTGTGCTTCAAGAGTAGAAGCTCCGGTATGAGGAGTCAACGATATTTTAGTATGATTTAGAATCTCTTTGGATGGTGTAGGCTCATTAATGAAAACATCCAGTCCTGCAAATCTTACTTTACCGGAATTCAATGCTTCAACTAAAGCTGCTTCATCAATTACTCCTCCTCTGGAACAATTGACAACAGCCACCCCGTCCTTCATCATATCAAACTCATTTTTACCAATCATATATCCATCCTTCTGAGCCGGAACATGCAGGGTAATAAAGTCTGAATGTTTTAAAACTTCCTGTAATGACTCCGTTTCTATGTCTACATTGATAAACTGATTGTTGTAGAATTTCACTTTGATACTGGCTCTTCCCACATTATTATCAGCAGCAACCACTCTCATCCCAAGTCCTAAAGCAATTCTGGCAACCTCCTGCCCGATTCTTCCCATCCCTACGATTCCTATGGTCTTTCCTCTTAATTCAATACCGGCAGCATATGCTTTTTTAAGTCCGGCAAATTCTGTATCTCCTACCAATGGCATCTTTCTGTTGGAATCCTGAAGGAATCTCGCTCCTGAAAATAAATGAGCAAAAACAAGTTCAGCAACCGATTCTGAGGAAGCTGAAGGAGTATTGATCACATGAATTCCTTTTTCTCTTGCGTAGTCCACATCAATATTATCCATTCCTACACCGCCTCTTCCGATAATATCAATAGAAGGACATCCATCAATAATATCTTTTCTTACCTGTGTAGCACTCCTTACCAGTAAAGTCTGGATCTTATGCTCATTAATATAATCTACCAAAAACTCCTGCGGAACTTTTGCTGTAATGACTTCAAAGCCTTTTTCTTTTAATGCATCAATCCCTGATTGATCCAAGCCGTCGTTTGCTAAAACTTTCATAAATACAAGTATATTAAAAAATGAAAAGATTTAAAAATTAAAAACGTTTCAGGTTGTTTAATCTTTAAATCTTTGATTTATATTTTTTTTATTCTCCGTCTTCTTTGAATACCTCGATAGTCACTTGTTTTTCCACCAAATCTGTAAATCTGCCTTTATATCTTGTAGCTCTTACCAGGTGATTGTCTATCCAGTGGTAATTGCCTCCTCTTGGTTTACCGCAAAGCACACTGTGGTATTTAAAGCCGTGCTTATCCAACCAGTCTATTGTGATTTGTTTCAAATTTTCGGTTCTTGAGGTAAAGAAGCAGATCTGGTGCCCTTCATCATACCATTTGTTGACTGTTTCCAGTGCGTCCGGGTAAGGTTCGCAGGTAACCATTCTTTCGGGTTCTTCATTGGGAACATCTTCTGTGATGGTTCCGTCTATGTCGATTAAGTAATTTTTGATTCCATCCTTAAGGATAGGACTGATATGTTCTTTGTATTCTAATTCCATCATTAAACATTAAGAAACAAAGTTAGCGTTTTTAGCCTTAACAGCCTTGTTAAACTTGGTTTATGTTAATATTTTACTATAAAAATTACTATTTAATAAATAATATTAATATTTTATCATTCTTTTTCATAGATATGATTAAAAATTTTCGTTTAAACATGATAGCAAAGAATATTGAAATTAAAATCATGGAAATATCAAATTTTCCTTTTAATCGATTCCCTGTCTTTAGATAGTCACAAAAAACATGATGTTTATCTAAAAATTTCCAAAATACATTTATTACTCTTACATTTGTAGGAATGGAAGAATTTGTAGTTTTAGTAAATCCTGATGATAAAGTTTTGGGGCTGATGGAAAAACAGCAAGCTCACATCAACGGCTTATTACATCGTGCTTTTTCTGTATTCTTATTCAATAGCAAAGGTGAAATGCTTCTTCAGAAAAGAGCTTCCGGAAAATACCATTCTCCTAACCAATGGACCAATGCTGTCTGTTCGCACCCAAGAGAGAGCGAAACTTATCTGGAGGGGGCTACACGCAGACTGAAGGAAGAACTGGGAATAGAAGCGGAACTTTCAGAAAAATTCAATTTCATTTATAAAGCAGATGTAGGAGGCGGCCTTTGGGAGCACGAGCTTGATCATGTCTTTGTGGGAAATCATGAATCCGATTTTGATCTCAATAGAGAAGAGGTGGAAGGGGTAAGATTTATCTCTTTTGAAAACCTGGACAAAGAGATTAAGGAGCATCCCGAAAACTTTACAGAATGGTTTAAAATCATTCTTGAAGAATATAAACACCACTTTTAATCATGAAGAAAATACTGCTTTTTGCTGCTTTCTTATCAGGAAGTCTGTTTTTTGCCCAAAAAGCGACGGTCTATGAGAGTTCCAACTACTCAATCAATGTACCTGATGGATGGAAGTCCACTAATGACAGTGAGATTATTAATATCTTCCCTACCAGCCAGATCGGGGCAATTACGATTTCGGAATACCATGATCTTCCGCTGCCAAAGGAAGAGGTAAAAAAATTCATCCTGGCACTTTATCAATCTGAAGATGCCGAGAATAAAGTAAAAGAAAAAAAGAGCCAAAAAGGATACACTGAATATTTCTATGAGCATTTTGATCAGAAAGAGAAACTATTCTGGGTGACCAAAGCTTTTCAAAAAGACAAAAACTTATTTTTAGTTTCCATCAACTGTGGCCAGAAATTCTGGAACGGAAACTATATGACCTTATTCAATGAGACTTTCAACAGTTTTAAAATAAAGAAATAAAAATTAAATATGAAGAAAACAGCCTTGTACGACAAACATGTTTCTTTGGGAGCTAAGATCGTACCTTTCGCAGGTTTTGAAATGCCTGTACAATATTCCGGAGTAACGGAAGAGCATTTTGCAGTAAGAGAAAAAGCGGGATTATTTGATGTTTCCCATATGGGACAGTTTATTATCGAAGGTCCGGGTTCAAAAGACCTGCTACAATTTGTAACTACAAATAATGTAGACGTTCTGGAAAACGGAAAAGCTCAATATTCTTGTCTTCCAAATGAAGATGGAGGGATTGTAGATGACCTTATCGTTTACAAAATGGAAGATGATAAATATTTCGTGGTTGTAAATGCTTCAAACATAGAAAAAGACTGGAACCATATCTCAAAATATAATACTTTCGGGGCTAAAATGACCAATGCTTCTGATGAGATGTCATTATTGGCAGTTCAGGGGCCTAAGGCTACGGAAATTCTTCAAAAACTGACGGATGTTAACCTTTCAGAAATACCTTACTACAACTTCACTGTTGGTTCTGTGGCTGGAGTACATGATATTATTATTTCAAACACCGGTTATACCGGAAGTGGTGGTTTCGAGATTTATTTTAATAACGACTCTGCTGAGAAGCTTTGGGATGCTATCATTGATGCTGGAAAAGAAGAGGGAATTATACCTTGCGGATTGGCAGCGAGAGATACTTTAAGATTAGAAAAAGGGTTCTGTCTTTACGGAAATGATATCGACGATACAACGTCTCCTATTGAAGCTGGTTTAGGATGGATCACTAAATTTGATAAAGATTTCGTGTCTAAAGAAACTTTTGCCAAGCAGAAAGAAGAAGGTATTACCAGAAAACTGGTTGCTTTCGAACTTACAGACAAAGGGGTTCCAAGACATGATTACCCTGTAGTAGATGCTGAAGGAAAGGTAATCGGAAAGGTAACTTCGGGAACACAGTCTCCAATGAAAAAAATAGGATTGGGTCTTGCGTATGTAGACAAACCTCATTTTAAAATAGGTTCTGAAATCTTCATTCAGGTAAGAAACAAAAATATCCCTGCAAAAGTGGTGAAAGCTCCTTTTGTATAATTAGAAAAAGATATTTACAGAAAAAACCGCAGATTGCTCTGCGGTTTTTTTATTTTCTGAATTTTCTATTGAGAATTGCCGACTTTTCTTTTAGCTGTTTAAAACTTTTACATTCAAAGATATCAGAATCTCTGAAGCCCAGTTTCTTTTCACATTGA
Organism: Chryseobacterium sp. MEBOG06; assembly: GCF_021869765.1. Lineage (NCBI taxonomy): Bacteria > Pseudomonadati > Bacteroidota > Flavobacteriia > Flavobacteriales > Weeksellaceae > Chryseobacterium > Chryseobacterium sp. MEBOG06. The sequence continues at coordinate 1,676,453 of NZ_CP084580.1, read as the reverse complement.
CTGGCAACCTGTGCAGTTTTCACATTGCTCAGATCAATAAAATTCTTCACCTGCCTGTCATTCTCCATCTCCTGTTTAGAAGAAAAGGGATCTGTTATTTTCACTAAACAGTCTGCAATACGTTCCATTGCATCAGAACAATCACAGGGCGTCTTTATTTTTGAGATATCAATAGATACCAACCGTGAAAAAACCTCTTCTTTCTTGACTGTATCTGTTTTTTGCTGTCCAAATCCATAAAAAGAAATCAGGAAAAAGAAAAGAACATTTAATATTCTCATTATTTAGCATCATTTTCCCTGAAAAAATCTTGCAGAGCTTCCACATTCTTTTTATCATTTCCTACAAAAATTTCTTTATCAGTAACGAAAACAGGACGCTTCAAAAAAGTATAGTGATCCAGCAGTAATTCTTTAAAATCCTTTTCCGTCAAAGATTTAATATCCAGTTCTCTCAATTTAATCTGAGTAGACTTTTTACTGAATAGTGCCTCATATGATTTCGTTTTTTCATACATTTCCGCTAATTCTTCTTTTGTGACAGGCTCTTTCTTAATTTCACGAAGTTCCCAATCTCTAAGATTAAACTTGGCTAAAATTTTTCGACACGTATCACAAGAGTTGAGATAAAATACTTTCTTCATTATTTGTAAATCTGTTATTTGTTAAAACTCTCTCTCATTGAAAGTTTCGTCCTCCAAAAGTAGGATTTAATCTATGACTTTGGAAATTATTAAATAACTTTATTCAAATTTTATAAAGATGCAGAACAAGCCTATTACTTTTCAGTTTATTTCAGAGCCTTCAGATGTTAATTATGGAGGGAATGTACATGGAGGAAGTGTTATGAAATGGATTGACCAGGCGGGATATGCCTGTGCTACCACCTGGAGCGGAAATTATTCTGTAACGGTATATGTAGGAGGAATCCGTTTTTATGACCCTATCAAAATAGGAGAAGTGGTAAAAGTAGATGCACAGGTGATCTACACCGGAACTTCAAGTATGCATATTGCGATCAATGTTTTTTCAAGAAACTTAAAACAGCCTACTTTTGATAAAAAGACACATTGTATCATAGTCTTTGTAGCGGTAGATGAAAATGGTAAAAAACTTCCGGTTCCTAAGTGGACTCCAGAAACAGAGGAAGAAAAACAGCTTGAAATATATGCCAAGCGCCTGATGGAACTGAGAACGCAGATTGAAAATGAAATGAAACCTTTCTTATAGGAGCTGAGAGAAAAGTATTGATTATGAACAAAATGTATGTTTTTATTGATTAAAAAACGGATGTTCATGATCCAAAGTAATATTTTTTTGAAAAAACAGATTCTTCTTTTTATATTTGTGCTATCAAAAGGAAATGGTGTTCTTCCTTACCCAACCGCTTTTCAAAAGCTGATGACGCCTGATTGAGAGATTATTAACAATAACTAATCAGGTTTATTATGTCAAAAAATCAACGAACAATTGGTAAAAAAGCGATTTTTCACACTCATTTTTTCTTCAGAAAATTTCCGGCCCTCCCCTATATTTTAAAGTGGCTGGTGATCAGCATTATTATCGGAGCCTTAACGGGGACAGCATCTGCGGGATTTCTTCAGTCGTTGGAATGGGCTACTGATTTCAGAGAAAGCCACCTCTGGCTGATTGCGTTTCTTCCTGTGGCAGGATTTCTTATCGGGCTTCTCTATTATTACTGGGGAAAAGATGTTGAAGCAGGAAATAATCTTCTTATTGATACTATTCATAATCCTCAGGCAATTATTCCCTTCAAAATGGCTCCTTTTGTTTACCTCGGAACCCTTGTTACCCATTTGTTTGGCGGATCTGCAGGCCGTGAAGGAACAGCTCTTCAGATGGCGGGAGCTATTGCTGATCAGCTTACAAAACCTTTTAAACTTGATACCAGTGAAAGAAAAATACTGATTATCTCTGCCATTGCTGCCGGATTTGGTTCTGTTTTCGGAACTCCCCTTGCCGGAGCTGTTTTCGGGCTTGAAGTCTTTCTCATCGGAAAAATCCGATATAATGCTATATTTCCGGCTTTTGTTTCTGCTATTTTAGCGGACTGGACAACAACCTTATGGAATGTAAAGCATACTCATTATCATATTGATTTTATTCCAAAACTGGAATTTTTGCCCATTTTATACAGTATTTTAGCCGGAATTACTTTTGGAATTTGTGCTGCTGCTTTTAGTAAGATCATCCATTGGGCAGGTTCTGTATTTAAAACTAATATCAAATATCCTCCATTTCGCCCAGCAGCAGGTGGAATTATTATTGCTTTATCCGTTTTTGCCATGGGAACAACCCGGTATATCGGCTTGGGAGTTCCCATTATTCTGGAGTCTTTTGAAAAGCAGCTTCCCTTGTATGATTTTGCTTTAAAAATGATCTTTACCATCATCACTTTATCTGCAGGATTCAAAGGAGGTGAAGTAACTCCGTTATTTTTTATCGGTGCAACATTAGGGAGCGCATTATCCGTGTTTATTCCTTTACCCTTCGCATTATTAGCAGGAATGGGATTTGTAGCTGTATTTGCAGGAGCTACGAATACTCCGCTGGCCTGTATGCTGATGGGAATAGAATTATTCGGAGCTGAATGTGGTGTGTATGTAGCTATTGCGTGCGTAGTATCTTATCTTCTTTCAGGACACAACAGCATTTATACCAGACAGAAAGTGGGAGAAGCTAAAAACAGAAGATATGAAAGCCAACAGGATAAATCTGTTTCGGACTTTTTGTAAGTTGAAAATATTATAAATATGCAGATTCAACAGGACTTTATATTGCATGTGTTATGAATAATCTGATTAAGATAGTTTTCATCTGTATTATCAAACTTAGTCTCCAAAGCTTAAATTCTATCTACTCTTCTTTTGACAGTCTCTGTTCCTGCTCTTAAATATTACCTGAAAATTCTTAACTTTTAATTTTCAATTTCCCACTATTACTCATCACAACTATAATTCGTAATTTTACGCCATGTTTGATTACAGATTAAAAGTTTTCCATACGGTAGCTTCAAGACTCAGTTTTACGAAGGCCTCAGAAGAGCTTCATATTTCCCAGCCTGCTGTCACAAAGCATATCAAAGAAATAGAAACTCAGTTAGGTTCCAAATTGTTTGACCGTAAAGGAACTTCCATTCAGCTTACCCAAGGCGGAAAAATACTCTATGAATATGCTGAAAAGATAAGAAATATCTATCGTGACCTTGAATTTGAAATCAGTCAGCTCAATCAACAGCATAAAGGGAAACTTATTATCGGAGCAAGTACTACCGTTGCCCAATATATTTTACCTGAAATCTTAGCCAAGTTCAATGTCTATTATAAGGATATTAAAATTGAGCTTCTTACAGGAAATACGGAAGCTATTTCGACTCTTTTAAAGGAGGGAAAGATTGATTTGGGAATTATTGAAGGAGAATCCCAATCTTCTTATTTTGATTATAAAACTTTTAAAGCTGATGAAATTGTTCTGGCTGCAAAATCTGATCATGTGCTGGCCAATAAAACTTTAAATCTTAAAGATCTCTATGATATTGATCTGATCTTCCGCGAGCAGGGTTCCGGAACATTGGAGTTCATCCACAACCGCTTAAAGGAGAAAGGAATCAATATCCATGAATTGAATACTCTTATCCAGCTGGGAAGCAGCGAAAGTATCAAAAACTATCTTCTGCATTCTGATGCGATGGCATTTCTTTCCATCAGCACAATTCTTAATGAGCTGAAAAACAAAACCCTGACTATTGTTGATATCAAAAACTTTAATATTGAAAGAGATTTTCATTTTATCCTCCCAAAAGGAGGACAATCTGACCTGATAGAAATTTTTCTAAGGTTTGCTGAATAGTTAATAGAATGTATTAATACAATTATCTATTATCTGGCACCCAACAATTATAACCTCTAGTTATCCAACATAACAAAATACAATTTACTTTGTAATACTATATTCCGCAATTTTGATGCAGATTTTAAAAGTTCGCATTATGAAAGATTTCATTCAAAATGAAATGACACGGAAAGTATTTTTTATTGTATTGGCTGTTTTGTGTCTTACTCCCTTTATATCATCACCTATAGCTCTTGCTTTGGGCTTTGGACTGGCCATTTTTATCGGAAATCCATTTGAAAAAAACCTTCATCATTACATTCATTTGCTATTGCAGATCTCGATTGTAGGTCTGGGATTCGGACTGAAGCTGGATGAAGCTCTGCATGCCGGAAAAACAGGATTGATGTTAACTGTTGTAAGTATTGCCGTTGTAATGGGTCTGGGATATGTATTAGGAAAGGTCTTTAAACTCGATAGACCTTTATCTTATCTTCTTTCTGCAGGGACTGCTATTTGTGGCGGAAGTGCTATTGCTGCTGTATCTCCCATTATTAAACCCAGTACTAAACAGATTTCCCTTGCCCTGGCTATTGTTTTCACGTTAAATTCTATTGCCCTGTTTGTTTACCCCGCTATGGGTCATCTTCTGAATCTTTCACAGGAACAGTTTGGCTTGTGGTGTGCCGTGGGAATTCATGATACAAGCTCTGTAGTAGGTGCTGCCGGTAAATATGGAGATGAAGCATTGAAAATAGCAACAACCGTTAAACTCGCCCGTGCTTTATGGATCATTCCTATTTCACTGATCACCATGTTTGTTTTTAAAAGTAAAGATTCAAAAATAAAAATCCCATGGTTTATCGGTTATTTTATTCTGGCAATTCTCCTTAATACCTATTTCCCGTTTCTTGACCGTTTCAGTGCTTCTATAACTGTTTTGGCAAAATCCGGATTAAATCTGACCTTGTTTTTCATTGGCTCTACCCTTTCTGTTCAGACATTGAAAACCATAGGTTTAAAGCCTCTACTAACCGCTGTAATTCTTTGGGTTACGATAAGCGTTGGCAGTCTGCTTTATATTATCCATTAAAAACAGCAGAACCCTTTTGAAGGTCAAAAGGGTTCTGCATATTAAATGTGGAAATGTTTATTTCATGTAGAAATAATTTCTTAATACTCGCCACAAGTATAAACTTGCGGACAAGCGATATATTGCGCGCAATATTTAGGACCTTCTACAGATCCTGCACAGTTGCACCCGCAAAGAGATAAATCCGGAGTTCCGCTTATCCCTCCTGTAATATTTTTCAGATCTTGCTTTGCTAGCTTTTTAGCATTTTTCATAATGTTCATGTGAATTAGTTTTTGATTAAACAGTATAGTTTTACTTACCTTCCAAAGTTAAACAAATATTAATCACCCGCAACATAATTTAATATAAATTTAAATAATATATTGATTTTAATCGTATTAATCTATAAAACAACTAGGATAATCCGTTCAAAATTATTAAACAAATTAAATTATTCTGTAAATTCAAGATCCTTATTATGAGTCTCCGAAATGGTAAGCGAAGAATAAAAAGCAAGTCCGAATACCACTACTCCAATAATCGCAGCGCTTTCTACCACGGAAAAATTTCCTTTTAGGGTGTCAAATGCCAGAATCATCACAGGAACCAATCCTCTTACCATATTCGGGACTGTGGTAGTTGCTGTATTTCTGATATTGGTTCCGAACTGTTCTGCCGCCAGCGTTACAAACATCGCCCAATACCCTGTCCCAAGGCCAAGCCATACGCAAAACATATAATATTTTGTTTCTGTATTGGTGTTCCCAAAGAGCATAACAGCCACGCCGATCAAAGTAAAGCTCAGCATGTAAAATATGGCCATTTTGCGGGACTTTAAAATATGGGAAATAAAACCACTCGCCAAATCGCCGGCAGATATCCCCACGTAAGCCCACATAATTGCTTTTCCGGGGTTGACATCCTTTATTCCAAGTTCAGGGGCAAATTGATTGGCTAAAACGGCCAGAATCCCTATACAATACCAGGTGGGTAATCCCACTGCAATACATTTTAAATATCTTATCAATCTGTTCTTATTGGTAAAAAAAGACAGAAAGTTCCCTTTGGAAACGCTTTTATGTTCAATATTTTTATAAATTCCGGATTCTGATACACTTATTCTGAGTAACAGCAGCAGAATTCCCATGATTCCGCCAATGACATAAGAGATGTTCCATCCTCCGGCCAGTTCTACTGTGAGCTGGGCTACTACGGCTCCCATTAATCCAAAACCAGCCACCACCGAGGTTCCGATCGCTCTTAAATTCTTCGGCAGGCTTTCAGAAACCAGTGTAATTCCCGCTCCAAGCTCCCCGGCAAGCCCTATGCCCGCTATAAATCTTAAGCCTGCATACTGGTACACCAAATGCTCTTTTGGAAAATAAGGCAGAAAGCCACAGGCTATATTCGCTAAAGAATATACGAGGATAGAACCAAAAAGTACGGAAAGTCTTCCTTTTTTATCTCCGAAGATCCCCCAGAAGACTCCTCCAATGAGAAGCCCTACCATCTGACAGTTCAGAATAAAGGTCCCATCCGCATCAGGATTAAGCCCTAATGCTTTTAAACTTGGAATTCTTACAATCCCAAATAAAAGAAGATCATATATATCTACAAAATAGCCCAGGGCAGAAATAACAACGGGGATAGAAAAAATGTACTTCAGTTTTGAAGACAGTGACAGTTCTTGCATTTTTAAGTTTTGATAAAAATAAAAAACCTTTCAATTTCTTGAAAGGTTTTTATAAAATATCTTAATTTGATTATTATCTTGCAATATTGACAGCTCTCGTTTCTCTGATTACTGTTACTTTTACCTGTCCCGGATAAGTCAGTTCGTTCTGGATCTTTTCAGAAATATCGTAAGATAATTGAGAAGCGACTTCATCATTTACTTTTCCACTTTCTACCATTACTCTCAGTTCTCTACCAGCCTGGATTGCATAAGCACTTGATACTCCTTCGAAGCTTAGCGCAGCAGATTCAAGGTCTTTCAGTCTCTGAATATAAGATTCCAGCACCTGTCTTCTTGCTCCCGGTCTTGCTCCTGAGATAGCATCGGCCACCTGAATGATCGGAGATAATAACGACTTCATTTCAATTTCGTCGTGGTGAGCTCCAATAGCATTAACGACTTCTGGATTTTCACCATATTTCTCAGCCCATTGCATTCCTAATAACGCATGTGGTAATTCAGATTCCTGCTCAGGAACTTTACCAATATCGTGTAATAGACCTGCTCTTTTAGCTAACTTTACGTTCAATCCTAATTCAGCAGCCATTGTTGCAGCAATATTAGCTACTTCTCTTGAGTGCTGTAGTAAGTTCTGTCCATAAGAAGAACGGTACTTCATTCTACCAACGATTTTGATCAATTCAGGGTGCAATCCGTGGATTCCTAAATCAATGATCGTTCTCTTCCCTACTTCAATAATCTCCTCTTCTATTTGTTTTCTTGTTTTTTCTACCACTTCTTCGATTCTTGCCGGGTGAATTCTACCGTCAGTAACCAATCTGTGAAGGGACAGTCTTGCAATTTCTCTTCTTACCGGGTCAAAGCACGAAAGAAGAATCGCCTCCGGAGTATCATCAACGATAATTTCCACTCCTGTGATCGCTTCTAAAGCACGGATATTTCTACCCTCTCTACCGATAATTCTACCTTTTACTTCATCAGATTCAATGTTAAATACAGATACTGAATTTTCAATAGCCTGCTCTGTTCCGATTCTCTGAATGGTTTGAATAACGATTTTTCTTGCTTCGTTCTTCGCATTCATCTGAGCTTCTTCCATGATGCTCTGAACGTGTGCCTGAGCTCTTGTTTTAGCTTCAGCTCTCATGGTTTCTACCAATTCTGCTTTTGCTTCATCTGCTGTGTAGTTAGAGATTTTTTCAAGAATTTCAACTTTTTTAGCGTTAGCAGTGTCTAATTCATGCTGCTTTTTCTCTAAAATCTCATTTTTCTTGGAATAATCAGCAATCTGCTTATCCAAATCTTTTTCAAGTTTTCCTACTTTGCTAAGTTCGTCATTCAGCTTATGCTCTTTGTCCTTGGTTCTTTTTTCAACCTCCTGCATTCTCTTTTCAGATTCCTGTATTTTCTTTTCACGGGACTGAATGTCAGCATCATGCTGTGATTTTAGCTCCAGAAATTTTTCTTTTGCCTGAAGGTTCTTTTCTTTCTTTATGGATTCGGCTTGTACGTTAGCTTTTTCTATAAGGTTTTCGGCATTTTTCTTTGCATCATCTATGATAAATTTTGCCTTAGTATTCAGAGAGCTTCTAGAGAAAAACATCCCTATTACTACCCCAATAACTAAGCAAATAACGCCGACTATAATGGCTGTTGTCATAATATATATTGAGTTTTAATTGTCTTCATATAAATAAAAAAAGCCCACAATAATCCAGGGATTGAGAGTAAACTCCTAATCAACACGATTTGAACTGATTTCCACTGTCTGTAATCCGGGAATCCGGCACGCCATTCACTGGACATTTGCTCGGTAATTGTTTAGCGTTGAGTTTACCTTTAATGTGTTAGAATTATTGTAGGCAGGTCTTTAAGGGAAAAAAAATCTATTTCCCTATTTCATTCAATGATTGATTAATCTGCGTTAATCTTTCATTGGTTGAATTAATATTTTTCTCGTAATTAAGAGATACTACTTCTGCATTGGTTCCCAGTTTAAGGGCACACATAGCCAAAGCATCCTGTTTATCTCTTACATCGAAGTTTTGTTCAAAATCTTTAATCATATTCTCTATCTGCTTCCCTACTTTACGCAAAGTTTCCTCCTCTGCTGCCGGTACGTTCAGCGGGTATACCCTTCCTGCAATGTTTACGGTTATTCTCCTTACCTCCATTATAGTCCACTGTTTTGAAGCTGAGCAATACAGAAATCAATCTCTTTTACCAATCTGTTGATATGGTTTTTCATTAATCTATTGTGTTCAGGATTCCCTGATATTGCTGAATAAAGTTTTATATTTTTTTGTTCTTCTGCTAATACCTGATTTCTTCGTCTTTCCTCATCATACTTCTTCTTCAACTCTTCATGCTCAACACTCAGTTCTGCTAAATTTTCCGTAAGATTCTTATAGTTCTTTTGCAGAGTCGAAATCTTTCTCTCTAATTCTGAAAAATTGTTTTCTAAATCTTGAAGCATTTCAGGTTTGTATATTCTAACTGAAAGCAAAAATAAAAAAATAATAACACTAACAAAAATAAAACGCTCTATATTTTGAAATACCAACAAAAAAGGAGGCGCCAGGCACCTCCTTTGTATTTTTTAATATGAAATTTATTATTCAAATTTCAGAACGAACATTACTGCTCTTGTCTGTAATGTAGACATTGCAGCCGCCCAATATGGAGGTGTGGTAGCGTTATCAGCCACTTTTTCGTTATTCATAAAGAATGTTCCTCTGATGGCAGGGGTCAATTTAAATTTGTTGAAATAAAACTGAATCCCCATTTCTGCAGACCAAGCAAAGTTATGCGTTGTTGATCTGAAGATTCCCTGCATGTTATCATCAGTAGAAGTTGCGTTAGACTGAAGATTCACAATATAGTTCACCCCACCGGCAATGTAAGGTCTTGAGTTATACCATCTTTGCCCATGAAGCTCCAAAAGAACAGGAATATCAATCAAGGTAGATTTAATTTCTCTAACTTTATCTTTATCCTGAAGCGGAACAGGCATAAAAGGAGGATTGGTTAAAGATCCGCCCGCGTAGATATCATTAGATTGGGTATTAAAAGTCAACTGTCTTTGTGCAAACTGTAAACCTGGTTCCATTCTTACATCTAAGTAGTCATTCAGTCTCCATTTTGCAATCAGCCCGGCACCGAAACTATAACTCTCCTTGGATGTGACAAGGTTTTCATTCCCGTTCATCCCATATCTCGGATGCAGTACGATGCGATAGTCCAGTCTGTTCCCGTTCAAATAAAACCCCCAACTGAATTTTTGCTCGTCAAAGTCTTCCAACTTATCCATTCTGTTTCGGGTTCTGAATTGCGCATTCGAAAGAATGGCAACATTTACTGAGGTTAAAACCAGTGCTTTTAATAGAAATTTATTCATAGGTTACTTTGTTGCTTTATAAATTGTGGCTATACCTAAACTTAATTTTTTATATTCAACTTTCTTAAATCCCGTATCTAAAAGAATTTGTTTCATCTTCTCCCCGAAAGGAAAAGCATTTACAGAATCCGGAAGGTATGTATACGCCCTATTATCTTTGGAAACCAATCTGCCTATGGCAGGTAATACATTTTTGAAATAAAACATATAAAATGGCCCCATAAACCCCTCAACCTTTGAAAACTCCAGTATATAAACACTTTTGTTATCTTTAACTACTCTTCTTAACTCTGCCAAACCTTTGGTAAGGTTTTCAAAATTCCTCACTCCAAATGCAACGGACACAGCATCAAATCTATTGTCCTCAAAAGGAAGATTTTCGGCATCCCCTTTTTGCATTGAAATTTTGCCGTCTAATTTAAGTTTTTTTATTTTAATAACGCCAACATTCAGCATTTGTTGTGATAAATCTAAACCAACTACTTTTGAACCGGTTCCTTTTTCAATGGTAATTGCCAGATCTCCCGTTCCTGTAGCCACATCCAGCACTTCCTGCGGATTATCATTTTTCATCCATCTTACCAGTTTTTTCCTCCACAAAACGTCAATTTTCATGGATAAAACATGGTTCAGAAGGTCATACTTCGGTGCAATATTGTCGAACATATCCTCTACCTGGCTTTTCTTAGTAGCCTCTGAATTGTAGGGAGTAACTTTGGTGATATCTTTTGTCAAAACTTAAAACTTGTAATATTCTTTATAATAATTTAGGTAATCCTGCTTTCTGAAGATCTTTGATCTTGATTCTACCTGCTGGATATTCTTGATCAGTTTGTCATAATCTTCATCCACATTGTAGTAAAAATCTTCTGTGTAAAGCTTGTTGAAGCGTTTTGCCCCTCCGAAATAATCCTTTCCGTCAATAACAGTCTTATCAAGTGCCATCAGCAGGGAATCTTTTTTAAGATTATACCCATAATACTGATCGTTAACGTAATAATCCTGGTGTGTAATGTTAATCAAACCACGAAGTTTGTTCACTTCAAATGCAGAATCGTAAAGCATTTTTTTATTCTGATCAAAGACCTGAATAGAGTTTTTCCCTTTATTCAAATCCACATGCACATACTGCCCCGCAGACAGAATTCCTTCAGATCCGTTATTGATCTTAAAGTAATAGGTATTCGGGGTAGGATTATCTACGACATAATAATTCTTCTTGGCTAAAAAAAGGAAGTAGATCCCAAAGGCAACGATAAACGCCACAGCTGCAATAAGTAAGCCTTTCAAGGACGAGTTGTTTTTCATAGATTGTAAAGTACAATTTTTGCAAATTTAATAATATTTTTAATTCTTTGTTATTAATATTAATTATTAACTTTGCAACTTTAAAAAAATCATATAAACGAATGCCGAATACGATCATTATTGGTTCTGGATCTTATATTCCGAACAGAGTTATTGGTAGGGATTATTTCATGAATTCCGAGTTCTACACAGAGGATGGAGTAAAGATTGAAAAGCCTGTGGAAGAAACGATTGCAAAATTTGTAGAAATAACAGAAATTGAAAACAGGAGATTCATTGAGGAAGATCTTTCCAATTCACAAATCGGTTATGAAGCCGCAAAAGTTGCCCTTGAGGATGCAAAAGTAGACGGTGAGGAATTAGATTATATTATTTACGCAAGCAATTTCGGGGAAGTTACTGAAAACGGATACGCTGATTTTATGCCGACAATGGCCGCAAGGGTAAAGAACAAACTGGGTATCAAAAACAGAAAATGCGTAACGTATGATATGCTTTTCGGATGTCCGGGATGGGTGGAAGCTATGATTTTGGCTGATAATTTAATTAAGGCTAAGGTTGCTAAAACCGTTTTAGTAATTGGAGGGGAAACATTAAGCCGTGTAACAGATCCACACGACAGAAACAGGATGATCTTTGCTGACGGTGCTGGTGCTGTAGTAGTAAAAGCTACTGATGATGAGAATGTTGGAATCATTGCCCACAACACAATCTGCGACAATGGTCCGGAACTGAATTATCTTGAAAATGCTCCATCAATCAATAAAGAAGTAGATCAAAAACGTCTTTATGTAAGAATGCTGGGAAGAAAAATCTACGAATACGCTCTTAAAAACGTACCGGTAGCCATCAAAGAAACCATTACAGATGCAGGTCTTTCTATTGAAGATATAGATAAAATCTTAATTCACCAGGCCAACGCCAAAATGGATTATGCTATGATTGAAAGACTTCACAGACTTTACGATATAAAGGAGTATGACCACTCTATTTCCCCAATGACCATTCAGGATCTTGGAAATACATCTGTAGCAACTATTCCTACAATGTATGATTTAATAATTAAAGGAAAAATGGAGGGTCAAACGTTTAAAGAAAAAGGTAACATTGTGATGACTTCGGTAGGTGCCGGAATGAACATCAATGCTATCGTTTACAGATTTCCTTAAAAAAATATTTAATAAACAAAAAAATATAAAAGCACAGGGAAGTTATTCTTTGTGCTTTTTTTAACCAGAATATGCAAAAAAACTTTTTAATTATCGCCGGAATCTTCCTGTTTTTGGAAGTGTATATTTATCAAGCCATAAAAACACTTACGGATAACTTCTGGATTAGGGTCGGATACTGGGTTATATCGTTAGCAGTATATGGGATCTTTGCTTACGAAATCGCTCATCAAAAATCTGACAGGAGTACAGCAAGGGCACAGATTATGATTTCATTATTTTTGGTTTTTATTCTTCCTAAAATTTTTGTAGTTTTATTTTTACTGATTGATGATATTATCCGTGCCGGAGGATATCTGATCGGCTTTGCAAAACCTACTGAAAACTTCTTTCCGGAAAGGAGAAAATTCTTAAGCCTGATAGGATTGGGAATGAGCGGAGTTCTTTCTGCTTTATTCATAGACGGAATTACCTTCGGAAAATACCGTCACAAAGTGAGAAGGGTAAAAGTGAAGCTTGCCAATCTTCCGAAAAGTTTTAAAGGGTATAAAATTATACAGATTTCGGATGTTCACAGCGGAAGCTTCTCAGATCCAGGTAAATTGCAGCATGCGATCGACCTGATCAACGAGCAAAAACCTGATCTGGTTCTGTTCACGGGAGACATGGTGAACAATGTTGCAGATGAATTTAAACCTTTCATTCCTTTATTTTCAAAAATACAGGCTAAAGACGGTAAACTTGCTGTATTAGGAAACCATGATTACGGTGATTATGTAACCTGGGAATCTCCTCAGGCTAAAAAAGAAAATCTTGACACACTGATTGATTATGAAAAACAGGCTGGTTTTGATATGCTGAGAAATGAACACAGAGTCATTGAAAAAGATGGTGAGAAGCTATATATTTTGGGAGTTGAAAACTGGGGATTAAAACCGTTTCCTCAATTTGGTAAAATTGACGACGCGTTAAAAAACGTACCGGAATCAGCAACAAAAATATTAATGAGCCATGACCCTACCCATTTTGATTATGTGGTAAAAAAACACCCTGGGAATATTCATCTAACCCTTTCGGGACATACTCACGGTATGCAATTTGGTTTAGATCTTAAAAATATCAAATGGTCACCTGTACAGTACCGCTACCCGAAATGGGCAGATCTATATGAGAGTGAGGGGAAAATGCTTTATGTAAACAGAGGATTTGGAGTATTGGGATATCCGGGGAGAGTGGGTGTATTGCCAGAGATCACTCTTTTTGAACTGAGCTAGGTTTTAGTTGAAAGTGGAAAATTGAAAATTAATAGTTATCGGTTATTTGCTGTTGGAAATTTAGTTTCTGGTGGTTTAGTTTACTGATGATATTTACAGTTACTTTTCTCTATTTTAAATTTAGAATTGGAGAGAAGTTTTGTAAATTTTCAACTTCCCATTTTTCATTTTCAACTCAAAATATATAATCTTTCATACGGGAAGTAGCCATTTCCCTGTCATTAAGAAAAGTAAGGAGGGCATCTAATTTGTCCTCCATTTTTTTGCCCGAAAATAAACTTCTGTAAAAAGGGATCTCAAAGCGGTATTTCTTAAAATCGGTAAACTGCCAGGAGTTTAAATAGATCAAAACAAATTCTTCATTCTGCAATGTTTCCAGAACCATATTCTGGTAATACTTCATCGGCAGGATCTGAAATACAAAATCATTGTATGGCAGCTGGCTGTATGGAGAGATACTTTCCGGCACAATACTCAACCCATCCTCTTCTGTAATTTCAGTATCTCTTTTCAGACGTTTGAGAGGAAAAAGAATATTGGCATTATCGATATTGGAAACATAATTGAACTCCATCATCTTCAGGATTTCCTGAGAAACCTTTACCTCTTTCTGACGAATTCCTCTGATCTGTTTTTCCAGAAGTTCCTGAATATTCTTCTTGGCATTTTCTATTTCTTCCGGACTTGAATCTTTATTATAAAAAGCAATTTCATGCCCTTTGGATGAAATTGCTTTTATAAGATTCTGCAGTTTTCCAGTGAGAGAAACCTCTACAAAAAAACTTGATTTTATATCATGAATATCTAAAATCCTAAGAATTGCTTTGGTATTATTTTCTATAATCTTTAACCTTTCTTCATCCGAAATCTGAACCCCGTTTTTTGCTTCAGCTTCCATTTTCGTAATGTTAAAAGTCAATAATACCATTTAAATTAAGTTTTAGATAAAATTTATAAAATATTAAAAATCAGATGTTAAAACACCTGTTAATTAAACAATAACTTTAGATAATTAATTCTTAGTTAATTTTACTTTAAGATTCTTGATCATATCTTTTGTCATTTCAGAAATTCCGAAATCATAGGTCAGTCCCCAGTCTTTTTTCGCTACTGAATCATCAATTGAAGCGGGCCATGAATCTGCAATGGACTGTCTGAAATCAGGATTGTAATCGATCGAAAAATCAGGAATTTCTTTCTTGATTTCTTCAGCCAGTTCTTTTGGAGTAAATGACATTCCACCAAGATTATAAGATGAACGAACAGTCAGACTTTCTTTTGGAGCTTCCATTAATTTTAATGTTGCATTAATTGCATCATCCATATACAACATTGGCATTCCTGTATTCTCAGAAATGAAACTTGTATATTTCCCCTCCTCTATTGCTTTATAGAAAATCTCAACAGCGTAGTCGGTTGTTCCGCCACCTGCCGGAGTCTTCCATGAGATCAATCCCGGATATCTGATACTCCTTACATCCACTCCATATTTATCAAAATAGTACTCACACCATTTTTCTCCTGCCATTTTAGAAATCCCATAAACAGTTGTCGGGTTCAGTACTACCTCCTGCCCTACATCATGCTTTGGAATTCCTTTTCCAAACACAGCGATTGAACTTGGCCAGAAAATCTTTTTAAGAAGCCCTTCTTTTGCCATTTCACAAAAATGAAGCAGGGGTTCAAGATTTAATTTCCAAGCGAAAATAGGCTGCTTTTCTGAAGTACCTGACAAAAGTGAAGCTAAGTGATACACTGTCGTGATATCATAGTCTTTAACCACCTGTCTCACAAGCTGCGTATTAGTAACGTCCATTCTTTCATAGTGTCCTGCAGAAGTAATTCCTTCCTGCCATCTGTCCAATCCTGAAGCAACAACGTTGTCTGCTCCGTGAATTTCAACAAGTCTGTTCGTAAGCTCTGTGCCGATTTGTCCCAAGGCACCTGTAATCAGTATTCTTTCCGTATAGGATTCCATTTTTCAGATTTTTTTAGAATTGTACAAAAGTAAAAAAAACAAGTCAACCATTATAAAAAAGGTGTATTTAAAAATATACCGAAGTTTAGAGCGAAAAATCATCATGAATTTGAGGTTTTTCATTTCAAATTTCCAGTCAAATCACACTTTCTCATACCTTTTTTGTAAAATATATCAGTGAAAAAACAGTGTATTAAAAATCAAAGCTCCAAATAATCTCCAATTACCTTACTATTCGGTTCCCAAAACAAATCATGCAATTTGTGCTTTTAGCTATTTAGCAGTTACCTGAAATTATTCCGCCATCATCAACAATCATCTAGACAAAAATTCTCTATTTTTGTTATAAAGAAAATCATATGAAGAAGTTTTTAATTGTTTCGGTACTATTGGCCAGTCAATTAAGCTGGGCACAGTTTACAGACATCAGTATTGTCAAAGAAGTACAGGTAAAAAACAAGGGCGTGGTGGTATCAGCACATCCTCTGGCCAGTGAAGCAGGAGCAAAAATCTTAAAAATGGGAGGAAATGCTTATGATGCAGTCACTGCCACACAATATGCATTGGCCGTTGTGTATCCGCAAGCCGGAAACATTGGAGGAGGTGGATTTTTGGTAGGCGTGAAAAATAATGGTGAAAAATTCACTTTGGATTACAGGGAAACAGCTCCTAAAAAAGCTTCCAGAGATATGTACCTTGATAAAAAAGGAAAAGCGGATACGGATCTGTCTCAAAACGGAAGGCTTGCAGTAGGGATTCCGGGAAGTGTGGCTGGTTTCTTTGCCACATTAAAGTACTGTAAACTTCCGATGGATAAAATTATCCAGCCTGCTATTGATCTTGCAGAGCAAGGGTTCACCATTACAGGAAAAGAAGCAGATATGCTGAATAGCCAGAAAGAAAAGTTCCAGAAGAATAATAAATCTTCAATCCTATTTGTAAAGGATACTCCATGGAAAGCAGGAGACCTGTTAGTTCAAAAAGAGCTGGCTGAAACGCTGAAACTCATTCAAAAACTAGGGGCAAAAGGATTCTATGAGGGAAAAACAGCAGAACTTTTGGTTGCAGAAATGAAAAGGGGCAATGGTATTATCACTCTGGAAGATCTTAAAAATTATAAAGTAGCTGAGAGAAAAGCATTAGAGTTTGATTACAAAGGAAACAATGTTGTTTCTATGCCTTTACCTTCCAGCGGCGGTCTTCTATTGGCCCAAATGCTTAGAATGGCGAGCTTTGAAAACCTTGAAAAATATCAGCAAAATTCTACAAAAGCAGTTCAGATCATGGTTGAAGCTGAAAGAAGAGCTTTTGCAGACAGGGCAGAATATATGGGAGATCCGGATTTTATTCAGGACAAAACTTCTTATCTTATTTCTGATGAATATCTGAAAAAAAGATGGAAAAGCTTCAGTTTTGACAAAGCAACACCAAGCTCAGAGGTAGGAAAAATAATTACACAACCAAAAGAGTCAATGCAAACTACCCATATTTCTGTACTTGACAAAGACGGAAATGCAGCATCTGTGACCACAACTCTTAACGGCTATTACGGAAGTAAAGTATTGGTTTCAGGAGCAGGCTTTTTTCTAAATAATGAAATGGATGATTTCTCCATCAAACCAGGAGTTCCCAATATGTTTGGAGCGGTAGGCGGAGAAGCCAATTCAATTCAGCCTAATAAAAGAATGCTTTCGTCTATGACTCCTACCATACTTCTTAAGAACGGAAAACCTTATATGGTAGTGGGAACACCTGGAGGAACTACAATTCCGACTTCAGTATATCAGTCTATTGTCAATGTTGTAGATTTTAAATTAAATGCCAATCTTTCAGTGAATACCCCCAAGTTCCATCATCAATGGCTTCCGGAAACAATCACTGTAGAAAATAATTTTCCCGAAAGCACTATTGCTGAGCTGAAAAACAAAAATTATATCATTGAAAAGACCAAGCAAATCGGAAAAACAGAAATGATCGTGCTTGATGAAAATGGAAATATTCATGCGGTAGCAGATGGCCGTGGAGACGACTCAGTGGCTGTAGAGTAATAAAAATGATTCAAAATAGAATATATCAGGGGCCGGATTTTAAAATCCGGCCCTTCTTAGTATCTGGAAATCAAACATTAGATTCTCATCACCTGATACAATTGCTTAAGCTTATATTAAAACTCATGACTTTTGTCATATTTTTATAAAAAATTCATAATTTCGCCTTCTCAAAAAACCGCATCTATTGAAAGCAAAAAAGTTTTATCAGCAGCTTTATTTTCAGGTAATCATTGCTATTATTGCAGGAATTCTTTTAGGAAAATTCTATCCTGAACTGGGAGAAAAAATGAAACCGTTGGGAGACGGCTTCATTAAATTGGTAAAGATGATCATTGCTCCGGTTATTTTCATTACCCTTACTTTGGGTATTGCGCACATGACCGATCTGAAAAAAGTGGGAAGAATTGCTGTAAAGGCAATGATTTACTTTTTCACATTCTCCACTCTTGCACTGATCATTGGTTTATTTGTCGGAAATATTTTACAGCCCGGTCATGGTTTAAATATTGACCCTTCTACCCTTACAGGGGATGTATCACAGTATCAGGCAAGAGCCCATGAGTCAACACTTACAGGGTTTATTATGAATATTATTCCGGACACTTTATTCAGTCCTTTGGTAGGTGATAATATTCTTCAGGTTCTTCTTGTAGCTATTTTAATGGGTGTTGCACTGGTTCTGACGAAAGAAAAAAGTCAGAAAGTGACTGATTTTCTACAGGATTTATCAACACCTGTATTTAAAATTGTTCATATGCTGATGAAGCTTGCTCCCCTAGGGGCTTTTGGAGCCATGGCATTTACTATTGGAAAGTATGGCCTTCATTCTGTCCTGAATCTTATATTCCTGGTGGCTACCTTTTATATTACCTCTATTCTTTTTGTAGTTTTGGTATTAGGAGCAGTTGCGCTGTACAATGGATTCAATATTTTCAAGCTTCTTTTCTACCTTAAAGAAGAGCTTCTTCTGGTATTAGGGACCAGCTCTTCGGAGTCTGCCCTTCCGGGAATTATGGAAAAGCTTGAAAAAGCAGGTTGCTCACGTGCAATAGTGGGACTGGTGGTTCCCACGGGGTATTCTTTTAATCTTGACGGCACCAATATCTATATGACCCTCGCCTCTCTATTCATAGCACAGGCATTAAACATTCATCTGCCAATTGAAAAACAGCTGATGCTTCTTTTAGTGGCTATGCTAAGCTCAAAAGG
This sequence comes from Chryseobacterium sp. MEBOG06, assembly GCF_021869765.1. Classification (NCBI taxonomy): domain Bacteria; kingdom Pseudomonadati; phylum Bacteroidota; class Flavobacteriia; order Flavobacteriales; family Weeksellaceae; genus Chryseobacterium; species Chryseobacterium sp. MEBOG06. The sequence goes on along the minus strand of NZ_CP084580.1, from coordinate 1,657,445 downwards.
TGCAGCAGGGGTTACAGGTGCTGGATTCGTAACTCTGGCAGCAACTTTGGCCGTAGTTCCTGAAATTCCTATTGCCGGAATGACACTTATTCTCGGAATTGACAAATTTATGAGCGAATGCAGAGCCTTAACCAACGTAATAGGCAATTCTGTAGCTACAATAGTCGTTGCAAATTGGGAAAAACAGCTTGACAAAAACCAGCTTCATTACTGTTTGAACCATCCGGAAGAAATGGAGAAGAAATTACATAGGTAATAGCTGGGATTAGAACCTATCCAATTTAAATCAGGATATTCAAACTTGAAGGCTGTACTTTTACATGAATAGGTGATTCTATTTTATTAAATTCACCATCAAGATGCCAGTTTTTGGTATTTACTTTAAATGAAATCTCGGAAACCGGAAGATAGGTTACATATTCATCGTCTTTCAATCTTTTGGTAAACATTCTGAAAGCAAAAAGTGCAGAATAGGTTAAAGGGAATTTTTTTACCAGAACCATATCTACAAGACCGTCACTTTTACTCGCTTTCGGAGCAATATAGGCATTGTTACCAAACTGGCGGGTATTGGCAATATTCAGCATAAGGTATCTCCCGTTATACTGTTCATATTTTTCATCAAAGAACTTCACCTTGATCGGTTTATAATTGAAAAAGGTTTTCAGGGAAACTTTAATATAATTTTTGAATCCACGGGTTGTTTTTTCAAATTCCTTAACTACCTTACCATCAAACCCTGTTCCTGATACATTAATAGAAAGCCTGTCATTGACAGTAAATGTATCAATCTTTCTGGATTTCTTTGCTTTTATCTTTTCTAAAAGCTCATCAAGATTTTTACTGAAACGGGTTTCGTTAGAAAATCCATTTCCTGAACCTGCCGGAAAAATAGCCAGAATTTTTTCTGTATTAATCAGATTCTTGGCCACAGTAGAGATTGTACCATCTCCACCTATAGCTACAAAAATATCTACATTCTCAAAGTGAGTCTGAATAAATTCATCTGTTCCCAAAATAGATTCTGAGACATAATACAGGGGATCTCCAACCTTAGATATAAGCTCGTTCAAAAACGGCTGATAGTTTTTTTTGGCGGAAAAAGGATTGATAATAAAAGCTACTTTGTTCATCACCGCAAAAATAGAAAATGCTTCCTGAACTGGAAGCATTAATTTACTTAATTTTCATTCTTTCTTTAAATTCGGCATTTAATGTCCCATTTAATTCCTCCCATGAAACCGGAATTGTAATATCTCCTGCGGCAAAAGCTGCAATTTCGTAGGGGCTGTAATGAAAATAGAGATTCTTTTCATCAAAATAAAAATTATCAGAAGCGGGGATTTTATCTACCAAAAGCATTTCAGAATTTTTCACTTCTCCGTCACCATCCGTTGTGCCACTGTTAATCTTATTGATATTCTTCATCAGAATAGCTTCAATTTTATTTTTAGGCATTGAAGTAATATCCTTGAGTTCAAGTTTTTTACTGTTTTTAAGGTCAAAAACCCTTTCTGAAAATCCATAATTATCATGTGCGCCTCCTTCGTAGCTGCTTCCTGTGTATCGAATATGCATATATCCGTTAGTATTGGATATCAGATTCATGTAAGAACTCGAATACCACTCCTGAGCAGAGGTAATATCTGAGTACCAGTCTTTATTATCCTCTTTCATAGATTTGAAATAGCTGTTTTTCTCATTTTCCAGATAGCTTTGAAGTCCACTTTTGGAAAAATCTTTAATCTTTTCATTCTGGAAATAAATACTGTCTAATAACTTTTTGTCTTTTAAAGAAGGAAGAACCAATAGTTTTGATGTATAAGAAAGTTTTAATGAGTCTGTAATTTTAACGGATTCATTCACCTTTACGGAATCTACCACAAAGTTTTCTGACGGCCTCTGTTCTGCTTTTTCTATTTTCTCCCCTTTCGCTTCTCCTTTTTTACAGGCTGTAAAAGCTAAGAATGAAGACAATGCTAAGACAGCAATAGTATTTTTCATAATTCTCATTTTCTATATTAATACAAAAACCATTCAAAAGATGAATGGTTTTATAAAAATATTTTTAAGGGTAATCCTTTTAGCAGATCAATTATTTTTTGATTAAACTGATAACCTGGTTTTCGAATTTTGAAGCAACGCCCCAGATTTGTTTAAATGCTGAGTAATATTCTTTTGGATAATCTGCACTTGCCACTTTCATAGTAGAAGTGACTTCCAGTTTATTTTCTTTCTTCTCAACGTAATAAGTATATTCTATCTCTTTGTCTTCGGTTACTATCTTTTTTTCTTTTGGCATTTCTTCAATGGTATATCCTTCTGGAATTTCAAGAATAACCTTTTTGACTTTGGTGGTTGGCGCTCCAAAATCGATAGGAAATTTCCTTGCTTCCGTCTGATCAAATTCATTGGAGTTTTTATTTAAAAACAACATAGGATTGATGATCATTTTTTTACCTACATGATCAATCAAATTCGTTGAAGAAAATTTCATTTTACTTTCAAATGCTCCATTTTCCAAAACTTTTGAATCAATTTCTGTAAAATCTATGGCGAAATTATCCTTGTACACTTTCTTATACTTTTCAGGATTATCATCGTAACTATCTTTAGCATACATTGCAAAAGCGCCGGTATCACGATCTGAATATGTTCCCGAAACACTTCCGTCTTCATTGATCTTAGCTTCAGCAGTAAGGAAAGTATTACTTACTTTAATATTGGCCATTTCAATTGGCATTGCTTTATTTTTCGTCACCAGCACCCCATACTGATTCCAGTTTCTCAATGGAACTTCATCCAAAGAAGATTGCTTAACTGTTGCATCATAGATATGCTGTTTTCCTTCAATTTCTAAAGCTGCCAACACAAAATTCATATTAGAAACATTAGGTGATATCAGATTGATCAACCCGTTGTTCACTGTAGATATAATAAGCGGATTGGCATTTATCCCTGCTTCGCGAAGCATCATTACGAGGAATAGGTTAATTTCCGCGGCATTTCCTACTTTGGTTTCCAGCATTTTTTTTATACCGTCTTCTGTATAAATTCCTCTGTCTTTATTCCACTTAAATGTCTTTTGAACAAATGAAAAAATAGCATTGGCTTTTTCAAGCTCCGTTTTCATGTCCAACACTCCTGCAGGGATATTTTCTTTGGCTAGTTTCGTTTTTTTAAGTTCTCCTCCAAACTCTTCATTCTCATAGAGTCTTTTGCTGATCTGATCCCATGAAGATGAATATAGCTTAAGCTCTCTAAAATTGGTTGAGTTCAATTCAGCACTGATTTTTGTACGGAAATTATTATCATTCCTCACCCACTTTTCAGTTTTAAATCCTTTAAGATTTTCATAGCCAAATCTAAACGTTTTGCACTGGGTACCATATAAGTTCCTTTCTTCGACTTCCCTGTATTTTGGAGCTATACTTCCTGTGTAATTTATGTTATAAGCAATATTAAGGGGAGCGTCCAAAACGTATTCTGTAATCAGGGAAGGGGTATCAGACTCTATCAACATTTCCGGAATAGCGAATAAAAATGGAGATGTTATTTCATACTGATATTCCAGAACCGAACCGTTTTTCACACTGGGAAAAGCAAATTTAGTCACTGTAACATATTTGCTCTCTTTACTTTTATACTGCGAACTTTTTTCCACTTTCACAGGAACAACATTTCCGTTTTCCAGATTATAGGTAAAAGCTTTGAATTTCCCTAAGGTTTCCCTGCTGCCGTTTGAGCTATAAAGAGGAATTTCAAGATTCAACCATTCTTCTGCCTTATCTTTATCATAAATCTTTACTCTGTAAAAATATTTTTTGCTCAGGTTCCCTGTAGAAGTATCCACCATAAAATACATGGATTTATACAGAATTTCTGCAGGTGCATTTTCATCCAGAAGTGATTTTACTTTAGATAAATCTGCATCGTTAAATTTTGGAGGGTTTAGAAACTGGTATTTTTGTGCATTAATCAGTATTGCATTTGCAGAACATAAGACTAATACTATTATTTTTTTCATATTCATATTTTTGTAATTAAGATTTTTGAGTTGTCCATATTCATGATCTTCTTTCTGAAACTTACATAATCATTGTATTTTTCTTTTGAATAAATTCCTTTATTGATCTGTATTTTTCTTATCACTTTTACCTGATCATCACTTTTTACAAAACTTATTTTATAATACCCAAATTCAGAAGTCAGATTCGAATCTGCAGGAGTTTCATCTATTCGGTATCCCTTAGGAAGACTAAAGGCGATGTCATAATCATCTTCAAAAGACTGTCTTACTTCAAAAGGAAGCTCACGGTTTTCATCAGTTTTATATACATTATCTGAAAAAATAGGAACAGCTCTGAACAGAAGACTGTTTCCTGCTTTTTTAGAAAAATTATTGGTTTTAAAGTCGATATCATAGGTGATAACTGCTTTATCTCTGTCATTGACAAAGTTTTTCATTTCAACTTTTTCAAAGTTTAAGATACTCAGCCTGCTTTTCAGGGCATCGTTTTTCTCTTTAGGGTTAAGATTTACAAATCCTAAATTATAATCATACTGACTTCCTGTATAAAAAAAGCTCCCCTCTCCTGTGATACTGTTATCTTCATTAAGGTTGATCTTTAACACCTGCTTTTCCCTATTTTCTTCAGCCTTATAGGCTGGTGTATTAATAATCTCGATTCCTTTAGAGGTTACAGCAAGCACATTTCTATCGGTTGTACTGTAGCTCAGATGGTTAAAAGCAATCTGTTGAGAGGTGTTTTCAAGCCAGATGTTTCCTTTTTCTGTAGGGATCATCAGAATAGCGTGATTCCCTCCCATCGAAGGAAAATCAGGATCAAAAGAGACCTGTGATGAACTGGAGTTGATGATGCAATAATTAGATGGAATACCTGCCTCATTCAAAAGTGTTTTCATGTAATTGGTAAGTCCTTTGCAGTCACCATATCCTTTTTTATTCACTTCATCCGGCAACATAGGAAGCCAACCGCCTATCCCCAGCCCTACAAATATATAACGGGTTTTAGACTGCATATACTGATAAAGCTTTTTCACCTTATCTTCTGTTGATCCCTCTAATTTCAAAGCAGCAATTTCAGATTTAATGGCAGGTGTAGAAACAGCAACCGGCTCTACCAGATTATTGTAATACCAAACCCCGAAATCTTTCCAGTTATTTAAAGTACCTTTTTTTCCTGCCAGATTGAACTGTACCAGAGAAAAGCCCATCTTAGGCAATATCTTTACAGGCTCTGGTACCATCAGTGCATCATCAATGGCCGGAACATTTTTAAAAGTATATGTCTTCTCAGCTCCGTTGTCACTTTCTATCACTGAAGCATAATTATATTTTGAAGGATAGCTTTTAGTTTTAAGCTCAATTCCTGATTTATTAATTATTTTCAACTGACTTTCTTCCAAAGAAACATTATTAGATGAAAAAGGTATAAAATCTGGAATAAAAACAGTATTTTCATCCGTAAGCTCATATGAAAAATCTACTGTATAGGGATAATATGCTGAAGTATAGGGTAATGCTAAGACCCTATTATCAGAATAAAATATTCCCTGAGGATTATTGGCAAAATCACTAAAATCAGACTTTGAAAAGCTCTTCACTTTTTTCCCTGCTTCATCGTATATTGTTACTTTTACATTTGAAATATTATCCCCTTTTTGATAAGGTATATATATTGCTGCTTTTGAATCTCCATCTTTATTGATAACCGTCATTATTCTGTTATACTGATATCTGATCTCATCAATTTTATTAATCTGAACAGTTGTAAAGTTTTTTCTGATGACAACATCAGCATTTTTCTTTAAATTTTCAGGAATTGAAGAAGCCGGATAGATCTGTGCGAAATATATCGAGGCTGTTGAAAGAGCCCCTAAAATTAAAATTTTCATCTTGATTGTTATTTTTTACGAAATAATAAATTGTTAAAATTCAGTTTGCTATTTTTAAGTTACGAATAATAACAACCATTGAATATGGTGGTGTAAAGTAAATTGAAGCAGAAAGAGCTTCTGGAAATGGTATTTTCATCATGGTTATTAAAATTATGCAAACATAAGAAAATCTTAATAGTTGTTAAAATAATATAAAACAATATCACAAAACACTATTAAACAAGCGTATACATTATTAAAAAAAGTATTTACGCATAAAAAAAGACCTCATCTCTGAGGTCTTTTTTTATCATTTCTATTTCTTTAATCATTTGGAATTCTCTTACTGTCATAAGGATCACTCCCCAGTCCAAGTACAGGAATAAAAATAAATCCAAAGAAAAGTATAAGGATGGTGTACAAAGGAGTTTCTTTTGCAAAACCTTTAGCAAGCCTGTCATAGACTACCCAACATGCATAAATATTAACCAAAGGGATGCAGAATAAAATAATCCACCATAGAGGCTTCTTTACAATATCCAGCAATACTATTGTATTATAGATTGGAATAAAAGCTGCCCAGGCATCTTCCCTCCCAGCTTTTTTGAAAATTTTATACATACAGTATCCATAGAATATATAGAATACCAATCCCATAAACATTGTTCCAATTCCTAATCCTGCAGCTGCTGCGCCGGAAACTGCATCTGCTCCTTCATAAGAAGCTGTTTGTAAAAGAGTTAACATATTATTAATTTTAGTTTATCCAAATATAAAAAAAGCTTCTAAATAATTAGAAGCTTTTTTACTATTTTTTAAAAACGATTATGCATCAATTTTTGCATATTTCGCATTTTTTTCGATAAACTCTCTTCTTGGTGGAACCTCATCTCCCATCAACATTGAGAAAACACTGTCTGCTTCCACTGCATTATCAATAGTCACTTGTTTCAAGATTCTATGTTCAGGGTTCAGGGTTGTTTCCCAAAGCTGCTCAGGGTTCATTTCTCCAAGACCTTTGTAACGTTGTACTTCTACACCTTTACCATCCGGAGACATTTCCAGAGTAAATTCTTCACGTTCTTTTTCATTATAGGCATACACTTTTTTGTTACCTCTCTTTAGTAAATATAAAGGAGGTTGAGCGATATAAATATATCCATTCTCAATAAGTTCCTTCATATATCTGAAGAAGAAAGTAAGAATCAGTGTAGAAATGTGAGATCCGTCAATATCAGCATCGGTCATGATCACAACTTTATGGTATCTTAGCTTAACCATATTCAATGCTTTACTGTCTTCTTCTGTTCCTACAGAAACTCCAAGTGCGGTATAGATATTTCTGATCTCTTCGTTGTCATATACTTTGTGAAGCATAGACTTCTCAACATTCAAAATTTTACCTCTTAATGGAAGAATCGCCTGAAAGTGTCTGTCTCGTCCCTGCTTTGCAGTACCTCCTGCGGAATCTCCCTCTACAAGGAATAGTTCAGATTCTGCCGGATCTTTAGATGAACAGTCAGATAATTTCCCAGGAAGACCAGAACCTCCCATTGGAGATTTTCTCTGAACCATTTCACGGGCTTTTTTAGCGGCCTGTCTAGCTTTTGCTGCTAAAACTACTTTCTGAACGATTAACTTTGCTTCACTAGGATTCTCTTCCAGGAAGTTAGTCAGCATTTCCCCAACAATTTTATCTACAGCTCCGGAAACTTCAGAGTTACCTAATTTCGTTTTTGTCTGTCCTTCAAACTGGGGTTCCATTACCTTTACAGAAATTACAGCGGTTAATCCTTCACGGAAGTCATCTCCTGTAATTTCTACTTTTTCTTTCTGTGGAATACCTAAATCATCAGCATATTTCTTAAGGGTTCTCGTCAAAGCACGTCTGAAACCTGCCAGGTGAGTTCCTCCTTCATGAGTATTGATATTATTTACATAAGAGTGAAGGTTCTCGTTGAAAGAAGTGTTGTAACGCATTGCTACTTCCACCGGGATATCATCTCTCTCTCCTTCCATGAAAATAACGTGCTCCATAATAGATTCACGGCTTCCATCGATATACCCAACAAATTCTTTTAATCCTCCTTCAGAGTGGAAAATTTCTGTTCTGAAAGAACCGTCTTCTAAAGTTTCTCTTTCGTCAGTAAGGGTAATTGTAATTCCTTTATTAAGGTATGAAAGTTCTCTCAGACGGTTTGCTAAAGTATCATAGTTATAGACTAACTCTGTAAAAATACTATCATCCGGCTGGAAAAACTGTTTCGTTCCTCTTTTTTCACTATGGCCAATTTCTTCAACTCCAGTCTGTGCTTTCCCTCTGGAATACACTTGCTGGTATACATTACCGTCTCTGTAAACTGTAGTGATCATTTCGTTGGAAAGTGCATTCACGCACGAAACCCCCACTCCGTGAAGACCTCCTGAAACCTTATAAGAATCTTTATCAAACTTACCTCCGGCTCCTATTTTGGTCATTACAACCTCAAGGGCTGATTTTTGTTCTTTTTCGTGAAAATCAACCGGAATCCCTCTACCATTATCGCTTACTTCAACTCCGTTTCCTTCTTTAATGCTTACGAAAATCGTATCACAGTATCCTGCCAACGCTTCGTCAATAGAGTTATCGACTACTTCATAAACCAAATGATGGAGACCTCTTGTCCCAACATCACCAATGTACATTGAAGGACGCATACGAACATGCTCCATTCCTTCCAATGCCTGAATACTACTAGCTGTATATTGTTTCTGACTCATATTAAATATTAAAAATCTTGCTATATGCAAAGACTTACAAATATCGTGATTTTTTTCGAGGTATGAAAGTTAAAAAGTGTCAAAAAAATGTAGAGTTAAAAAGAAAAACGAGCAGACTTTTTCTGCTCGTTTTTCTTTTTAACTCATATCTATAGATCTATGGATTATTCTTTTTAATTTTAAATATATTTTTCAATTTATAACCATAGCTGAATCTATTTTCTTTCTTGGTAAGATTTACCTGTACTTCCATCCTATCCGGATATAGAAAAAATTCAAAATAATTAATTTCATTTTTTTTCACCTCGATATTTTCAACTTGCTGTTTTCCTTTAAGCGTATTATAATATTCTCCTAAAAAATTAAAGTCTGAAGACATGCTGTCAATATGGGGCGTTACTTTAAATATAAGAACATAGGTTTTCCCATCAAAATCATAAGTTAAGTTCTGTTCAATTTTTTCGATAAAAAAAGAAACATCAGATTGGTCGTTCTTCTTTTTTGCATAAAAAAATTCATTAGGCAAGACCAGTTTTATGTCTTTATTCATCATATTCAGATCTCCTCTTGGAAGAACATAATCATTGGTCATATTCTGCAGAGATAGGTTACCCAATGATCTAAAGAAACGGTCAATATTCTGTCTTGTTACATTTTCATCCTTATCTTCAATATAAGCTTTATAAAGAGCCAATGTACATTCGTCACCCAAAGTCTGGGCATTAATATCTTTACATAATCTGGTTAACAGCCCAGGTGCAAATTCATCAATCTTTTCTCCTACATTAATTTTGTTCGCCTTGTTAATATCCCTGATCAACTGAACATATTTTGAAATCCTACTGTTTGCTGGAGTATCCATCCTATTTAAAAAATGAGCAAGAACCTGTTCGTTCGTCATGTTCCAACAAATAACCATGTACAGGAAATTGGCAACATTATTTCGGGGATTGTAAGTAGCAAAGTCTACTGTTCCAAAAGCCATTTTCCATGTATTGTTATTTCGGACCGTAACCGTGGAAATATTCTTTCCCATCAGCTTGCTGTTCATTTGTGGAACCAGCACAAATCCAGTATTCAGAAAATCATATTTTCTGTTTTCAAAAAAAATAAGTTCCAATGAATTAAAACTACTGTCTCTTCCACTGGAACGTTGAAGATTCTGGTAAAATACCTCACCCGCGATTCTGCGTCCTTCATCTATAAAAAAGTTATATTCTGCCGGAAGATTGACTTGTTCTCCCTGGGGCATATAAATTCCCTTCAATCCGTTTCTATACTGAGTAAAAGAATACGAGTAAAATAGAAAAAAAATAATAAAAACGCCCTTATTTAAAAATTTCATGGTTGATAATTTAATCAAAATTCCTGCAAAGATGATATTTTTTTTCGGGGTATAAAAGTGAAAAAAATGTAGAGCTTTTGTTTAGGAAAACATAAGGAGTAGGTAACCAATAAAAGATTCAAAATTAAAATGTATTGCTGAAATAACAACTGTTTTAAATCATACCCAACATCAATAATTTATGCGTAAATTTATTTACTGAAAAGTTGATATTATGGATGATTTTATAGCTGCCCGCGCCCAGATGGCGCTTTCTCTGGGCTTCCATATCATATTCTCCTGTGTGGGAATGGTGATGCCTTTTCTAATGGCTTTTGCCCATTGGAAATACTTAAAAACCAACAACGAAGTATATAAAGGACTTACAAAAGCCTGGAGCAAAGGGGTAGCCATTCTATTTGCAACAGGGGCTGTTTCCGGAACAATGCTTTCATTTGAATTGGGACTGCTATGGCCCGGTTTTATGAAACATGCCGGTCCTATATTCGGGATGCCGTTTTCCTTAGAAGGGACAGCCTTTTTCATTGAGGCAATTGCTATCGGATTCTTTTTATATGGATGGGAAAAATTTAATAAATGGTTCCACTGGTTTTGCGGCTTCCTGGTTGGAGTAAGCGGCCTGGCATCAGGAATTCTGGTGGTGGCTGCCAATTCCTGGATGAACTCACCTACCGGATTTGATTATATCAATGGACAATACCTTAATATAGACCCTATAAAAGCAATGCTCAATGATGCATGGTTTCCTCAGGCTCTTCATATGACTGTGGCAGCCTTCTGTGCGACCGGATTTGCAGTGGCCGGAGTTCATGCTTTTATGATTATGCGAAAAAGAAATGTTGAATTTCATACCAAAGCTTTTAGAATTGCCGTTGGATTTGCCCTTATCGGAGCATTTGGAGCCCCTTTAAGCGGTGATATTGCTGCCAAATCAGTAGCAGAAAGACAACCTATTAAGCTTGCCGCAATGGAGGCTCATTTCGAGACGGAAAAAGGGGCTGCATTTGTGATTGGCGGAATTCCTGATGAGGAAAAAGAGGAGATCAAATATGCCATTAAAATTCCAAAAGTATTAAGCTTTTTAGTGAGCAATGATTTTAATGCTGAAGTAAAGGGACTCAAGGACTTTCCAAAAGATGAATGGCCTCCTATTGCCGTTACCCATTATGCTTTTCAGATAATGATCTTCTTTGGAATGGTGATGATATTTATTGGCGTGGTTTACTTATATGCTTTCTTTTTCAAAAAAGAATGGCTTACTAAAAAATGGTTATTAAAAACATTCTTGATAGCAACTCCTTTTGGGTATATTGCACTGGAAGCCGGATGGACAGTTACTGAAGTGGGGAGACAACCATGGATTATCTACGGAATTATGAGAACAATAGATGCCGTGACTCCCATGCCGGGAATACAGTATTCATTCTACTTTTTTACGGCTATTTTCATCTCATTATCATTGATCCTGGTTTTCCTTTTAAAGAGACAGATTCAAATGGTTCCCAAACTTTACGACCCTACCGACGCTCAGTTTAACGATAAAAACAAAAAATCATGATTTACATTGTTATAGGCTTTCTCTGGCTTTCCATCTGTCTTTATATTATTCTGGGAGGCGCTGACTTTGGAGCAGGTATTGTGGAGCTTTTCACCAATAAAAAATCCCGTCATAAAACCCAGGAGATCATGTATGAATCTATCGCTCCTGTCTGGGAAGCGAACCATATGTGGCTGATTATCGCTATTGTAATCCTTTTTGTAGGGTTTCCTGAAATCTATACCACAATGTCTACCTATCTCCACATACCGCTGGTTCTGATGCTCGTAGGTATTATTGCCAGAGGAACAGCGTTTACATTCAGGCATTATGATGCTGTAAAAGACAACTGGCAGGTGCTGTATACTCATATTTTTTATTACGCAAGTCTTCTCACCCCTTTCTTCCTGGGGCTAATAGCTGCAGCTACTGTTTCACATTCTATTAATCCTGATGCTGTAGGGTTTGTGGATCTGTATATTTACAGCTGGCTGAATTGGTTTGGTGTTTCTGTAGGTTTATTTACGGTAGCACTTTGTGCTTATCTTGCTTCTATTTTTTCGTTAAGAGAAACAAAAGATAAAGCAGAACTGTTGCTGATGATCAGAAAGTCTAAACAAACCATGATATTTGTTGTTATTACTGGAATTCTTGTATTTGCTACGGCTTATATTTCTGATATTCCTCTTTTAAAGTGGGTATTTTCCAAGCCTTTGGGTATTATGGCTATTGCTTTTGCCACCATCGCCCTTTTATTGATTCTTAGAGCACTGAACCGTCAAAAACTGTTACCGGTAAGAGCCTTGGCAGGTTTTCAAATCGTAATGATATTGGTAGCAGCCACGTATCAGCACAATCCTAATATTATTTTATTAGGAAATGGGCAGCATCTTTCCCTGTTGGAACATATGGCTCCTGAAAAGACTATTTCTGTTTTGGCGTGGGCTTTAATGTTGGGTTCATTATTTATCCTCCCATTCTTATTCTATCTGATGGCTTCCTTCAGTAAACTGAGAAAATAGTACCCTATGCAGAGTTATAAGGATAAAACAGAACTGATTGAAGAGATAAAGAACAGATATCTGTTGTATGATAAGGAATTTGATGATATCAAAGAAGCTGATAAAGATTTACTAAAAGCCGGAGTAGATAAAACACCATCACAGAATCTCTCTTATCAGCTCGGATGGACCCATTTGCTTCTGCAATGGGAATATGATGAAAAGAAAGGGATTGATGTGAAAACCCCGACTGCTGATTATAAATGGAATAATTTAAAAGGTTTATATGAATCTTTTTATAATCAATATGGTGTTTTTACACTGGTACAGCAAAGAGCCCTACTGAAAAAGCAGATCAATGAAATTATAGAATGGATAGAATCTCTGGGTCATGAAACATTGTTTTTACCGGAACAAAGAAAGTGGGCAACCACTCCTGCAAAATGGCCCATATGGAAATGGATACACATCAATACAGTAGCCCCGTTTAAAAATTTCAGAACGCAGCTGCGAAAATGGAACAAAGAAACCGGTACAGAATAATTCTGCACCGGTTTTTATTTTTAAATATTTCAATTGCGAATACACTTATAAAAAAGGCGCATATATTATTTTCCAAAATAAAAAAGAGGTTGTCTCAAAAATGGAACAACCTCTTAGAATATCGTTAATCTGATGATATTATGCCAGTTTCATCAAAACATTTTCGTCAATCTTCTCTACTTTCACTAAGTTATTTTTAGTCAAAGTCTTAGAAGCTTTATCCCATTTTTTACCGGATAATTTACTTCTCTCTTTCACTTCAGATAAAGCCATTGGCTCTTCCTGAGAGTTAAGGATTTCAAGGATTACTTTCTCATCCTCTCCGAGCTCAATTTGCGGAACTGCTTTTTCAGGTCTCATCTGAGGGAAGAATAACACTTCCTGAATGGATGCATTGTTCGTTAAGAACATGATTAATCTGTCCATACCGATTCCTAGTCCTGAAGTTGGCGGCATACCATACTCAAGAGCTCTTAAGAAATCCTGATCGATGAACATTGCTTCATCATCTCCTCTTTCTGATAAAGCCATTTGAGATTCAAAACGTTCTCTCTGATCAATTGGATCATTAAGCTCTGAATAAGCATTTGCAATTTCTTTACCGCAAACCATTAATTCGAAACGTTCCGTAAGGCCCTCTTTGCTTCTGTGTTTTTTAGTCAATGGAGACATTTCAACCGGATAATCTGTAATGAAAGTTGGCTGGATGAAGTTTCCTTCACATTTTTCACCAAATATTTCATCAATTAATTTCCCTTTCCCCATTGTTTCATTCACCTCAATTCCGATAGACTTAGCGAAATCGTATAATTCCTTCTCAGTTTTTCCGGTGATATCAAAACCTGTGAATTTCAGGATCGCTTCTGTCATGGAAACTCTTGGATAAGGAGCTTTGAAATCAACCTGGTGTTCTCCAAATGTAGCGGTTGTAGCACCATTTACCTGAATAGCACAAAATTCCAATAATTTCTCAGTGAAATCCATCATCCAGTTGTAATCCTTATAAGCTACATAAATTTCCATTGCAGTAAATTCCGGGTTGTGGGTTCTGTCCATTCCTTCATTTCTGAAGTTTTTAGAGAACTCATATACTCCGTCAAAACCACCTACGATCAGTCTTTTCAGATATAGTTCATTGGCAATTCTTAAATATAATGGAATATCCAAAGCATTGTGGTGCGTGATAAACGGTTTTGCAGCAGCTCCTCCGGGGATCGACTGTAAGATAGGTGTCTCAACTTCAAAATATCCTGCATCATTGAAGAAAGTTCTCATGGCATTGAACAATTTTGTTCTCTTCACGAAAATTTCTTTCACCTGTGGATTTACTGTTAAATCTACATAACGTTGTCTGTATCTTAATTCCGGATCTGTGAATCCGTCGTGCACAACTCCATTTTCATCTGTTCTCGGCTGAGGCAGAGGGCGTAAAGCTTTTGTAAGAAGGGTAAAGTTTTTCACTAAAACAGTCTTCTCTCCTACCTGAGTGGTAAACAATTCTCCTTCGATACCGATAATATCTCCGATATCCAAAAGGTGTTTGTACACTTCGTTATATAATTCTTTATCGTCACCCGGACAGATCTCGTCTCTGTTGAAGTAAACCTGGATTTTTCCTTTAGAATCCTGCAATTCTGCGAAAGAAGCCTTCCCTTGAATTCTGCGGGACATCAATCTACCAGCGATCTTAACCTGTTTATTTTCAGAAAAGTCCTGTTTTATAGATTCTGTAGTATCTGTAATTGTATACTCATCCGCAGGGAACGCATTAATCCCCATTTCAGTAAGCTTATTCAGCTTTTCTCTTCTAATGATTTCTTGTTCTGATAATTGCATTTCTTATTTTTCTAAAAGCGTACAAATTTAGGCATTTTTGAGTTGACCATCAATGGCTTTTTTCAGAAATCTAAATTATTTCCGAAAAATTAAGTTCAGCAGATGATTTCATAAGTGAGGAATGGATACGATTTCAGAAAACAGTAATAATTATCAAAGATAATAAGGTGTAAGCTAAAGCTGATAGATTTACTGATATATTGGTACGCATTAAGGCCTACTCTACTTTCAGATAAAACAAATAGGGATATTTAATAGCAATATCTAGTATCTATTATAATCCTAGCCCCGATAGCAACGGTTACCCCGCAACACCCTCTGGCGTTTGGCTTAGGCGTGAGGAGTATGAGTGAATAGCGGGATAAGCTGCTAAAAAGGAATAGAAATTATTACTTGGATACCCAACCCCTTCGGTTCTGTTGAGGGATAAACGTCCACACAAGTATTCTGCTTACTTTTTGCCCCTGCACCATATCAATAATTTTGAAATCAGCTTTTAGTTTCTTTATCAGCGCTGTTAGCTTGGGTAGGTTATCTTTTTTAGAAACCAGACAGGTAAACCAAAGAACCTGTGATGAGTATAGAGAACTTTCGTGGATCATTTTTGTAATAAATGCGATTTCACCACCATCACACCACAATTCTGACTGTTGTCCCCCAAAATTAAGGAGCGGTTGTCTGGATTTTGATTTTTTGAGATTCTTCGTTTTTCTGATATTTCCTTTTACGGCTGATTCTTCAGAATCATGAAAGGGAGGATTACACATGGAAAATGTAAACCGATCATCAGCACCCATTATATTTTTGAATAGGTGACCTGAGTCAGGCTGATATTTTAATTGGATAACCGGCTCTAAGTCTGGATTCTGATCTAAAATGTGCTGTGCATTTTTCAAAGAATCTTCATTAACATCAGTTCCTGTCATCTTCCATCCATAAGAACGGTGTGCGATCAAAGGATAAACAAGATTCGCCCCTACCCCAATATCTAAGCCTTTTACTGAAGACCCTGAAGGAATTTCACCAAAGGATTCTGCTAAAAGATCGGCAATATAATGTACGTAATCTGCCCTTCCCGGAATGGGAGGACAAAGGTTGGCATCAGGAATATCCCAATTTTTAATATTGTAGAAATGTAAGAGTAAGGCTTTGTTAAGCAGCTTAACAGCCTGAGGAATACTGAAATTAATGGTCCGCGTCTGATACGCATTCACAAAGACATAGTGTTTCAGTTCCGGCACACAAGAAATAAGCTGATCAAAATCATAGGGATTACGATGCAGATTTCTTGTGTGCAGACTGGATTTTTCAGCAGACATATTTTATTTCTTCTGGCTTAAAATATATTCTACCATTTTTTTAGCATCTTCTTTAGATACCTGTGGATGGGCAGCCATTGGGACACCTCCCCAAACTCCACTTCCGCCTTCTATAATCTTGGAAGCCAGCAGTTCTGTATCTTTTTCAGAATATTTGCCTGCTATTTCTTTGTAAGAAGGTCCTATCATTCTCTCATTCAGAGAGTGGCATCCGGAGCAGTCTAATGTTTCCATGATCTGGTCACCTGAAAGATTAGATTTTGCCGGCTCTGAAACGGTAGCATTTTCAGAGGATACAGCCACTTCTGCTGTATTTTCTTTTTTAGAACAGGAAAACATCAGAAAGCCCAATGCACCTGCCAAAAATATTTTTTTCATTATTTTTTTGCTGTAGAATCTGTTTTAGCAGCTTCAGGAGCAGGGGTAGCCGGAGTTGCAGCAGCTGGAGCAGCAGCAGGTTTAGCTGTAGAGTCTGCAACAGTAGCTGTTGTTGGCTCTTCAAGCATTGTGTTGCTGTCTTGTAAAGAGTGATCTACTTTTTTAGAACAGTTTACGACTAATAAACCTCCGATAAATGCAATTGCTAATACTTTTTTCATTGTTTTCTAATTTGGAAGCAAAAATATAAAAAATAAAGTTTTAAACTTATGACAAATGTTTTCTTTGAAAGAAATTTTAATAATCAGGCTAAATTGATTGTTATAAAAAAATTAATTCAAAATATAGGGAATTTTAAATAAGCTTATTACTTTTGTGTTACCAATCATCCAAACAAAAAAAATAGTATTCTTAATTAAAAACTTATGATCACAAAAAATTTATTAAAAATGGCCTTAATTGGTTCTTTTGTATCCCTCATTCTATCCTGCGAGGATTCATCAGATCCTCAAACATCCTCCTATTCTGATAAAGTAGAATCTGCAATATTACTGAAAACCACAAAATCATGGGACGGAAGTCTTTATGAAAGCTATCCCACCGGACAGCCAGAGATTTCAGTGCTTAAAATTGCTATTCCCCCCAATACGGCTTTGGACTGGCACAAGCACCCTGTTATCAACGCAGCTTATGTAGAAAAAGGTGAAATTCAGATCGAAAGAAAAGAAGATGGTAAAACACAATTGATAAAAAAAGGACAGGTGCTTCCCGAGATGGTTAATACGGCTCATAGAGGTAAAACGGGAGAGAAAGGAGCCACCCTGATTGTCTTCTATTGTGGATCTCCTGATATCCCACTATCAGAACCGATACACTGATCTATTTTTTAATGCTAAGTTCGCAAAGACATTAAATTCTTTTGTCAACTAAGCGATTAAAACAACATCATATTAAAAGATAATAGTAAATTTAAAGATGATTTTACTTTCAAAAATTCTGTTTTTTACGAGTCATCATGGTTTTTATACTTTGATACTGCTCTTTTTATTCTTTGGATTACTCTCTTATGTTACCAAAAAAGCATTATTTCTGATTCCTATCATTCCTTTGGCAGTTTTGAATGGATTTTGCGGACAGTTTTTAAACGCCTGGTTTCTTAACACCTATGGTGTTGAAAGTACTGCTATTATCACCTCAGATATTGAAACCAACTCCACGTTGAACGAATCATATATTCATGATTATGAAGCTATTGTAAAGAAACAGGACGGAAAATACACGACGACCTTTTTTTCCACTACAACTGCCTCTATTTATCCTATCAGAAATTCAATCAGAATCCCCAGTCAAAAGGATCTTCCCATAAAATATATTCCAGGGTATGAAAAAAACATTGTCATTCTTTATGATCAGTCCACAGAAGGAAAAATTTTATTAGAATATGAAAAACTAGCTCCCGTTAATTCCGCAAAAACCAAGTATGAGGCAGACAAAACGAATAAGGAATTCATTGAAGAATATATAGCCGCATTGGAAGAGTATGTAAAAGAATATGATAATGAAACTTACAAAGAAAAAATCAAAGAATTGAAACATGAGCTCAAACAGCTTAAATAACAAGCTCTTATATTAAGTTTTCTTTATTTTCTGATTTTTTTTATTCTTTGTATTAAAAAAATTTCTACTTTTGTAACATGTTTAACATGAGCAACAATATTTGGTGGTGGCTTTCAAACTCTTCGTCGGGTCTGGAAGTATTGTCATGTTGTTAACTGTACAGCAGAAATAATTAAAATAAACAATATATAGACTTTGACGGATTCCGTTGAAGTCTTTTTTTTATTCCTTAATCTTAAAAAATAAAACAGCAGATGTTTACTGATACAATCAAAATAAAAACCGTTTCAAAAAAAACACTGGGTGATCTTCATACTCCCATGAATATCTATCTTAAAATCCGAGATAAATTCCGTGACACAATTCTCCTGGAAAGCTCTGATTCAAAGAGTATTGACAACAACTTTTCCTTTATCGCCATCAATGCTATTGCCGGAATTGAAGTAAAAAGCCTTACTGAATTTGAAGTAAAAATGCCGCATTCTGCCCCGGTAAAGCAGTTTATTATAGAACGTGATATCATTGATATATTTGAAGAGTTCCGCAAAACCTTTGAATGTGAGAAGACCAATGATCCTATAGAACAAACTGCTCAAAGTCTTTTTGGTTATACCAGTTTTGAAGCTGTACAGTTCTTCGAAAATGTGGAATTTAAAACCCAAAGCCCGGAAGTGGAGATTCCTATATTAAGATATAGATTATATCAATATGTGATTGCCATCAATCATTTTAATGATGAAATGCATATTATTGAAAATCAGATTCACGGAATAAAATCTGAACTTCATCTGCTGGAAAACCTCATCAAAAATCAAAATACACCAGTCTACCCTTTTGAAAAAAACGGCCAGGAAACTTCAAATATTACCAGTGAAGAGTATATTGAACTTGTAAAAACAGCTCAGAAACACTGTATGCGTGGGGACGTATTTCAACTGGTGCTAAGCAGAAGGTTTGAGCAGAAATTCAAAGGAGACGAGTTTAATGTATACCGTGCGTTAAGGAACATCAACCCTTCACCTTATCTTTTTTATTTTGATTACGGAAGTTATAAACTATTCGGATCAAGTCCTGAGAGCCAATTGATTATCAAAGACAACAAAGCCACAATCCATCCGATTGCGGGAACAGCGAAAAGAACCGGAAATTTTGAAACCGACCTGGAGTCAATTGAAGCTTTAAAAGCTGATCCCAAAGAAAATGCGGAACATACTATGCTTGTAGACCTTGCAAGAAATGATCTTGGAAAGCTTGGAAAAAATGTAACGGTTACGAAGCTTAAAGAAATACAGCTTTTCTCCCATGTCATCCATATGGTAAGTGAAGTAACAGCAGAACTGCCGGAAGAAATCAACCCTCTGGAAATGGTGTCTGCAACTTTCCCTCAGGGTACTTTAAGCGGAGCCCCTAAACATAAAGCTCTTCAATTAATTAACCAGTATGAAAAAGATTCCCGCGGATATTATGGAGGCTGCATAGGAATGATAGGGTTAAACGGAACTTGTAATCAAGCCATTATGATCAGAACTTTTTTAAGCAAGAACAATACCCTCTATTATCAGGCAGGAGCAGGCCTTGTTGCAAAATCTGTTCCTGAAAGTGAATTACAGGAAGTGAATAATAAATTGAATGCGCTGAAAAAAGCGGTAGAAAAAGCGGAGAAGTTAGTTGAGAATTGAAAATTTCAAACAGGAAACATACAATTTTACAAACCAACACCAACAAATAAAAAAATAAAAAATGGACAACACTATAAACACTCAGCCAGCACAGCCTAAAGTTCTTGTTTTTGATAATTATGACAGCTTTACCTATAATCTTGTTCAGATCATTGAAAGGATTCTGAATCAGAAAGTAGATGTGGTGAGAAATGATAAAATAACTCTGGAAGAAGTAGATCAGTATGACAAAATAATCTTATCTCCCGGCCCCGGAATTCCTGAAGAAGCAGGAATATTATTAGATTTAATCAAAAAATATGCACCTACAAAAAGTATTCTTGGAGTATGCCTTGGACAGCAGGCTATTGCGGAAGCCTTTGGAGGCAGCCTTATCAACCTGTCGGAGATTTTTCATGGGGTAGCTACTACCACAGAGCTGGTAAAAGAAAATACAAAACTTTTCAGAGATCTAAGGTCAGGCCTTGAGGTGGGAAGATACCACAGCTGGGCCGTCAATACAGCAGATTTCCCTGAAGAACTCGAGATCACAGCCATAGATAAAGACGGAATGATTATGGCTTTACAGCATAAAACCTACGATGTACATGGCGTACAGTTTCATCCCGAAAGTATCTTGACCCCTGAAGGAGAAGTCATTATTAAAAACTTTCTTCTACAATGAAAACAACAGAAATCCCATCATCAATAAAAGTTCCCCAAATGAAAGAAATATTACAATACCTTTTCAACCATCATACTTTGTCAAAACCCGAAGCAAAAGCGATGATGATTGAAATTGCACAGAATAAATTCAATGCTGCAGAAGTAACCGCTTTTATCAGCGTTTTCCTGATGCGGAATATCACCCTGAAAGAGCTGGAAGGCTTTAGAGAAGCATTACTGCAGATGGCTGTTTCTGTTGATATTGATGCCCGGGATGCAATGGATATTGTAGGAACGGGAGGTGACGGAAAAAATACAATCAATATCTCTACATTGGCCAGCTTTGTGGTGGCCGGAGCAGGACAGAAGGTAACAAAACATGGCAATTACGGGGCTTCCACCACCACAGGTTCGTCCAACGTTCTGGAAGAGCTGGGCTATGAGTTCAAAAATAATTCTGATCAGCTTAATGAAGACCTTGAGAGGGCTAACATCTGCTTTTTGCACGCTCCTTACTTCCACCCTGCCTTACAATCGGTTGGAGTGTTGAGAAAATCACTGGGATTAAGAACGTTTTTCAATCTCTTAGGTCCATTGGTAAATCCTGTAAAACCTCAATTTTCCATGATAGGAGTTTACAATCTGGAAATTGCAAGAATCTATCAGTATCTCCTGCAAAAAGAGGATCCCGAATTTATTCTTGTACATGGTCTGGATGGTTATGATGAAATAAGTCTGACCCATGACAGTAAGGTAATTACCAAGAGCGGTGAGGAAATTTATTCTGCCGAAGATCTGGGTTTCAATCCGGTGACATTGGAAGATATTAAAGCAGGAAATAGCATCCAGGAAACTGCGAAAATATTTAGAAATATTCTTGAAGGCAATGGTACCGAACAGCAAAATTCTGTGGTTTTGGCCAACGCTTCTGTAGCACTTCACCACACCCAAAAATTCGGGACTTATGAAAACTGTCTTCTATTAGCTAAGGAAAGTCTGAAAAGCGGAAAAGCACTGAACAGTTTTGAACTTTTGATTAACTAAGAAAGTTGAAAACGAACAATGAGAAATTGAAAATTGAAAATTGAAAATGAAAATGGAAAACTTAGATAGCTTACGGGCTTTAGTAACTCTCAATTCTCAACTTTCAATTTTCAACTCAAAAACCTTAACACAAACAAATGACTATACTGGATAAAATTATTGAACGAAAAAAAGAAGAAGTAGCTGCGGCAAAAATCATTTCTTCCATTGAGCAGTTAAAGGACGCTGAGTTTTTTGAAAGAAAAACCTATTCCCTGAAAGAATCGGTTAAGAATAAAAATGGAATTATTGCTGAGTTTAAAAGGCAGTCACCATCTAAAGGCATCATCAATAACAATGCACAGCCATTAGAGGTCGTTTCAGCTTATGAAAAGTCTGGTGCCAGCGGAATTTCCATTTTAACGGATAAGGATTTCTTTGGAGGAAAATTTGATGATATTCTGAGTGTAAGAAATCAGATCAACATTCCGGTTTTGCGAAAAGATTTTATGATTGATGAATATCAGTTTTATGAGGCAAAAAGTATCGGAGCTGATGTTGTTTTACTTATTGCTTCCTGTCTTTCGGTCAATCAGGTTCAGGAATTTACGGATCTGGCCCATGAGCTTAATATGGAGGTTTTATTGGAAATCCATACTGAAGAGGAACTGAAACACTGCAATTCAAACGTAGATCTTGTCGGAATTAACAACAGGAATCTAAAAGATTTCAAAGTAGATCTTCAGCATTCTGTCAGACTAAAAAATCTTCTTCCAAAAGATATTCTGTCAGTTGCTGAAAGTGGTATTTATAACCTTGAGGATTTTAATTATTTAAAAGAACAGGGATTCGACAGCTTCCTGATGGGAGAATATTTCATGAAAAACACAGATCCTGCCAAAGCATTTGAAGAGTTTACCAAACAAATCTGAAAATGTGCTAATCTGAAAATTAAAATTGAGAATGAATGATCAATCTTTCAAAATGTTACAGAACGTTTAACTTTCACACAATATGAACGCACAACCTGCCAACCGAAGCCTCCCTTATCATCTCAAAGTATGTGGTTTAACGAAACTGAACCAGATTGAGGATCTTATCGCAATGAAAGTCAGCTTTCTTGGTTTTATTTTCTATGAAAAATCTCCGAGATATGTTCTGAATCATTTGACTTTAGAAGACATTTCAAAGATCGACCATCATGGGAAAACAGGTGTTTTTGTAAATGAAGAAATTAATAAAATAGTAGAGATCGCTGAAAAAGCCGAACTCCATTTTATTCAGCTTCATGGTGATGAAAGTAATGATTTTATTATTGAATTAAGAGAAAAATTAAAGCCTGAAATTAAAATCATTAAAGTCATAAGAATCGGCAGTAATACTGCAGAGGGCAAAAATAGAATAATACAGATTTTTAAAAATCAATCAGAAACTGACCATCCTCAGCCTATCAGCTACTACCTTTTCGACACAGACAGCAAAGCCTTCGGAGGAACGGGAAAGCAATTCGACTGGACCTTGTTAAATGATTTTGAAATCCCACTTCCCTATTTCCTGAGCGGCGGTATTTCAGAAGAAAACATTGGAAATATTGAACATCTCAAGCAGAAACCATTTGCTCTGGATATCAATTCAAAATTTGAAACAGAACCTGGTAATAAAGATACCAGCAGAATAGAAAAACTCATAGCTTCATTCCCCATAAAGACTCCCACATCCTCTACTGTGAAATATCAGATCAAACAGGCAAAAGACTTAACGGAAATCGAGACAGAGCATATCTTAAAGTTATGGAATATCTCTTCCTGGGACACCATGAAGCCAGATTATTTCCGTATGTTTTTCAACAAATCTGAGTTTCACTTACTGCTGGATCTTCATGAAAATATACTGGCACTTATCCGTCTTAATTTTGATTTTGCCCTGGAAATATCAGGAGAAAAACTATCGTTTGCAGAAGCTGTAGGACTTGTTTCTGCATATAAGAAAAAAGGATACGGAGCAAAACTTGTTGAGCTGTTCCGGCAGCATGTGGTCCGGGAAAATATTGAAACTTTAGGGTTCTGTCATAAGGAACTCCGCCCGTTTTATGAAAAATGCAGTATTGAACTCTTATATGACAAGGCTAAAGCCATCAAAGAAAGTATAGATTCTGAATGGATCAATTCTGAAGATGATGATATTTTAATTTTTCATGTTTCAGAAAAAAGAAAAGAACTGCTCAGTCAGCTGAGCGATCAAAACAATGCTTATTTAATCACTAAAGAATAAAGAAATGAATTATAAAAACCCCGATGAAAATGGATATTATGGAGAATTTGGAGGAGCTTTCATCCCCGAAATGCTGTATCCGAATGTAGAAGAACTTCAAAAAAACTACCTTGACATCATAGAGTCTCAAGATTTTCAGAATGAATACCAGGATTTGCTTACCAATTATGTGGGAAGGGCCACTCCTCTTTATTTTGCTAAAAATCTAAGTAAGAAATACAACACTCAAATTTATTTAAAAAGAGAAGACCTCAATCATACGGGAGCTCATAAAATCAATAATGCTTTGGGGCAGGTTCTGTTGGCAAAGCGTCTTGGCAAAACCAGGATTATTGCAGAAACCGGAGCAGGACAGCATGGGGTTGCTACCGCTACAGCATGTGCCCTGCTTGGTCTTGAATGTATTGTCTATATGGGAGAAGTAGACATTCAGAGACAGGCTCCTAATGTTGCCAGAATGAAAATGCTGGGAGCAGAAGTTATTGCAGCCACCTCAGGCTCTAAAACATTAAAAGATGCTGTGAATGAAGCGTTAAGAGACTGGATTAATAATCCTGTGACCACTCATTATGTGATCGGAAGTGTGGTAGGCCCTCACCCGTTCCCTGATCTTGTAGCAAGATTTCAAAGTATTATTTCAAAGGAGATCAAAGAACAGCTAAAAGAAAAGATAGGAAGGGAAAATCCTGACTATGTGATCGCTTGTGTAGGCGGAGGAAGTAATGCTGCAGGAACTTTTTATCATTTTGTGGATGAAAAAGAAGTGAAGATCATTGCCGCTGAAGCCGGTGGCTTGGGAGTACATTCAGGAAAATCTGCTGCCACCACATTTCTGGGCACTCTGGGAGTGCTTCACGGAAGCAAAAGCCTTGTGATGCAAACAGCGGACGGGCAAGTTATTGAGCCCCATTCTATTTCAGCAGGACTGGATTATCCTGGAATCGGGCCTTTTCATGCACATCTATTCAAAGAAAACCGTGCAGAATTTTTCAGTATCAATGATGATGAAGCTTTAAAATGTGCATTCGAACTGACAAAACTGGAAGGGATTATTCCTGCATTGGAAAGCTCTCATGCACTCGCGGTTCTGGATAAAAAGAAATTCAGTGAAAATGATATTATAGTCATTTGCCTGAGCGGACGAGGTGATAAGGATATGGAGACGTATTTGAAAAATCTGTAAAATGTCGGATGTAAATGTACTATGTATTTCTAATTTATCATTATACTTTTTACATTTTACACAGTACATGATACTTTAATACAATAAAAGAAAAAAACATGAAAAAACTAAACATATACTTTACAGCAGGTGTTCCGCAATTGGATAATACGGCTGATATTATAGAGCTTATTCAGGATTCCGGAGCAGATATGATTGAGATTGGAATGCCTTATTCTGATCCGGTAGCGGACGGACCTGTTATTCAGAAAGCGCACGAGCTGGCTTTGCAGAACGGAATGACAATAGAAAAGCTTCTTTCTCAGTTAAAAACAATTAAAGACAAAATAAAAATTCCCATCATTTTAATGGGCTATATCAATCCTGTTCTAAGCTTTGGATTTGAAAAATTTTGTAAAGCCTGTTCCGAAAGCGGTGTTTCAGGATTGATCCTTCCTGATCTTCCTCCAATTGAATTTGAAAAAAATTACCAGCAGGTTTTAAAAAAGTATAATCTTAATTTTACGTTTCTTATTACTCCGGAAACCTCTGATGAAAGAATTTTGTATCTTGATTCTTTAAGTTCGGGGTTTTTGTATGCTGTAAGCTCTTCCTCTACTACAGGAAATGAAAATGCTGTTTTGAAAAATGAAAATTACCTGAACAGATTAGCTGCTCTTCCTCTTAAAAACCCTGTGATGATTGGCTTTGGAATCAAGTCAAGAGAAGATTTTGAAAATGTAACCGAAAAAGCCGATGGAGGAATTATCGGAACAGCTTTTGTCAATATATTATTACAGGATAAAGACTGGAAGAAGACTGCTATAGATTTTATCCATTCCATAAAAGGGTAAAATTCACTAAATTTGTATATCAAAAATTGAAATGAATACAAATCAGAATAAAGCCGTAGAATTTGAAGATTTAGGAATCAAAGAATATCAGCCTGCCTGGGAATATCAGGAAATGCTGATGAAAAATATTATTGATACTAAAATTAAAAACAGGGATTTACCTGCTGAGCAGCACATTACCACTTCTAATCATTTTCTTTTGGTGGAACATCCACATGTTTATACCTTAGGAAAAAGCGGACATGAAGAAAATATGCTTGCCGGTATTGATAAGCTGAAAGAGCTTGAAGCTACCTATGTAAAAACCAATCGCGGCGGAGATATTACGTACCACGGTTACGGGCAGATTGTGGGTTATCCTGTTCTTGATCTTGAAAACTTCTTTACCGATATCCATCTGTATATGAGGAATCTGGAGGAAGTGATTATCAGAACAATTGCTGAATATGGCCTCAAAGGAGAGCGCTCACAGGGAGAAACCGGGGTTTGGCTGGATCCAGGAAAGCCTTATGCCAGAAAGATCTGCGCAATGGGTGTAAAAGCTTCCCGATGGGTGACACTACACGGTTTTGCTTTGAATGTAAATACAGATATGAGGTATTTCGAATACATTATTCCATGTGGTATCAAAGATAAGCAGGTAACTTCTTTGAAGAGAGAGCTTGAAAGAGAGCTGGCACCAGAAGAAATGGAAGATATTAAAGCGAAAATAAGAAAGCATTTTGCAGATGTTTTTCAGGCTGAGTTAATCTACAAATCAATATAAAAAACTTTTCCCTATACATTCCTGTTATTGATGTATAGGGAATTTTTTATTTATTAACCGTATTCTAAAAAAAATCAATATCACATTGATTTCAGCTTTTTACGAATGTCAGACAGCCTATCAGAATTATATACACTCTGGCATTCTTCTTCTATTTCTTTGGATTAGTCTTTTAATCTGATGTTTACCTTTTTTTCTTCCCACATTCGTAGAAATATTTTTATCTTAAAATTAAAGACATTACCTTAAAATTTCATTTTATTACCAATTTAATAATGATATTTAAAATTTTATGAAAAAATATTTGCGTGTGTTCTAATTTTTGCTACTTTTATTATCACAAAATAGTGAACTATTATTAAATTTTTAAGTTCATTAAAAACACCATTAACCACCAAACTATGAGAATTATGAAAAAATTCCTTTTATCCATGATGGTATTCGTGACCATGCTGTCATTCAATGCCTGCTCAGATTCGAGCGCTGGTCAGGATCAAAATTTAACCTCTAAGGAGTCTTCTGAAATTGGCATGAAAGACTTCGGAAGAACTGTTCCGGTAGGGATAGAAAAAGAAAACGGGAAGTTCAAAGTTTCATTTATTATTTCAGCACAGCCTTATGAAATAAAGGACAGCAAAGAAAATGAAAGCTACATTTCCATGATTCAACAGGCTGTAAAAGATGAGTCACCAATTCACATTTTCCTTAAATCCAATACCAATGAAATTGCAAAAGTAGAAAAAGCAACAGAGGAAGATATCCGTTTTTTCAAATCTGCTTTCACAAAAGAGGAAAAAACAGAGAAGGGACAGAGTAATAAACTTGCTTCTGTTATTCCGGACCTTGCGACTTTAAACAGCCTTTTTGCACAGATTAAAAACCAGTCATGCGGAACTTCTACAGCATCATCACCATGTATTACGTTCAAATATCCGGTAGATGGCTGCTATGCAAGGGCTCATAAAATGAGACAAATCCTGATCAATGCAGGGTATGATTGTGAAAAGCAGTTTGTATATGGAAATCTTAGAGCTTCTACCGGTAGCTGCTGTGTATCATGGGTATATCACGTTGCCATACTTGTAAGCTTTAAAAATGCTTCAGGAGTAGTGGAAAAAAGGATAATAGATCCTTCATTATTTTCAACCGGACCTGTGACTGACACAGCTTGGAGAAGTGCATGTACTAATTCTACCTGCGGTTCCACTTCTGTTTCATCCTTTGCTAACACAGCAGGAAATGTTTACTACAGAAGCCCGTCAGGTTCTCTATTGTATGACAATAATTATGTGAATACGAATTGTGTTCTGACTACCTTCTCATCACTTTCAGGCTGCTCACCATCTCCTGCACCTAGCGTAGGACATTGCGGATTTTAATTCTTTTTCATATAGCTCCTGCATTGATTATTGATCAGTTGCAGGAGCTTTTAATTAATAATTTACCTTATGAAAGCCTTATCATACTTATTATTACTATTTTTTATGATTGCATCCTGCTCCGGAAATTCAAGTTCACAGAACTTAACCTGGTATAATAATTCTACGATCACTAATATTATAGAAGACCCTGACAAACCGGAAGATTTTGCACGGGTTTCTATTGGAATAAGTGCTCAGGTTTTTTACATTTCAAAAAAATCTACTGATTATAAAACCATTATGAAAAAAGCTAACCAAAGTTTTAAGAAAAGTAAATCTTTTAATATTGGGATAGAAAATAAAACCAACATCATCAGACAGATTAATGAGGTGAAATAATCTCTGGAATATTCCGGTTTATCTTATCACAGAAATTCCGGCATCTACTTTTATTTCTGCTCCATGGATATAGGAAGCTTCTTCTGAGGCCAGAAAAAGAACTGCATTCGCTATTTCTTCTGGTTCGTCCTGTCTTTTATGAGCTTTTTTCTTTGTTCAAATTCATTAGGGCCGGGGTACAAAAAGAAGCAATCCCAACTAAGAAAATAATGAACCCCAAGATCACGAAAACTGAGCCAATTCCAATCAAATCTGCAATGAAGCCTGTACAAACAAGCCCCAGCATAGTGGGCAGCACTTCTATACTAAAATACATCGCAAACACACGCCCCAACATCCCGGAATGTACTTCTTCCTGTACTATAGCCGTAAATCCTGAGCTGTAAAATGAAGCAGCAACTCCGCCAAGCCCCGTTAAAACAACGAAAAGCAAAAACTTTTCCGATGACAACAGGCCTGAGCATAAAAAGGAAAGTCCTATTAAGATATGGGATATATTCACAATAATAACTTTACGTACGGAAGGTTTCCAAATTCCGAGTATTCCTCCTCCGATCAATGCTCCTATTCCCCAGGTACTTTCTATGACACTCATTTCAAATTTTCCGCCATTAAAATTTTCAATTGTCATAAGAGGGAACAGTACTGAAATTGGCATAATACAAAATCCTGCAATAATAGAGTAAAGGAATAGAAAGCTCAGTCCTTTATTTCTGATAACGACCAGAAATCCACCTTTCATATCTTCCCACATCATTTTCAGACTTGATGAACTTTTCTTTTCCCACCCTGGTGAAGGAACCGAAATGAAAAATAAGGAGACTATAGCTAATACTGCGCCTGCAATATCCAGCAGCAGAACATTTCCGATAGTTAAAAGACCTACAGCCAGAGCTCCCAGCGCTGGTCCGGCAATATTGGACACTGATTTTATAATCTGGCTTATCCCGGCAATACGCAGCAACTCTTTTTTGGGAACCAGTAACGGTATAGCAGCCTGCATAGCCGGCATATGAAATGCGGAACCGGCAGAACGCAACCCCAATATAATATAGACCAATTCAATATTTTCATACCCCATATAAAAACTGACAGACATCACCAATGTACAGGCAGCAACAAAACCATCAGCAAGCATCATTGTTTTTTTACGGTCCCATCGGTCTACATATACTCCGGCAAACGGACCTATCAAAGCCTGGGGAAGCAAACCTGCAATTGCCGCAAAAACCAATATTTCAGCAGAACCTGTCTTTAGACTCAACCATATAATAATTGCAAAGCCTACTGCCGAACTGCTTATCAGAGAAAAAAACTGCCCAATCCATAAAATGGTAATTCTCCTTTTCCACTCATTATTGATCATACAAACTTTATTTGATGGCAAAGATAAACCAAAAATTAATTAACCAACAAAAAAGTTGTTTAATTAATTTTCAACATGCACAATTAAATTTTTTAAAATTAAATTGCACGCAATTTAAAAAATTGTATATTTGCATTATCATTTCATGTTTACTTTAGAATGTAAAGATGAATAATCACCAAGTAGTTTAATTTAAAAAAGAAAAAAATGTCATTAATAGAAAACCTAAACTGGAGACACGCTGTAAAAGCATATGACCCAACCAAAAAAGTTTCACAAGAAGATCTTAACACTATTTTAGAATCTGCAAGACTTGCTCCTACTTCATCGGGATTACAGCCTTTCCGAATCATTGTAGTGGAAAATCAGGAATTGAAAGAGAAAATGGTGGCAGGAGCATTGAATCCTGAAGTGATGAGAGATTCTTCTCATGTTCTTGTTTTCGCAGCCTGGGACAGCTATTCTAATGAAAAAATTGACAAAGTTTACGATCATCATACGGATGTAAGAGAGCTTCCAAGAGGACGTTTCAGCAGTTATACAGACAAAATCAAAGAGATGTACGGAGCACAAACTCCTGAAGAACATTTCGCACACACTGCCCGCCAGACTTATATTGCCTTAGGAATTGCTCTTGCACAGGCAGCAGAACTTAAAATAGACAGTACTCCGGCTGAAGGATTCAGCAACCAGGTTGTAGATGAAGTACTGGGATTAAACCAATTAGGCCTAAAAAGTGTAAGCCTTCTATACCTTGGATACCGTGACGAAGCCAACGACTGGTTGTCTTCTATGAAAAAAGTCAGAGTTCCAATGGATGAGTTTATCATAAAAATGTAATACCTTCATCAACTCTTCGTACTTAAAACTTATGGAAAATCCGAAAACACCCAAATTAGAAAACCAGATCTGCTTTCCTTTATATGTGATCGCCAAAGAGATTACCGGGCTTTACCGTCCTTTTCTTGATGAACTTGATCTCACCTATCCTCAATATCTTGTGATGATGGTTTTATGGGAAGGTGACGGGCTTACCGTAACACACATCGGTGAGAAGCTGTTTCTGGACAGTGGTACTTTGACTCCTCTTCTTAAAAGACTGGAGGCAAAAGGACTTATTGTAAGAAAAAGAAAGAAAGAAGACGAAAGAGTGGTTGAAGTATTTTTAAATGAAGCTGGTCATCTGCTTCGTGAAAAGGCTTGTGAGATTCCCGGAAAAATTCAGAAAAAAATCGATATTCAGCCGGAAGAACTTTTACAGCTTAAAGAAACAGTTTTAAAAATCTTAAACAAAATAGAAAAATAAATGAAAACATTATATACAACTCAGGTTACTGCCAAAGGAGGCAGAAACGGTCATGTAAAAAGTGAAAACGGAGTATTGGATCTTGAGGTAAGAATGCCCAAAGGTTTAGGAGGAGCAAATGATGATTTTACTAATCCTGAAATGCTTTTTGCAGCAGGATATTCTGCATGCTTCGATAGTGCCTTGAACAGAGTAATCAGTCTTTCTAAAGTAAAGACGGGAGAAACTACAGTAACGGCACAGGTAAGCATTGGCCAACTTGAAAATGGTGGTTTCGGACTGGCTGCAGAGCTTGATGTGAACATCCCTGGAGTTTCTATTGAAGAGGCACAGGAGTTGACAGAAAAGGCACACCAGATCTGTCCTTATTCTAATGCTACCAGAAATAATATAGAAGTGAAGTTATCAGTAACTAACAACGGTTAATCCAATTTTTTTAAGCATAGTTATAATGAAAGGAGCTGTTTCCATGGAAACAGCTCCTTTTTATTTTTGAAGCAACTGATAAATAAAGAGATATGAATTTTATATATTTGTACTGTGCAGATTTGTCAAAAGCTATAAAAAAATAATAAAAGTCCTAACCCCTCGTCAAAGCTTATATGAGAAATCGGCAGGTTATTCACAACAGCCCATCTATTTAAGTTTTTAACAAAGGAAGGAATCCAATATATAATATATAAATGATGAGAACACTACCAACAGTGACAGTTTATTTAGGACTTATTTTGGCTTCTTACAACCAGTCTTATGCACAAAAAAACCAAGGAAATAATTCTTTACAACAGATTAGTGATCCTAAAATAGCTGAGCATATTACCCGACTTATAGATGCTAAAACCTGGAATTTGCTATTTCCCAACAGGAATAATATACAGGGAAAAGAAAGCAGCCACAAGGACTTTTATTCTTACCGGGCATTTATAAAAGCGACAACCCACTTCCCCATTTTTCTGAATGAAGGAACACAGGAAGATCAGAAGAGAGAGCTCGCTGCATTTTTGGCCAATATTGCTCAGGAAACGAGCGGTGGCTGGGATAATGCTCCAGGAGGTTATTATAAATGGGGGCTTTATTTTATCGAAGAAAATAATAAGGGGAGTGAGAATAATTATTCTGATGCTTCTAAGGTCAACTACCCTCCGGTAGCAGGACAAACTTATTATGGTCGTGGTCCTAAACAACTCAGCTGGAATTACAACTACGGGCAATTTAGTGAAGCCTGGTTTGGTGATAAAAATATACTTTTAAAAAGTCCCGGACTTCTAGCCAACAACAATGTTTTATCTTTTGCTTCTGCCATCTGGTTCTGGATGACGCCTCAACTACCTAAACCTTCTTGCCATGATGTGATGACCGGAAAATGGCAGCCCACTGAAAAGGATAAAGAAAGTGGAAGAACCTCTGGTTTTGGCACTACTGTAAATATCATTAATGGCGGTATTGAATGCGGACAATCTACCACACAACCCAAGACAGAATACCGTTATGAATACTACCGCTACTTTTGTAAATATTTTGGAGTGAATCCCGGAAAAAACATCACCTGCAGTACTCAAAAACCATTTGGTAATTAACACTATACCGTGGCTTTTTATTTAACTTATCTTTTTTCTAGAAACTTATTATATTATTATCTGAAAATCTATCTCCTGTTCACATCGCTTTTCTGATAGGCATCTACCTTTTTGTAAGAGTTGTTTTTCTCTTTTTCCTTTTTATCGGAAATCAGGATTCCGAAAAGGTGGTCGATCTCATGCTGGAAAATAACGGCTGTAAATCCTTCCACTATTTCTGTATATTTCTGTCCTTTCAAATCCACATATTCCAATTGAATAACTTTACTTCTATAAAACTGATCTCTGAAATCAGGAATTGAAAGATCTCCTTCCGGGCCGAGATTTTGAAGATCAGATTTCCATACAATTACCGGATTGATAAAATATTCTAAGGGATATCCTTCTTTATCGAAACGCTGTACCCAGATTATTCTTCTGTTGATTCCTACCTGCGGAGCTGCAATACCTACTCCTCCATCTGTTGAAAGCAGTGATTCTTTCATTCTTTTTACCAGAGTAGCTGTATTAGCATCAAGGGGGTCTGCTTCTGCAGACAGACTCAGTAATGTTCTATGCTGATGATCATCTGTTGTCTGATAGATGGGTAACGCGGTTTTCACATCTCCCTGATTGATAATTTCAAGTTCGTTTGATGTTAATTTCTGAGCATTGATCAGGCCGGCAAAAAGGATGAACAGAACGGATAATTTCTTCATGTTGATGGAATGTAATACAAAGGTAAATATTGTATCACAAATATGATAATACTTAAAGCTCAGATTTAAGATTCTTTGACTAATTCTGGAATTTTATGTTTTGGCTAAAGCCGTTGTTTTTTAAAAATATACGGCTGGGCTTTAGCCCGGCCGTATTCATGTTTTAAATTAAAAAGTCTTTGTCATATCAGCTGGAATAATCAGATTAAAATCTGTCGGGATATAGTCTTTTGCAGGTACTTTCAATGTTGGATCTTCAGCTTCAAAAACAGAAATTACTGCCATTTTAAGATTTGGGTTTTTCTGTTTGATATACCAGTAAATTCCTCCGAATTCTTTGCTGTGATAGTTTCCGTTATAATGGATAAAAGTTTTTCCAGCCTGGAAGTTTTTCAGGATAGATTCTGCCATGGTTGCATCTTTCGTTGCCTGTGCAGAAATAAAATTCATCACTTTTGTTCCTTCTGCATGGTCGTCCATCATTTTTTTCATTTCCGGATATCCGGGGGTATCTAAAGTGACTTTAATAGGCAATTGTGCAATATATGTTTTCTCTTTATCGGTAAGTTTATTTAATGATTCAAGTCCTTCTTTTGAGGTCTGTGAAGCATATTTTCTTGGAATATTCGTTGCAATAAAGTTTAACTTTTTATCTTTTGCAAAATCTACCAGAGGTTTATAGTCTGTAGCATAATTGTTCCATAAACGGGCAGAATCTTTGAATGTTTTAGCATCAAATTTCCCATTCAGATACTGATTGAGCTGAGGCTGGTTGTCTCTTTCAAACATTTCTGCTCCTAAAATAAGCTGACCGTTTTTCTTTTCGTATAATGCCTCTGTAATTTTCAGCTGCAGCCAGTGATTGATAGAACTGTTATGATTTTCACCAAAAAAGACCACATCATAATCAGCCAGTTCCTTAATCAGTTTATCTGTCTTTACTTCCTTTCCTTTCTTATCATAAAACTGGTAAGCTTTAAAATCCTGTGCATTGAAAGTACAGAAACCTGCCAGCAGAATCATTATGAAAATATTCTTCATTTTATATCTTTTTTATCGTTCAAATTTTAATCACAAATTATGTATTTTTTTTCGGTAAACGGCGAGTTTGCAATTTTGCTTTTTCTTCCTTTTACAATAAAAAAGACCGCTTTGCATTTTACAAACAAAACGGCCCCATTCAAATCATCTAATTATTATTGCTCTAACGCAGCAACAAGATCTTTCCATTCCTGAAGTTCAGGAATTCCTGGTTTTCTTTTCCCAAAAAACTGAACAATAAAGTCACCTTCGTTATTGAATACTTCAATAGCTGTTACTTCACCGTCTTCAGTTGGTTTTTTAACGATCCATGCTTCTGCAATCTTTGTTACATCCAAATGCAGGTTGAAATCCGGATCCATTACATTGAACCACTGCTGATGCCAAAGTGTTTTCTTTACATTTCCGGTGTGGATCTGAATAATACCTCTGTTTCCTACAAAAACCATGATAGGTGTATTTTTTTCAGAAGCATCTTCAAGAACGTTTACCACTTTTGCATTATCAATTTTCTTAGCGAATCCTTCCGGAGCTAATCTTAATGCCTGAGTTCTGCTTACTCCGAATTTTCTTGTCATCATAAAGAAGTCGTGAGTATCTTTCAGTTCTGTCCATGCTTTTTTGAATCCTTCAACATCAATATCAGCATCTGCTTTTTCTGCCTGCTTTGGAGCTACAGCTTCAAAGGTCAATACCTGATTCTGATCTTCTGCCCTGAATTTTTCCACGATGGTATCAAAAACTTCTCCGATACTTTCTTTTGTAAGGTAAATTTTGTGAAGAGCTAATCCGTCTTTACCGAAAAACTGAAGACTTTTCTTATCTCCTTCTACTACTGCAAAAGCAAATTTCCAGTGGTTAAGGAAAATTCTAAGATCGATATCTTCACCTACGAAAAGCTGTGCATGAGGGCTGCTGAAATCTCCGTTCAGGTAAGTTCCTTTTCTTTCATGAACACATTCATCATTACGTGTAAGAGCCATTACTTTTCCTAATTGCCCGGCTTCAGTAAGGATACCTTGAAAATCCGGGTTCAGGACAATTACTCCATCACCTATGCTTGTTGCTAACAATTCTGCCTCACTTACTTCTAACTGTGCGGCAGCATTTCTTATTCTTATATGTGGATTTTCTGCTTTCAGAGCTTCCCATTTCTCCTTTAAATCATTAACTAATGTGCTCATTATTTTATTTTTTTATGGTTAAAACTGTATAAATTCTATGTATTGTTTCGTTTCCGGTTTTACTTTTTATATTTTCTTCCTTTTCAGAGATTTTCATTCTTTTAAAATGAGTTTTAGAGACCAGCTCTTCCATTTCATTATTATGATACAATGTAAAATCGTATTCTGTAAATGGTAATTTCTCCATGAATTCTCTTTGTCCGAAAGTAAGAACGAAAGTTCCGTCATCCTTCAAAACTCTGTAAACTTCATTTAAAAAATCTACTGGATTTTCCCAGAAATAGACGGTATTGACTGTAAATATCTTATCAAATACTTCATTTTCAAAAGGGAGTTTTGTTCCTTCATACAATATAAAGTCTGCCTGGCTGCTGAATTCCTTATTCAATTTTCTGGCTTCGTTATACATTGTTTCGGAAACATCAATTCCTGTATATTTCAAATTGGCGGCTAATTTTAAAATATTTTTCAGATGGCCTGCATTTCCGTGACCTATTTCAAGAATATGTTCATTGTCTTCAATCAGAAGTGTTCTGATACTTTCTAACGTCATTCCGATGTTAGTGGCATTCATCATTTCACCGATCTCAATACCTTTATCACCCTGAGGATTGGCAAGATTCTGTGCAAGGATTTTTAGTTCTTCTTTTTCCATGGTTATCCAAAAATGATCATTGGGTTATTAGTAATAGGATGTCCGCATATGGTACATGGAAAGTTATACGCTTTGCTGATATTATCTGCAGTAAACACTTCCTCCGGGGTTCCATAGGCAGAAACTTTTCCTGATTTCATTAATAAAATCTTATCTGCAAACTGTGCGGCAAGATTCAGATCATGCAGAACAACAATAGCACTGTTGGCTTTTTTAGTAAAGTTCTTAATGATCTCCAGTGCTTTGTACTGATGTTTTATATCAAGATTATTCAAAGGTTCATCCAAAAAAACTAATTTGTGGGTGATCTCATTCTGCAGCTGAGCCATTACTCTTGAAAGATGTACACGCTGTTTTTCTCCTCCTGAAAGGGTGTTATATTCCCTTTCTTTCAAATGAAAAATATCGGTTTCATACATCATATTGTTCATGGCTTCAAGATCTTCTTTTCCGGGCTGGGCATCAAAATACGGATACCTTCCCATCATGACAACATCTTTTACCTGTAAAGGAATTTCATTGGAATTGTGCTGGGAAAACTTAGCTTTATGCTGAGACAATTCTCTCACTTCCCAATCTCCGATAGGTTTATCTTTAAATAGTATTTTAGATTTACCATCTTTTACCTCATTTGCCAAAATGCTCAGAAGACTTGATTTTCCTGCTCCATTTGGTCCTACGATTGCTAAAAATTCACCGTAATCTAAAGAGACATCAACACTATCCAGAATTTTAAAATTCCGGTGATGGTAATTGATCTGATGTGCTTTAATCATTAGAGTGATTTTTTAAATTTAATTAAAATAGCAATAAAAATAGGTCCTCCGATCAAAGAGGTCAGAATACCAATAGGAAGTTCTGAAGGTGCCACAATACTTCTGCTGATAGTGTCGGCAATCAAAAGTAAAATACTGCCCAGAACTGCTGACAATGGTAATATAAACACATAATTGGATTTAAATAAAAGTCTTAAAATATAAGGTACAATAAGACCCACAAATCCAATAGTTCCTGAAAATGCCACACAGGTTCCTATCATCAAAGAGGTAATAATTACGATCTGCTTTTTCAGTCTTTCTACATTAATTCCTAAATGCTGAGCATCTTTTTCACCCAGCATCATTGCATTGAGTGCCTTTCCTTTTGGGAGCAGGACGGTGTAAGAAATGACAATGACTACTGCCAAAACGATATTTTTGGTCCAGGTAGCTGCTGCAAGACTTCCCATATTCCAGAATGAAAGATCTCTCAATTGTTCATCTTTTGAAATATAAATAAGAAATCCTGTAATAGAGAAGCCGATAGAAGTAATGGCAACACCACTTAACAGCATCATGACAACATTTGTTTTTCCTGCACTGGTAGAGATCCTGTACACCAGCATCATCGCCAGTAAAGCTCCTATAAAAGCAGAAATACCTACTAATGAGAATTGTACAATTTCAGGAAGATACTCTTTAAAATGCCCTCCCAAAACAATAGCAAATGCAGCCAATAGTGTTGCTCCTGATGTTAACCCGATTGCCTCTCCTGTTGCCAGTGGGTTTTTAAAAAGTCCCTGCAGTGTAGTCCCGGAAACGGCAAGCATACTTCCTATCAGAATGGCCATAATAATTCTGGAAGTTCTTACTTCCCATATAACATATTTATCACTCAATGACAGAGCGGGATCTCCTTTAATAAACTGGCTTAAAACCGTAAACGGCGAAACACCATTAAAATCATAGACCCCAATATAAAGTGCCACCACTGCCAGAATAACCAGCAATATGGCACTTATAATAAGATAAAAGTATAGTTTACTTTGCGTTTTCAATTAAAAGTTTGTTTAATCCTACTGCTGCTTCTCCTAGTCTAGGTCCGAAACCTGATACTAAACCTCCATCCATTGCGATGATCTTTTTATTTTTCCCTGCGTTGGTCTGGGAAACTCCCGGCATTTTAAGGGCGCCTTCGTTTCCTCCAGCTCCCTGAAGGCCTGTTTCAAAGAAGAATAATACATCTGGATTAGCTTTTACAACTGCTTCAGGAGTTAATGGTTTGAAATCTTCGAAATCATTTACTGCATTTTCTCCACCTGCAAGGGTGATCAATGATGCCATAGGTGTATTTTTACCTGATACCATCAGCATATTACCTCTGGCATAGATGAATAATACTTTCGGCTTTTTAGCAATTGGCTGAACCTGTTTAAGGTCTGCGTCAATTTTATCATTTAATTTCTGATATTCAGTATTTCCAAGGGCTTTCGCAACTTCTTCGATTAATTTTTTGGTCCCGTCAACAGTGTATTCCTGTTTAAAAACGTCAACTTTAATCCCTGAAGACTTTATTTTACCTAATAATTCAGGATTGATATCTTTATCAGAAGCAAGAATCAAAGTAGGGCTTACCGCCATAATAGGTTCAATGGTCATTGATCTTACGTGTCCCAAATCTTTTGCTGTAGTCTTTAAAGAGGCAGGATAAGTACTGGTAACGTCTGTTCCAACGATTTCTTTTTCGTGGCCCAAAGCGCTTACGATCTCGGTAATTCCACCGTTTAATGTTACAATTTTATTGTTGCTTTTCGGCGCTTCCGAAGCTGCTTCTGTTGTATTTTCTTTTGCTGTGCCTTCTGCTTTTTTGCAAGAGTATACTGCTACAAGAACAGAGGCTGCAAGAATGAATTTTTTCATGATATACTATTATTTGATTTCTTAAATTGATTAAAATAAAGGTTTGTATTCAAACTGCGGGAATCCACGCTCTCCCTTTTCGTTGGTTAATCTGGTAAATCTTAACTTGAAATAATACCCTTCTGCATCTTTAATTACGTAGAAAACATCACCTTTTACCTGATATCCATCCGGTCCTACTTCTCTCCAGTTGCCACCAATCACCCGCTGATCTTTATAAACAAATTTTGATTTATCAATATCTGAAAGTTTAAAATTGGTAAATGCAGCTGCTCCTGTTGTAGGTGCAGTTACTTTCACTTCATAAGCTCCAACTCCACCAAGGTTATTAATCGTTGTAAAATCTGCATAAATATAACTACCTGCTCCTGCGATTGAATTAACAAATACAGAGAAACAAATATCCCAATTTTTCTTCTCCGGCTGTACAGTAACTGTTGTTTTATTTTTTAAGCTGTAAAAGCTGTAATTATATGCTGAGTTTTTATTAATCACCACTTCAGTATGCGTTGTAGAATTAAGTTCTGCATATTTTACTTTATAAGCATCTCCCTGTCTTACTACCTGTACTTTCATCCAGCCTCTGCTGTCTCCTCCTGTAGTAACTGTACCTAACGGAACTGTACCTGTAAAAATATTTTTACCCATATTAACTAAATAAACAGGGTTATCAGCATCGATCACCTTAATCTCTTCTATGGCAGTATAACCAGATGGGAAATTTCCGGTAACATCATCAATATAGCTAATATTGGCAGGATTATAATTGGCTACCTGTACCTGGTTCATTAAGGCAGTAACATCTGATTCTTTAACTAAATCTATATTGGTTGCATTGGCAATTTTTCCAGCTCCCATCATAATTGATGGATTGAGAATAACTTTAAATTCACTTCCTGAATAAAAGCCAAGGTCCCAGTCTGTTCTTTTAGTAACCATCTGAGTATTTGTACCCAAATCAAACCAAACCTGATTAGGCTGGCTGGGTCCTCCTACGGCAGGGTCAACAACGTAGCCATCCGTCTTAGATATTGCTATCGGATCTTCATTATCATTGATGCAAGATTGAGAAATAAATGACGCTCCTAGTAAAAGATAAACCAGTATTTTTTTCATTTTTTAGATTTTAGAAGTTATAACTTAATCTGGCAAAGTAACTTCTGCCATAGAATAAATTAGAAGTTGGATCTGCAGCACCGTGAGCAGTACCGGCAACTGTACTATCTCTCACAGATGATACATCAAAAATATTTTTAACACCTGCACTTACTTCAAGATGCCTGTTGAAGAAAGGTTGTGAAACAATAAAGTCCATCATATTGAAGTTTCCTCTTTCTCCTACTTCATAGTAAGGGTTTGCAAGGTCCGGAACAAGAACGAACATTTGAAGTTTCCCTACATATCTGTAAAACAATGAGAAATTGGTATTGACTTTTGGTAAAGTATAGCTTCCGGCAACTTTCCCTTCAAAAGTATAGAAAAAGTCAGTTGGTGATTTTACTGCACCTGAAGACAATTCTTTTGAAATTCCATAATAAGATGCATTGGCAGCTAAAGTGAACTGATCTTTCTGAGCACTAAAGTTGGCCTCAAATAAATAAGATTTAAACTTATCTATATTGATATATTTATATTGTAATGGCTGCTGATTAACGATTAATTCTTCAATCCTGTTTTTAAGCTTCATGTAAGTAGCACTCGCTCCCACTTTGAAATTCCATCCGGAGATTGCATTAAACCTTTTGTCTGCATTTAATGAAGCTGTAAATCCTTCCTCAGGTTTTAAATTTTCATTTCCCCGGATATCATGATTACTATCTACGAAATAAGTATACAGTTCGTCAAAATTTGGAAACCGGTTTGCACTTCCTACTACCAAACGGATATTCGTAGTTTCATTAGCCTTTCCTCTCACCGTTAAGGAGTAGTTATGCTGGGTATCAAATTTATCACTAAGTGCAAGACGGTAACCGGGACGAATGGATAACCATTTGTTTGCATTCCACTCCGCAGAAATGAAATTTGCATAGTTGAATATTTTTCTGGTCACATTATTTCCGGCAAAACTTCCTGCAATAGATCCTGCATAACCTGAAGTATGATCTAATTCGTATCCTAACTGGAAATCAATTTTATCATTATCAAGGAAATTACTGAAAACTCCTCTTGAATAAATAATATCTGCTTTGTTGTATGACTGGTACTCATTCTTATCACCTCTTACCTCACGTTTTGGAACGTCATAGGTGAAATCTCTGTATTTTCTGTCCTGAGTCTGATAAGAAAAATCTCCGGTATAATTGATCGCCCCTAACTTCGTCTGAACATTAAGCTGATTCACATATCTTGTAGTAAGGTAATCTCTGTCTGTAGAAACATAAGTTCTGTTTCCTTCGCCTAAATAAAGTTCTCCAACAATTGGATTATAATAGTTCAGCTTTTCGCTGACAAAACCGAATTTATAGAATATGGACGTTTTATTTTTACTGTATCGTACAATACCATCAACATTCAATACGTCTTTAGGCTGCCACAGATATCCTCTTTTTTTATCTTGTCCAAAATATTTATATCCTTCCTGAGTTCCTTTGAATCCCTGAAAATCATTATGATTAATATTTGCCCCTACATACCAGTGTTCATCAATATTATACCCTATGTTCAATGTTTGTATATGTCTTCCTTCTCCTTTTTTATAAAAATCATACTCTTTACCTACCGTTTCTTCCTGTACAGAAGCATTGAGGGTCAACTTTTTGGTGCTATTCTTTTTGGTAATAATATTAATAACCCCTGCTACTGCATTACTTCCGTAATCTACTCCCATGGAGCCTCTTACAATTTCAATACGTTCAACATTATTTACATTCAGTTTTGTAAGATCTATATTATTTCCTAGACCTATATCTCCAACGATAGGAATATTATCTACCAGAATTTTAGTATATTCTCCACCTAGTCCCATAAGACTTGCCGTAGAATTACCTGAGTTACGATCTGATGTGATAAGAATATTTAAGCTTTGATTCAGAACGTCGGCTACATTGGTGGCAGCCATTCTTTTAATTTGTTCTGCATCAACTACTTCAACTTTATAAATAGATTTATTAATAGATTGCTGGGTATATTGCCCTGTAACGACAACTTCTTCTATTTTCTTCTGATTAAGAGAATCTTTTTCTTGTGCACTCATCCATAATACTATGGATAATGATAGAACGGAAAGCACCTTCTTCTTCATAGAGTAAAAATTTTGGCAAATATAATGCTTTATTTAGAATAGTTAAAAATTAATACTTATTTTTGTAGAATAATTCTAAATAAAAATAATGTCATGAAATTAAAACTACTTTTAGGAACATTAATGTTTACGGCTTTCACAGCAAATGCACAAGTATCTTCAATAAATGAAACTTTCAGTTCTTTCACTACCGGTACGGCATCATTACCTCAAAATGGATGGAGTACAGTAATTCCTGCTTCATCTAATCCTGCTAATCCTAGCTGGGTACCAATGCTTACAGTAGAACCGGGAACTGGGAACAATTTTGTTCAGGCTTATTCATTTTTTGCAGGAAGTAAGGCATTTTATTTGATAACTCCACAAATTGTTGCTCCAAATGGTACTCAGACTTTATCATTCACTTCGGCTCTTATTGGTGGTACGCCAGGAGGAACGGGTACTCTTGAAGTTGGTCTTGTAGCAAGCCCTTCAGATATGTCTACTTTTACTCCTATCGGAACTACTGTAAACCTTACATCAAGTACAGATGCTACGACAACTTTCAATGTACAACAGTCTTCATACCAATATATCGCATTCAAGTTCACAGCATCTACAGTCCACGTGGCATTGCGTATGGATGATGTAGTATTAACTGCTGCCAGCGGTACACTAGGTGTTTCTGATCATGTTAAAACGAAAAATGCTTTGCAATTTGCTGTTAATTCAGAGAACACGGCATTGGAATTTGTTACAGCAAAAGCGCCAAAAAATATCCAGATCTACTCTGCTACCGGGCAGAAAGCTACAGAAGGGAAGCTTAATGGACAAAGATTTGACATCAGTACACTTCAAACCGGAGTTTATTATGTTCTTATTGAAACTGCAGAGGGATCAGTAGTACAATCTAAGTTCATCAAAAAATAAGGTTTATTACACAATCATATACCTTTATAAAGCCGGCTGGAAGATTTCCAGCCGGCTTTTTTTATGAAAAGATAGTCCTGCCGCTATCATAATAATAACCAGTGGTAAGAATGATGATTAACACTTATTTATTCTCCCCGAAAACTTTATATCAAAAGTGAACACGACAAAAATCATGTTTTTATTTAGACTGATTAAAAATAATTATATACTTTTGTAG
The DNA here is from genome assembly GCF_021869765.1 of Chryseobacterium sp. MEBOG06. Taxonomy (NCBI): domain Bacteria; kingdom Pseudomonadati; phylum Bacteroidota; class Flavobacteriia; order Flavobacteriales; family Weeksellaceae; genus Chryseobacterium; species Chryseobacterium sp. MEBOG06. Next base: position 1,614,173 of record NZ_CP084580.1, on the reverse strand, counting down.
AATAATTCTAAATAAGGATTCAAAAAAATTAAATTATGAAAACAAAACTATTTTTGGCTTCGATGCTTGCTCTAACGGTTCAGCAGACTGTTTTAGCGCAAACTGATGCATTAGGGTATACACAAGTAAATATGTCTATGGGAAGCGGATACCAAAACCGTGTATTTGTTAATCTGGAAGATGGTAATATGGTTCCTCAGCCTGCTAATACATGGGATGTTGCTTTTTATAGAAATTCAAACTTTGCATTTGGATCAAGAATTAATGATGCTAAAGATATTGAAGTATATGCAGCTTCAACCAATCTGGCAGACTGGGATACTATCAGTATAAGTAATGAATCTTCTTGGGGAGCACCTCTTTATAACCCGGATCAGACAACAGATTTGAGTCAGGGAGCCTTCGAACAGGGACCGATTACTGATCCATTTCTTCCGGCAACAGGATGGGGAGTATACAATACATTAAATCATCATATTGATGGAAAAGCAATTTTTGTTTTAAAATACTCAAACGGAGCCTATATCAAATTTGCAATTTTAGACGCATTTGCAGGTTATACATTTAAGTATTCTAAATGGAACGGAAGTACCTGGGGGCAAACGGAGACCAGAACAATTACCAACGGAACTGATGATGCCTTCTTTAATTATTTCTCATTCGACACCGGAGCAAAAGTTCCTAATATGGAACCTTCCAAAAATGCCTGGGATCTGGTATTTACAAAATATTATACTTTTTACAATGGTCTTCAGATGTATCCTCTTTCAGGAGCTATTCAAAGTCCAAATATCAAAGTTGCCATGGTACAGCCGGAAACACAGCAGACAGCTGCGTACAGCATACCTGCAAGTACCGCTTTCTCATCTGCTATAACAACTGTAGGGCACTCCTGGAAAGGGATTGGAACAGTAAAAAACGATGTAGTATACTACGTTAAAAAAGGAAGTGATTACTACAGAATGTACTTCACAACCAACGGAGGAGCCACTACAGGAAATATGTATTTCAAATACAAAAAAATTACTGAAACATTAGGTATCACTGAGGTAGGTAAAAATGCAAGCTTCGGAATCTATCCTAATCCAACAACTTCTGACAAACATGTTACCGTATTGTTTGATGTAAAACAAAAAGCAGGCAATAAAGGTAATGTGGAAGTTTATGACCTTACCGGTAAGCAGGTTTATTCCGCGGAACTGTCTAACCAGGCTGGGTTCTACAAACAAGATCTGAACCTATCACATCTTACTTCAGGTAATTACCTTGTAAAAATCACTTACGGAGGCAGTTCGGAAACGAAAAAGCTTATCGTGAAATAAATTTTTTATTTTAATACTTTCTATTTTTTCTAATAAAAAGGCGGTTTCAACTTCTTGAAACCGCCTTTTATATTATTTAATAGATTTTAAATCCTTTATAAACTTCCGTCGAGCTCTCCATCATTCTGGAAGCATCTTTACGGAAATCCAGCAGATGATCTTGCCCTATATGTCTGTTGTGGTGTTCTACACTCTCCCATAGCTCAATAAGGAAAAAAGTCCCCTTATTATCTTTATCTTCAATAAGGTCATACTGCAGGCAGCCTTCTTCCTTTCTTGTTTCTTTCACAAGGTTCTGAAACAGCTCTACCGCATCCATCAGATAGTTTTCATTAAACTTAAAGAGTGCAATGATATGTAAATTCATGTTCTAATATTTAGTGATGTAAAAGTAGAATATTTTCAAAACCAAATATATTTTTAACGCTTTTATTTTTGAACATTTAACATGTTTTTTAATTGAAAACTGATTTATAAATAGTTATGGAACTCATGATAATCACTAGAAGTCCAATCATCAGAAACATCTTCTTCACAGGAAGTCTGGCGGTAAGCATAGCGGAAAAAGGAGCCGTTATAATTCCTCCTATCAAAAGCCCGAGAATAATGTTCCAATGCTGAATACCAAGGGTAAAGAAAAAAGTAACTGCAGCAGTTACAGTCAGAATAAACTTGGCTACGGTAGAACTTCCTACTGCAAATCTGGGGGTAAAGGCATTTTTGATCAGGGTTCCGGTAACCAGAGGCCCCCATCCTCCTCCTGCGAATGAATCTATAAAACCACCGATTATACCAAGTCTTGTGAGGTTTGTTTTTCTTTTCAGTGCCTTACTTTGTTTTCCTTTGAAAGCATTTGATAAGATTTGTATCCCGAGATATAATGTATAAAATGCAATAAGTGTTTTTGTAATTTTGGCATAATATTCTCCCAGATATGTTAAGGAAACAGCTCCAATAACGGCACCGATAACAGCAGGAATCGCCAGTTTCTTAACCAGGTTTTTACTTACATTTTTAAGTTTGATATGGCTTACACTTCCTGCAGCCGTTGTAAAACTTTCTGCAGAATGAATACTGGCACTTACAATATGTGGGGGAATATTGAGGAGTAAAAGTGTCGTTGTACAAATTACGCCGTAGCCCATTCCCATAGATCCTGCAACAATTTCTGCAAAAACACCTACTAACAGCATCCAGTAGAAAATATAATTGTCTTTGGCTAATATGTTTAAAAGCTCATCCAGATACCCTAATTCGTACATAGAAAATACGGCAATACCTAAAATTGCTACGGTTACAAAAAGTAAGTTAAGCCTTACCTGGACTTTTCTTGAAATTACCATATATAATATATCGTTTCGGTGTATTTACATCTTCATCCATTATCCGCATGAGATAAAGCTGAAGCATTGCAAATATCTGATAAAATAATTATCCTACCAAAAAGATAGACTATCAATTCAAAAAAAAGGATCAGGTTTAGTCAACCAGATCCATTAAAGTTTTTTTCTCTAAAATATTTAAAGAGGCATCCCTAACTTCGATCAGTACATCATGGAGCCCGCAGTGATCTTCATTACAGTCTTCACATTTTTCATAGAAATTCAGACTTACACAGGGAAGCATGGCAATAGGGCCGTTTACAAGACGGATAATCTTGGCCAGTTTTACATTTTCAGGCTTTTCTTTGAGGAAATATCCTCCCCCTTTTCCTTTTTTACTGTCGAGAATCTCCGCTTTTTTCAGTTCAAGCAGAATATTTTCCAAAAACTTTAAAGGAATCTTTTTGTGTTCCGCGATTTCGGAAATAAGAATAGGTCCTTCATTTCTTTTTTCTACAAGATATGAAAGTGCCTTAAACGCATATTGAGATTTTTTTGAAAGCATTACAGCAAAAGTAAGAAAATTGTTTAATATTTGAAAAAGGTTAGAAAAGTAGAAAAAATAAAGAAGACCAGAAGCTATAAAAAATTGAAAATAAGCACATTATACACAAAACCCTACTCCCCTCACCTTTTATTGCAACAAAAAACGGTTCTCCAGAATCTTATTTCATTAGACTTTATTTTTATGACGAGTAATAAATTGGCTAAATAAGGTTTAAAATAAATTACGTCCCCTTATCCGCTTTCTTTGTCCCAACAATTTTGCCTTTTTCCCATTAAATCATTATGTTTGTCTTATGTTCAGTAAACAAGAAGCACAGCAGTTAAAAAAAGACTTTTGGACAGCTTTTGGAAAATCTTTTCCAAGAAAATGGATTCTCTATGATACCAAAGTCAAGGATATGGCATTCAAATTCTCTGCAGATAATAAAAAAGTAGAAGTATCGTTAGATATTGAAATGAAAGATGAAATCTTCCGGAATGCTTACTATGAAAAAATCTGGTCGCTGGAAGATATTTTAAAAGACTTCATCGGAGAGTTTCATAAAGAAGAATATTACAGCCTGGAAAATGGCAAAGTTATTAGCAGAATCTGGGTAGAAAAACACAGTGTATCAGTATTTAACAAAAACACATGGCAAGAAATTTTTGAATTCTTTTACGACAAAATGGACGGATTTGAAAGGTTTTACTACGAATATGAGGATTTTATAAAGGATATATGAAATCCTTATGAAAATTATACTAATATACACTAAAGGATAAGATAAAAAAGAAACTTATCTTTGCTTCATACCACTTAAACTAATAAATGAAACTAACTAACATGATTAAAAATGAAAAAAGTGTACAAAAACATTTTTGGAGAAGTCATATCCAAAAGCAATGCTGCGAAGCTAAATGAATATCATCTGTATTACTATGACAAAGGTTCGGATTTCCTGAAAGAAATAGAATTCATCAGTGAAGATAGTATATACAATATCAACTACTTTCTAAGTGATCACGAAAACGAGGAACAGGTACTGGATTACCTGAAAGAAAAATCTGACTTTTTTGATATTGAAAAAAGAGAAACAAGCGGTCATTTTATTATTTCTACCAACAAACTTTACTCGCTTTCTGTAGATGATATGCCTTTAATATCAAAGACTGTCTTCAAAACAGATGATCCTGAAAATTTTATATGCTCTCAGGTTATTGACAATGAAACAGCCGAGCCCCAACTTGAAAAAACGGTTAAATGCTGGTATACATCTGATCAAAGCGGAGAAATATATGCAGCGATAGAATGCAGCTATCAGGAAGACGGGAAACTGGAACTTGCCATCGACAAAACTTCTGATCCTGACCACGAGGAAAACTGGAAACATTATGATTATGATACCTTTCAGGATCTTCAGGAACAATTTTCATCCGACATCAGCTATTACAGAACCGCCACATTATTACCTAAGGAAGCCTATCAAAAATAATTATTTTTTTATCACCTAATCACAATTTATTATAATGGAAGACAGTCCAGTTTTTTTTGCAGACGGAAATGACCCGGAAATGATTAAAGCCTATCAAAAAGCACAGGATACTTTTAAGTATTTCTGGCGTGAGCAATCGTGGGAATACAGAAGAATTATCCCCGGGCTTGATGTAGCCTGTGTAAAGACTCTTTTTGAAGAGCAGGATGAACAGACAGGAGAAAATCTTGCTGAGCATATGTGGATCAACGAAGTTTTTTTTGACGGTAACAGTATCAAAGGCTACCTGATCAATGAACCTAATGAGCTTAAAAATATTCAGGTGGGCGATTATGTAGAGATCCCTTTAAGTCATCTTACCGACTGGCTTTTTGCGATAACTCCGAATGTGCAGAAGCCTAAAGGACTCTCCAAACTCTTTTCATCATCATCACCCGTACTTCCGAAAACCTACGGTGGATTTACGATTCAGAAAATGCGTGCTGATATGTCTGAGGCAGAAAGAAAGGATCATGATGAAGCCTGGCAGCTCGACTTTGGTGACTTCAACGACATTCAGGTGGTTAATAACCAGAAAGAAAACCCTGAAAACCTTATTGAACATCCTATGAGCCAAAATATGAAGGATGAATTCGATAAGTTCTTGCAACAATATCCTGATGAAATCCTCAATATTGACGACCATGGTCTGACTCTTCTTCACAGAGAGACTATTGCAGGAAATCTCACCACTGTAAAGGTTGCTTTGAAGGCCGGAGCCGATAAAAATATTCTATCCGGAAATGGAAAAACAGCTTTAGACTATGCAAAACAATTGAAATGGGATCACATTATTCCTGTATTGGAAAATTAACAGAATATTTAATCAAAACAAAAAAGAGAAACGTTCAAGTTTCTCTTTTTTGTTTTGATTAATGGTTTGACTTAATAATATTTTCAACAAGCCCGGTTTCAATGGGATTTCCTCCCCCATTGTTATAAAAATCCAGAGGAATAATTCCCAGACGCCTTTGCCCGGAATAATTTGTGTATTGCTTCAACCACGGATTCATAGCAGGATCTACTCCTATTCCACCCCAGGCGTACTGGTAGGGTGTATGATGAAATGCTCCAAAGGCAATACTGTTAAAACTCACATACATTATAGACTCGTTTGCCGAATCTTTTTTCACAGCTCTTTCCAGATTTTCCTGTACATACTTTACTTTTTTATGGGTGTCATAACTTTGATAGTTATCTTCGATATAAAACTTCTGTCCTTGTGCATTTTCACTTTCAAAAGTAACATCATCTTTCCAGGGTCCGAATCTCACTCCTGCTTTGCTTTTATCTATTCCTGAGTTTCCGGTATTCAGATCAAATCTATAAAAAAACACAATCTTTCCTTTGGCCTGTCCCAGGTCCGGAACAGAGTTTCCCTGATAGTAGAGACCGTTATATTTTTTAAGATAATACATGAAATTTTCAGAAATATCCTGTCCGCTTTTCTCATTATTGACGGACATTAAAACAGTTTCGGAAGGGTGATTTTTCAAAAATGTCTGACAAGCATTCAATACTTCACCAAATGTAACATCACAGGAGATAATACCGTGATAGAGACTTAATGGGTCAGATGAGTATGAAGAATTTACCAATCTGATATCCAGAAAACGAATTCCGTTCTCAAGCTGCTGCTGGATATCATAATTCTGACACCGTGCTCCAAAGGCTGCAGAAGAAATTTTGTAAGTACCCGAGTCATGGGTTCCCGGGATACTCAAAGCTTTCAATGAGTTTTTTTGATTCACTTTACCCATCCATTCAGAAGCATTAAACTTGCAATAAAACTGATTGACTCCTGAAACCAAAATATTACATTTGAAATAAATATTCTCACCCGTTTCCAAAATATAAGTTCCTGAATTTTTTTTAAGATTCCGGCTGCCAATCCACCAGTTATTTTCCAGTTTTGAATTGTGCCCCTGCCCTATTTGAATATCATATAACTCACAATGTCTGTTCTGATAATCAAAAGACAGTGTACAGGTAAATGCAAAATTCAGTTTGCCAGGCAATGCGTCATTAGAACTGCATCCAATGGCATTACCACCTGATATTTTATTTTTAAACCATTGGGCAACTGTATCAGTCCCATGCCTTCCCGCCTGAACATCTATTTCCCACGTATTTCCGGACTTCTGAATAATATCCGGTATATTTTCCCAGGGCTCCCCTGAAGAAATGCTATGTTCTGTTATTACAATTCGTAAATTACTTACTCCATCCATCATTTGGAGGAGAAATCTGTTATGTCGTTTTGTTGGCATGATAGTATGATTTTGTGATATTTATTTACACTTATCATACAAAACTAGAGAGAAATAAAGAATGCTATTAGCGTATAAATACGGATTTTAGAGAATAGGTATTTCCTGAAAGAAATCACTATTTTTTTAAATGATAATGATAAAAAATCATTTTATCTATATTTATATAAAGGCACAAATAAAAAGTCACTGTGTAAAAACTAAAAAATCTAAGAAAGCAAAGAGGCTTCACACTGGATATAAACAAAAAAGAGAAGCTTTCGCTTCTCTTTTTTTATTCAAATTTCTTCTTTCTCAACCAGAAGAATAACCCTCCTATCAAACCTATAATCACCAGCGGAAGTAATAAATTCAACCACTGCCAGTTGGTTTTTTCTTCGGTGATTCTGTGCCTGTCCAGAAGTCGTTCTTCAATATTTCGATTTCTCAGCTCCATTAGATTACTGTCATCTAACAGATAATCTAATGCATTTCTAAGGAACTGTTCATTTCCAAATTGTTCGTTAGTCAGCAGATCCACTCCCAGCGGAAGCGGTTTCCCTTTGATTACTTTATTTCTTCCAACATCTCCGTCTGCAATAACGATCATTTTATTTTCAGGACTTGCAGCTTTAAATCCAGGATAAGATTTCCTTTCAATTCTTGATGCATAAGCAGAGTTAAATTTCCCTTCCAGTGCTACAGCAAAGATTTTGGGTGTGCTTGGCTTTTCCATTTGCCCAAGGCTGTCTACGCTTGCAATTTCTTTCAGATCAACATAATTCGGAACCTGTTTCAGCAATGTTCTTTCACTGGATTCGAAAAGAACTTTTGTTTTGATATTCTTTCTTCCTCCTAACGTATCGATAGAAGTTGGAAATTCAAATTTTACAGGATTAATATTTTTAGTAATCGGATTATTACTTTCAGCAATTCCCAATGGGTAATATGGCCATGGCAGACTTGTATATTGGGGATTTCCGCCTACTTCTCCTGTTACAAGTCTCAGCAAAGCAAACTTCTTAACATCTTTTACCAAAGCGGGATTGATTCTTATCCCATAATTGAAAAAGAAATCTGTCATATTGATATCTACCGGGAAAGGCATTACTTTTTTAGACCTTGTCAGTGTATCCATTTCAGCATTTACGGCATCAATCATCCAAAGCGTTTTCCCGCCATTCATGATATATTGGTCAAGGATTACTTTTTCATTATCTGTAAAAGCTTTTCTTGGCTTTGCAATCACCAAAGCACTCATCTGCTTTAGCAAAGGAACATCTTCCAGTGAAAGTTCGGCCTGGTTCTTAGGAATGATAGGTCCTGCATCATAGTTTTCCATTGCCAGATGCACAAATCCCTGAAATTCTTCAGCACTCAATTCATCATGATTTACCAGAATCCCTATTTTCTTTTTCTTATCAACTGCAATATTCTTAATATTGGATACAAGGCTGTATTCAAGACCTTCAATTGATCTGGTAAGCTGCTGATCTGCGTCTATACCTGCCTGCTGTACTACCAAAGGTATAGATGCCCCATCATTTCCATATTTAATAACAGCATAGGGAAAAAGAGTGATCTGTGAGATCTTTCCATCTTTGATATCCGGAAGAATAGAAGGTTCCATTCCCATCGCCATCAGGGTATCCTGAGACATTTTTGTCTTAATCGGGTCGATGAATTTAAAATCAATCTTTGAATTGACTTTTCTGAACTCTTCCAGCATGAACTTCGTTTCGCTCTGAAGCTGCTTAAAGCTCGCCGGAAAGTCACCTTCAAGATACACTTCAACAGTAAGAGGCTTTTTCACAGACTCCAGCACTTTGATGGTACTGTCGGAAAGAGTATATCTTTTTTCTTTTGTAAGGTCTAATCTGATCCCTGAATACGCCAGGATAATAACAAGGGGAACAATCACAAATAAGAAAATTCCCAGTGGAGATTTAGCATTGATCTTCTTCATAATTCTACTTCTTTTTGTTTATAAAATGATTGGACAATACTAATGAAGCTCCAATGACCAGAATAAAATAAGCTACATCCTTAAAATCAATAAGACCCCTTGTGAAGCCTAAGAAATGCTGATAAAATCCTATATTCTGAAGAAGAAAATCTGCTCCTCCCAGAAGTTTGTAGCTCGCCAGCTGTTCGATTCCAAAGTACATAATGAAGCACATGAAAACACCCAGAAGATAAGCCATAATCTGGTTTTGTGATAATGAAGATGCCAAAATTCCCACTCCGGAAAATGCGGCAATGAGCATAATCAGCCCCAGGTAACTTCCAAGAGTCATCCCAAGGTCAATATTCCCTGCCGGAACTCCTAACACATATACCGTATAAAGGTAGATCAAAGAAGGAATCAGACATAAAATCCCCACGATCCATACGGAAAGGAATTTTCCTGTTACCAGATCTGAAATTTTTAAAGGTTGTGAAAAAAGCCAGTTCAATGTTCCGGTTTGCTGTTCTTCAGCAAAAGTTTTCATGGAAAGCGCCGGGATGATGAACATCAGCAGCCATGGAACCAATACAAAATAGCTCTGCAGCGAGGCCATTCCGATCTCAAAAATATTAGAATCGTTGTCGAAAAAGAACAGGAAAAGGGTCGCTATCAAACTGAAAGCGGCAATGATCACCCATGCGCTCCAGTTTCCAAAGTAACTCCAAAGTTCTTTCTTTAAAATTGCAATCATAGTTTTTTAGTAAAGTGTAGAAAAGATAGATATCCTACTCCACAATTATTTGTTTTTTTTATTTTTATTTACAAGTTTTACGGTCATCATGATCAGAAATACAAGAACGAAAAATCCTGTAATTAATTGCCACCAATATTCAATTGCCATTGATTTTAAAATAACAGTGAATACGACCAGAAACAAAATGAATGTCGCAATTTCATTCGCCTGTCTCAGTTTGATATTGGCAGTTTCTAATGGGTCTCCGTTCAGTACCTTTAAAAGAAGTACTTTTTTCCAGCACCAGTAATGGTAAATAGCAAGCCCGATAAGAAAGGTAAGTTTTAAATGAAACCATCCCATTTTCATCAACCCCGGATTTAAGGCGATCATGACCAATCCACATACTGTCATAATGACTCCTGCCGGAACGGTAATGATATTCCAGAGTCTTCTGGCCATAAAGGTGTACTGCTCTCTAAGAATTTTCTTTTTTTCTCCCGGAAATTCATCGGTATCCTTATAGTAAACGAAAATCCTCACGAGATAAAAAATTCCCGCAAAATAACTCACCATAAAAATAATGTGCAGCGCTTTGATTATTGTATAAAGCATTCAGAAAAAATTAACAGCAAAGATAAGCTTATTATATAATTGTTAAAAATAAATTTCTTTTGATCAGGAAAACCTAATTAAAATGGAGTTCTATAAAAAAATAGTTCGGCTCGGGGCAGCAAAGCTGCCCGAGCCGAACATTATATTTTCATTGATTGGACCAATTCAACGATTAAGAGATCACTCCTAATTCTTTTCCTACTTTTTCAAAAGCAGCAATCGCTTTATCCAGATGTTCTTTGGTATGAGCAGCTGATAACTGTACTCTGATTCTTGCTTTTCCTTTCGGTACTACAGGGTAGAAGAAACCAATTACATAGATTCCCTCATCCATTAGCTTTTCAGCCATTTTCTGAGAAAGCGGAGCATCGTAAAGCATCACAGGAACAATCGCAGCATCTCCGTCCGGAATATCAAAGCCTTTTGCTTTCATCTCTGTTCTGAAATAGTCTGCATTTTCCATTACTTTATCACGAAGTGATGTATCGTCAGAGATCATATCCAATACCTTCAAAGCAGCGCCTACGATTCCTGGAGCTAAAGAGTTTGAAAACAAATACGGTCTTGAACGCTGTCTCAGCATATCAATGATCTCTTTTTTACCGGAAGTAAATCCTCCTAAGGCACCACCCAAAGCTTTTCCTAATGTAGAAGTAATAATATCTACTCTTCCCATTACTTCATTTGCTTCATGAGTACCACGGCCTGTTTTCCCAATAAATCCTGTTGCATGAGAGTCGTCTACCATTACCAAAGCATCATATTTATCAGCAAGATCACAAACTCCTTTTAAGTCTGCAACAATCCCGTCCATAGAGAATACTCCGTCTGTAACGATGATTTTGAAACGGTGATTCTTTTCAGAAGCTGCAATTAACTGAGCTTCCAGATCAGCCATATTGTTATTTTTATATCGGTATCTTGCGGCTTTACAAAGACGAACTCCGTCTATGATAGAAGCATGATTCAATTCATCTGAAATAATAGCATCTTCTTCTGTAAATAATGGTTCAAAAACTCCACCATTCGCATCAAATGCCGCTGCATAAAGAATTGTATCTTCAAGACCTAAGAAATCTGCAATCTTTTTCTCTAAATCCTTGTGAATATCTTGTGTACCACAGATAAAACGTACAGAAGACATTCCATACCCATGAGACTGGATCATATCCTGAGAAGCTTTCATTACTTCCGGATTGTTGGATAATCCCAGATAATTATTCGCACAGAAGTTCAATAGCTTTTTACCATTAGCTTCTATTTCTGCACTTTGCTGAGAAGTGATGATTCTTTCTTTTTTGTAAAGTCCGTCACTCTCAATATTCTGAAGTTCATTCTGTAAATGTTGAAGGTATTTTTCAGAGATCATTTTAGTAATTTTTTAGATGTGCTAATTTACTAAAAAGGCCGCAAAATAAAACCTTTTATATGTTTAATTCTAAAAAATTGGTGCTATATTCAGTTTTAACGACATTAGTCTATAATTTTAGTAGGATAATATCTATATTTGTTTAAAATTTGAACGTATGAAATTAGTTCCGGCACAGAAAATAAAAAAAATAAGTCCCGAAACCTTTATCAAGAAACATATGAAGCCAAGAATTCCGGTTATTCTACAAGATTTTGCAGATCCGGAAAGTCCTGCTTTTAAAAAGTGGAATTATGATTATTTTAAAGAAATTGCAGGCGAACATAAAGTCAACATTTACGGTAGCGAGATTGAATCACTGGACCGAGTAGCCAGCAAACCGATAGGACAAAGCACTTTTTCAGAGTATCTTGATTTGATTACCTCCTCTCCTACCGAGCACCGCCTTTTCTTATTTAATTTATTAACCATTAAACCCGAGCTTAAAAATGATATTCATTATAATGATGTTACAAAAGGAAAAATTTTAAAATGGCTTCCTTTTATGTTCTTCGGAGGCGAGGGTTCAATTACCAGAAACCATGTTGATATTGATATGTCTCACGTTTTTATCACCCAGTTTCAGGGAATCAAAAAAATATGGCTTTTCCCTTGGGAACAGTCTGATTTACTTTACAAACTTCCCTATAATTTTCATAGCATTACTAATATTAAAGAGCCTGACTATGCGGAATTTCCGGGATTAAAATATGTAAACGGCTATGAAGCTGTTATTAAACCGGGAGAAACCCTCTATATTCCTTCCGGATGGTGGCATTATATACAATATGAAACGGAAGGTTATTCTGTTTCTATCAGAGCCCTGCCTTCAGGATGGCTTGAAAAATGGAGAGGTTTTAAAAACCTTGTTCTGATCAGACATTTTGATAATGTAATGCGAAATGTATTTAGACAGAAATGGTTTGATTTTAAAGTACGAAAAGCTGTTAGAAAGGCCAACAGATCAATCAAAAAACAACGAAGCTTTCAAATATGAAAGCTTCGTTTATAATTATCAATCAAGAATATTATACCCAATAAGGGGCTTGTCAGAAATCATTAATGTTTAATAAACTTGATATTTTTCTCATCAACCGTAAAAATATAAGCGCCCGGAACCAATTCTGAGATTCCTATTGCCTTACCCGGCTGATACGTTCCTTTTCCTACCAGTTTTCCATCAAGAGCATGAATGGAAAACTCAACAGTCTTATTAATTCCCTTTATATATAATTCATTTTTTGCAGGATTCGGATATAAGCCAAAGTTATCTTTCTCAACTGACGATATGCTTAATGTATTATCCTGAGTCACGGTAGAGTTTTTTTCCAGAATCTGGTATTCATAATTAAACTGAACACTTGCAATCGGGAAAGATACAGACTCCTGGAAGTATTGGTTATTGGAAGTATTATTAAGCACCAAATAAGCAGTTTGCCCAGCCGTTCCGATTACTTTAACAGGTAGAGGCATTTCAAAAAAACTGACAGTAGGACTACTTTGTGTCTGACTAACTTTAAACAAAGTCTGAGTTCCAGATTGCTGCCATTTGATAGCATAAGTAGGATATCCTTCGCCAGTCACCCAATCATTAAAAAACTCAGTAAAATCTTTTCCTGTAGACTGAAGTAATGAAGTATTAAAGTCTGAAGTCCTTACATAATTGTAAGCAAGAGCAGGCCTTGCATGGTATTCTTTAAGCGCCTGGTAAAAAGCGGCATCTCCCAAGATCCACTTCAGCATTCTCAGAACATAACCTCCTTTTGCATAAGTAAGCCTGCTGTCGAAAATTCTGTTGATACTTGAAAGTCCGCTATCCGGAACATAAACGCTTCCCCCGGGACTTCCGGTAATATAACTGATCTGCCCATTCAGGTAATTCATAAAATCTGTATTGGGCATCAGTAGTTTTTCATTGGCCAAGTGTTCTCCAAAAGTGGCAAACCCCTCATTCAGCCAGATATCATTCCATGCCCCGCAGGTAACTTTATCTCCAAACCACTGATGGGCAAGCTCATGAGCAATAAGAGTTTTACTCCAGCCTCCCAGAGAAGACATCGTTTGATGCTCCATTCCTCCTCCATACATAAATTCCATATGACCGTATTTTTCGTTACGGAACGGGTATTCACCAAAATAGGTCTCAAAAGTATTCATTACCTGCTTTGTCCAGGTAATATTCGCCATACTTGTTGCATTGGAACTGGTAGATGGATAGACATAGTTGACAAAAGGAAACGGAGGGTTTCCGATTGTATCAGTCAGTTTAACAAAATTAGTAATAGCCAGTGCAATCAGATAAGCGGGTGTAGGATACATCGTTCTCCAGAAGGTAAGCTTTGTACTTCCTGTAGGAAAAGTTTCTGACATCAGTTTCCCGTTGGCTGCTACGTTATAGTTTTGAGGTGTTGTAATTTTAAAATCAAATCGGTCAATTTTATCATTCATACTCTGCTTGGTAGGAAACCAGTCCTGTGCCCCATAGGGCTCACTTAAAGTCGCAAGAACAGGTATTCCTCCCTGAAGGCTTGTTTTAAAAGCATCATTACCTGTAGACGGGGCTCCAGAATAATATATAGTAAGAGAATCTAATGTATTGGCCGGAATAGATGCCGGAAAATCAATCTTTAATTCCTTTGTGGAAAGCTGCTGAAAGCTGGTGATATTCGATCCGTGATATTTCACCTGCGAAACCGTCAGTGTATTGGAAAGGTCAAAATAAATGCTTCCCATATTCTGTGTAGGTTTAAAGTGAGAAGTTACAGAACCTGAAATATTATAAACTGCCGGATCCAGGGTAACGTCCATTCTTTGGTACTGCAGGTCATAATTCAGGGTATTGGCATTCACGTTCCCTATATTCATTTTGTGAGTAAAGGACTTCTTTTCCTTTTCAATCAAACCTTTCATATCAATGTTTTGATCCTGTTTCTGGCCGTAGAACGGTTGGGATATCAAAAATCCCAATATCAAAAGGTACAATTTTGTCATGCTTAGAAAATATTTAACCAAATATAAAAAAAACCTTTTAATCAATGATTAAAAGGCTATTATAATATATAAAATAAAAAAAAATTAAAGTTCCAGTGCCGGTTCAAGAATTTTCTCCATTCTTTTCTTCACCATATCTACTGATCCGGAATAATTATTGACCATTAGGGAGAAAACCAATGTTTTTCCGGAATTGGTTTTTAGATAACCCGCCAGTGTTTTTACTTTGTTTAAAGTTCCCGTTTTAGCAAATATCTGACCATTACCTCCTCCGATGAACATTCTTTTCAAAGTTCCAGACTGTCCGCCAATTGGCAAAGAAGTGAGATAAGACCTGTAATACTTCTGATCCATTAAGGAAGTTAGAAACTTCACCTGAGAAATAGGAGTCACATTATTACTTCTTGAAAGCCCGCTTCCATCAATGTAATTAAGGCCCAACATGTCAAAGCCGGCATCTTTCAGATGTCCTGTTACTACTATTCTTCCCGATTCTGAAGTCTGATCACCTATTTTCTGGAATCCTACAGTTTTCAGCAAAGACTCAGCTAATGAATTGTCACTGTGCTGATTTGTATAATAAATAATATCACCTAAAGTGGGAGACTGATACGCTGAAAGCATTTTTCTGTTCTCTGGTGCTGCATCTGTCATTTTTGGAGTTACCTTTCCGGTAACAGGGATTCCGCTTTTTACCAAAGTCGTTCTGAAAGAATTAGCAAGGTAAGCCGGTGCATCCGGAAGTTTGGTTGTCAATACTCCGTCTCCTTCATATTTTTCAGCATATACCATCTGATGGGCATAAGGAGAAACGTAGAAAAATTTCTTTTCTGTAGAGAAACCTCCTTTTTTAACGATCAGTTTTTCATTTGCAGGGTTTATTCCACGAGTTGTTCCTGCAGGCAGGTAGTAATTATTGTTTTCCAACCATACAACATTTTCCGGAAGCATTGAAATATTGCCTTTGAAAAGCGCTGTCTGAATGATAATATCACCATTTACCTTTTTGATTCCCTCTCTTGAAACACCTCCTATGAAATCTGAGATAATGTCTCTGTAAGATGAAGCTCCTGCTTTGTTGGTTCCTAACGAAGGATCCCCGCTTCCAATTACATAAAGATTCCCATTTAAAACTCCGTTTTCATCCACAGTTCCTGAATACTCCAGCTGGGTCATCCAGCGGTAGTTCTCGCCCAACAGATTCATTGCGGTTTCTGTAGTCAATAATTTAGTAGTAGAAGCCGGAACCAAAGGAGTATTTTCATTGTACGAAGAGATTACTTTCTTCGTTTTTGGATCATACACAACGAATCCCCAGCTTGCATTTTTCAGCACAGGATCTGCCATCATTGTGTTTACATTAATATCTACAAGTTCTTTTGCTGACAAAACAGCTTTTTCCACCACCGAACTAACCGGTGAGGGCAGATGTAAACTGCTTTTCTGATTGTCATAATTCTGAGAATAAAGAACGGTAGAAACGGTAGACTGAGCCAGGAAAAAACCGGAAGCCAACACCGCTACACTTGAAATATATTTTCTGTAATTTACCATCTATCTTCTTTTTGTTCTATAGTTTTGACTCTATAAAAAATGATAAGTTAAATCATTCAATAAAAAAGCCAAACACTTAATCAACGTCCAAAAGTAGAAATTATTGTCATACAAAAGCCTATAGCCAGCTTATAAAAGACTGTAAAGTTTGTTAAAAATTGTTAAAAATCCACAAAAACCCCTTTTTTAACGCTTTGATAAGCAGTGATTTCGTCAAATTCTTTTAGACTTATCAAAACCAGATCCTTAAACTTCTCATAATTTTTACCCCTCGGTAGCTTAAGCAAAATCTGAAACTGATATACATTATTCAGTCTTGCAATCTGGGCCCTTTCCGGTCCCAAAATACAATCTTCCGGCAGATATTTTCTTAAGATAGATCCCAGAAACTGAGAAGCACGGTCTACCTTTTCATCTCTGATATGCTTCAGCTCAATCATAATAAGCTTAGTAAATGGCGGATAGTGAAATTTCTGGCGCTCTGTAAGAATGTATTTATAGATCTTCGCCGGATTGTTCATCTTAATAAGCTGAAATACGGAATGTTCAGGATTATAAGTCTGAATCAGAATTTTTCCCTTTCCGGATACTCTTCCTGCTCTTCCGGAAACCTGTGTGATCAGCTGATAGGCCCTTTCCTCTGCCCTGAAATCCTGTACATACAGCATAGAATCTGCTTTTGGAATCGCTACCAGTTCAATATGGTCAAAATCCAGTCCTTTAGATATCATTTGTGTTCCTACAATGATATCAGTCTCTCTATCTTCTATCTTTTCATACAGCTTTTCGTAAGCAAATTTTTTACGCATAGAATCTATGTCCATTCTATCCACTTCATTTTCGGGAAAAAGTTTAGAAACTTCTTCATGAATCTGCTCTACTCCAACGCCTCTTTCATTTAAATTTTCGGATTGGCATTTAGGGCATGTCTTAGGTTTTGAAGCTTTTTGTCCGCAGTAGTGGCATTTCATCTCGTTAGCTGCCTTATGGTAAGTCATCACCACATCACAATTGGAGCAATAGTTCACATATCCACAGCTTTCACATTCTATTACATTAGAATAGCCACGACGGTTGTGAAGGACAATAGCCTGGTTTTTTTCGTCTACTGTCTTCTTTATTTCTTCAATAAGCCTTAAAGAGAAATTGCCGGAAACTTTTTTAGACTCGTGAGCTTCCTTGAAATTGATAAGTTCATATTCCGGCAGACTGACCTCCCCGAACCTTTCATTCAGGAATACGTATTTTATCTTATCTTTTCGGGCTCTGTAATAACTTTCCACAGAAGGGGTTGCAGATCCAAGGATCACTCCCGCCTTATAAAGCCCTCCCAATACCAATGCTGCATCTTTAGCATTAAAATAAGGAGATACTTCTTTTGGTTTGTATGCAGAATCGTGTTCTTCATCTACAACAATCAAACCTAAATTCTGATAAGGTAAAAACAAAGCATTACGGGTAGCAATCAGAACACGGATATCATTCTGCTTAATTCTTCTCCATACTTCCACCTTTTCAAAATCAGTCAGCTTCTGATGGTAGAATCCCAACTGCCTGCCATATTTTTTTTCTAATCTCTGGGTGATCTGTTTAGTAAGAGATATTTCGGGAAGTAAAAACAGTACATTGTTTCCCTGTTGTATACATTCTTCTATTTTCTCTAAATAAATATGGGTTTTTCCAGACGAAGTTACTCCGTGAAGCAGAACATTTTTCCCCTCTTCAAAGGCTTCATCAATTTCGGATTTAGCTATTTTCTGCTGTTCGGAAAGTTCTTCAAGTTCTTCAATCTCTCCTTCATAGCTTTCTATACGGTCCTTCTGCATATAATATTCCTCCACAAAGCCTTTATCTGCAAGCGCTTTGAAGTGAGAACTTCCAAAGTAACCATCTTCAAAAAGTCCGGCTTTCTTAATATGAATATCCGGATGTTCTGTTTGTTTTTCCAGAATCAAAAGGAAAAGATCTTTCTGTTTGGGAGCTTTATTAAGTTTTAAAAGAATTTCTGTAAGATTCTGGTTCCTCAAAACCTCATCATTAATTTTTACATAGGAAACCTCTTTCGCTTTATATTTTTCAGCAATTTTTTCATCAATCTCAATATACTGCATGTCAATAAGTGAGTTGATGGTTTTAATAATCTCTTTTTTAGGAATAAAAGCCTCAATATCTGTAAGGTTAATCAGCTGCCGAACTTCCAGTGCCTGAATAAGGTACATTTCACTCACATCCAGATTTTCAAAATCAATAACAGCACCTGGTTTCAGTTTTAGATAGGTTTCACTTTCCAGCTTTAATGAGGAAGGAAAAGCAAACCTGTAAATTTCCCCAAGACTACACAGATAATAGTCCGAAAGCCAGTTCCAGAAACGAATCTGTTCCTCAGGAAGGATTGGCTTATCATCCAGCATACTGATCACATCCTTTGCGACAAAATTCTCAGGGGCATTGTTATGAAGTTCAAATATAATTCCTGTATAAATCTTCTTTCCTCCAAACGGTACCAATACCCGCATTCCGGGTTGTATTTCAGATATCAGTTCTTCAGGAACTTTATAGGTAAAAGATCCTTTCAGGTTCAGTGGTAAAACAATTTGAGCGTATTGCAAGGGAATTTTTTAAAGTGTAAAATTAGATTTTTCTTCACAGAATTGCAATTATTTATATTTTTATCGTTCTTTTAAAAACCAATATTTTCAATTAAAACTTTATAACCATGAAAAAAGTATTGTCTCTGTTCTTCCTGTTTCTTTTATTAATTATTCAGGCACAGGAAAAAACAGCTATAAAAAAGACTGAGATAACAATTCCAATTGGAAAAAAACTGCTCCTAAAAACTCATATAGAAGGTAATACTATCAATGGTTTTGAAATTACTGATGAACAAAGTATCAGTGATAAACCGGATATGATGAAAGTTCTGAAAAATTTTGAAAAAGATAAAATAACTGATAACAGTATTGAATTTACCTTTTGTGAAGCACAAATGATGAATAATCCGTATTTCATACTTAAAACAGTACAAAAAACCGGAAAGCAAATGACTTTTAAAGCTAAAATCAGGTTAAAAGGATCTCCTTTATATTCTTCAACCTCCATTATGCCCGTTGGAAGCAACAGTCTTTCTCTTGAACAGTGGCAGAATAATATTGACTCCATTTTCCTTTATGACTTTAAGCTAAAATAAAAGCTGAGTCACCTCATACCAAAACGCAGAAGTAAAAAATCCTACAATAATACTGACACCAATGATCAGGTTGATAAGTTTTGTATTGAGTCTGAACTGCTCTGCTATGATACTTGAAGTAATCAGGGTAGGCATTGCTGCTTCAAAGATGGTAATTTTTGCAATATCCCCTTTGATGCCAAATAATAAAGCCAGTCCCACAACGATTGCCGGAGCCAGAATCAATTTATAAAGCATAGACATAGACATTTGCGGGATCAGTTTTTTCCATCCGTTAAATTTTAGCTGCAGTCCAACTGAAAATAAAGCTAAGGGGCTTACTGTGGCAGCTAGCTTATCAAAGAAAGGCTCTGCAGCTGTAAAATCTATAAATTGTGACAACACTAAAGCAGAGATACAGCCCACTAACGGTGGAAAGGTTACCAGTCTTTTTAAAATAAATACAGCACTTACCTTACCTGATCTGCTTCCTCCTTTTACAGCTGCTATAATTCCTAATGTAGAAAGGGCAAAAAACATAGTCTGGTCACAGATAATGGCAATACTCAGCAGCCCTTCTCCATAAAAAGCACTGATCAGAGGAAATCCGATGAAAGAAGTATTACTATAACCACTTGCCAGTTCTAAACTGCTTCTTGAACGCCTTGAGTACCCCTTGCGCTTGCTGTAAAACATCATAAAGAAGAAACAAAATACAGAAATTAAAAAAGTAGCTGCAATAGGAAACAGCATTTCCGTTGTCCATTTTACTTTAGGCAGGTATTTAAAAGAAACTGCCGGAAGAGCAAGATAAAGAATCCAGGTATTGATCCCCTTGTGGGCATCAGGGTGGATAGATTTTGTTGCTTTGAATATCATTCCTGCAATAATGCAAACTGCAATCAGAACAAAATTTACCATAACTATAAAGAAATATGATGCAAATTTACGGCTGATTTTTGAGTTGGAAGAGTAAAATTTATATTTTCTCGGGTATGATTTCTATTAAAGCAGGAATAATAGGGGGTTAGTAAAAGTTTCTTTTACATATCAACCCTTCCAGATTTCCAGAAGCCTAAAATCCGGAAATAATTTTAGTTGTTCATGACTTCCCACAGGCTCATCACTTCAACTTTTTCTAAAGGTTTTGAAAGGGTAATTCTCTTGGATGATCCAGGCAGGAGATCGAAAAAATTATCACTGAAATGAGTATTTCCAATCAGATAAACATCTTTTGCCAGAACATCTGCAGATACTTCTATCTCCACCGGAGATATTTTTCTGATTGTAATGTCAGGTTTTGAAAGTTTTAAATCTTTTGGTCTATTAAAAAAGAACAGTTTTTCATATTTTAAATCATTTTCAGAGGTGATTTTTAAAACAGCTTTTGATGTGTCAAATTGGACTAACTGTGATTTTGTAATGCTCGATATTTTTTCACTGGCATCTGCCTTCAGGTCACCGGACTTCCTGCTCTCCCAAAGCTTTTTCCCTTCAAAATCAATCAATTCTATTTTTAAACTGAACTTCAAATCTTTAAGCAAATCACTTATAAAGTAAATATCATAGTTTTTATCAGTCTCTGCTACGGATATCAATATAGGTTCAAAGCTTCTTTTAGCCTGATAGTGAAATGCCTTCCAGTTCCCAAGATAATCAATGGAAGACCATGAAACCACGGGCCAGCAGTCATTGAGCTGCCAATATAAAGTTCCCATATTGTAAGGCTTTGCACGGCGGTGAGCTTCAATGGCAATCTGCATTCCGCGGGCCTGCAGCAGCTGGGAAACATAATTGTATTTCACAAAGTCAGTGGGGATTTTGTAATCACGCTTTAAGTATTCATTAATAATATCCCAGCCTCTGGAATGTTTTTCATGAGCTTTGACCGTTGAGTTTTCCACCCTTAATTCCGGAGTACCGGAAAACATTGATTTGGCAGTTTCAAGGGTAGGCATTCCCTGAAAGCCATATTCAGACATGAAGCGTCCTACTTTCTCGTTATAAATCTCAAAGGGCTGTTCTCCCCACCAGACTCCCCAATAGTGAGAATCTCCTTCTGTAAGGCTTTCTTTATGCCCCCACCCGATTGATGGAGAACTTGGCCAATAGATATTTTTATCTGCGGTAAGATTTTCTTTTAAGGCAGCAGGAATAACATCATGAAACAGCTTTTTATAATCCTTCCAAACCTGTAGTGAATCGTTCTTTGAATACCTGAACTGCTTCTGATATCCCCAGTTGACAATCGCTTCATCAATCTCATTATTTCCACACCACAAGGCTATGGACGGATGGTTCTGAAGTCTGTTCACCTGATCTTTCACTTCTTCTTTTACATTGTTTAAAAATTCTTCATCTGAGGGATAAAAGCTTCCTGCAAACATAAAATCCTGCCACACCAAAATTCCGTTTTCATCGCAGGCTTTGTAAAATTCATCATCTTCATAAATCCCGCCTCCCCAAATACGAATCATATTCATATTGGCATCTTTGGTATCTTTGATCAGCTTTTGGTATTTTTCTTTCGTAATTCTTGGTGAAAAACTATCTGCAGGAATCCAGTTTGTCCCTTTGATATAGAGTGGGCTTCCATTCACCTTAAAGGAAAAGGATTTTCCGTTTGAATCTTTTTCCTGAATCAGCTCTACTGTTCTTAAACCCATCTTTTGGTTCTTTTCTGAAAGTACTTTTGCCTCTTTGAGTAAGGAAACCTGTATATCATACAAATAGGGTTCACCTCTTCCGTTTGGCTGCCAAAGTTTTGGATTATGAATGGTAAAAGGGATATCTATCCTGTTTTGTCCTTTTTTCAATGAAATGGTATTCTCTTTACCGTTCAAGATAAGGTTATATCTCCCTGCTTTGCCTGCCACAATTGAAGTATGAAGAGCCAGGTCTGCTTTTTTATCGGCTATATTCTTCTGCTCAATCTTCAGGGTTTCTATTTTCGCGGTATTCCAGTATTCAATCTTAATATCTTTCCATATTCCTGCTGTTACAAGCCTTGGTCCCCAGTCCCAGCCAAACTGGTATTGTGCTTTTCTTACAAAACTTCTTGGTGACTCAGGCACTGTAAAGGGAACTGCTTTTGCCAGCTCTTTTCCGGTACTGACAGCAGACTTAAAATTGATTTGCAATAGATTATCTCCCTTTATCAGATAGTTTTTTACCGGAACCTTCCATTTCCTAAACATATTATCTGTTTTTTTCAACAGTTTTCCATTCAGGTAAATTTCTGCGAAGGTATCAAGTCCGTTAAAAATCAAATCTATATTTTCCTTCTTTAGTTCCTGTGACGAAACGCTGAAGGTAGTCTGATATTCCCAGTCTTCATTTTCTACCCATTGTACTTTCTTTTCATTTTCATCTTTAAAAGGATCAGGAATCAGTTTATTATTCATCAGGTCCAGATGAACAGTTCCCGGTATTTTGGCCGGAAACCAGTTTTTCTGCTTCGGGTTTCTGAACTGCCAGTTTTCGGAGGATAAGCTTCTTTCTGAAAATTGTGCAAAAATGATATTCTGACTGAAAAGCAACGCAAAAAGTAGTATTTTATTCATCAATAGTTTGTTTACAATGCTGTGGACTCCGTCCTTAATTGGTCTACCGTTAAAATTATGCAGTATGTCATTTCGTTTCAGATAGGCTAATGCCTGTGAATGAAAAAACCGGATTGAATTCCAATCGTATGTTTTGTTTTATGATTTATTCTTAAGGGCAACCACCTCATCAGGATTGGCAAAAGCACCGCCATCTGTAATAGCAGAAGAGTGGAAATAATCCGCTTTTGTAAACGCTCTTAATTCTTCAATATTTGAGGAACGGAGACCGCCTCCTACAAGAATTTCTATTCTTCCACCGGCTAGTTCAACCAGTTTTTTCAGGTTTCCTTTTCCCTCAGATACATTGGGTTTCTGACCTGACGTAAGAATTGTTTTAAAACCACATTCCATGACTTTCTCTAAGGAATCTTCCAGTGTTTTAGCTCTGTCAAAAGCACGATGAAAGGTACAGGGAAGCGGCGCAGCAAGCTCTATCAAAGCTTTATTCTGTTGCATACTGACCTCATCATTCTCATCCAGAATGCCGAAAACAAAACCATCAACACCAAGAGTCTTTAAATGAACCAGATCGTTTTTCATCTTTTCAAATTCTGTTTCTGAATAGGTAAAATCACCTCCCCGTGGACGAATCATTACAAAAATCGGGATATCTATTTTGTCACGAAGTTTCTTTGTGGTTTCAAATTCCGGAGTGGTTCCTCCTTCACTGAGACCAGCACATAATTCTATTCTGTCTGCTCCATTTTCGAAAGCAATAATCGCTGACTCAGGATTAAAGCAGGCTATTTCTATTTTTGGCATTTTAATTTCTGTATATTTTAATTCTATTTCGGCTCTTACTGTACTACGTCTGCAATTAAAAAGGAGCTGTTTTCTTTTATAATCTTCACTTTAACCGGGTATTCAGCTTTTAGTTCTTTATCGGTAAGTATAACGTCAAATAAATAACTGTTATCACCGTCAGAAATCAGCTGGCATTTTGTTACCTTTATCTCATTCCAATCCTGTCCTGTGATTAAGAATCCAACACCTGTTCCGGCTTTTGACGTATCAAACTTATCTTTCCATTTATCCTGAAACTCCTTTTCAGTGAGACTGCCATCTACATCCAGATCAACGTTCATTGCATCTGTTTTATAATCAAAATAATCTCTGGTTGTCATTTTCTGCATATTCTTTTCCTCATTTCCAAGGTCATCTTTGAAATACTCTTCAATGTTTTTCTCCAGCCAGTTTTTTGCTTCTTCAGAATCCCTGGATTTATTTTCTACAACTACATTTTCTTTCACCTGAGGCTTGGTTTGTACTGCTTTCTCCTTGTTTTCCTGCTTGCATGCTACAATTAAAAATAAGGAAGCTATTATCGTTTTTTTCATATATTCTGATGTAAATGGGTACCCGGGCTAAAGTCCGTTCTATTTAATCTAATATTTGTTATGAATTGGTTATAAGAATATTATTATTTTGATCTCAGCTTATTTCAAAGCAAATTCCGGTTTTTCAAGACGGTTCCCTTTCTGATCATAAACGGCAAAATTAAACCCGTCCTGAATACAGTAAGAACCATATTCTCCTTTTTTATTGATGGCAATGAAACCAACCTGAATATCTTTTAAATTTTTGTTTCTTCTTTGAGTAATTTTTACAATTCTGTCTACCGCTTCTTTACAAGCCTCCTGCGGGTTTCTGCCTTGCCTCATCAACTCAACAACAAGATGTGTTCCTACTGTTCTTATCACTTCTTCGCCATGACCGGTTGCCGTAGCAGCCCCTACTTCATTATCTACAAACAGGCCTGCTCCGATTATCGGGGAATCACCTACTCTGCCGTGCATTTTAAAGGCCATTCCGCTGGTTGTACAGGCTCCGGAAAGGTTACCCTGGGCATCTAAAGCTATCATTCCTATGGTATCGTGATTCTCAATATTGGCAATGGGCTTATACTGACTGGTTTTCAGCCATTCTTTCCATTCTTTTTCTGATTCGGCGGTAAGAAGATTTTCTTTTTTAAAGCCTTGTGAAAGGGCAAACTGTAAGGCTCCATCTCCTACCAGCATAACGTGAGGCGTTTTTTCCATGACGGCTCTGGCTACAGAAATTGGATTTTTCACATGTTCCAGACATGCTACTGAACCTATGTTATAATTTTCATCCATGATACAGGCGTCCAGAGTGACTCTGCCATCTCTGTCCGGCCGGCCGCCATAACCGACACTTCTTTCTTTGGGGTCTAATTCTACAAGACGAACACCTTTTTCAACTGCATCTAAGGCTTTTCCTCCCTTTCCGAGAATAGTCCATGCTTCTTCATTGGCTTTTAATCCAAAATTCCAGGTAGAAAGTACAATGGGTTTATTTTCAAATTTATTGTTTTCCGGAAATTCAGAAGCTATTAATTCTAAAGGGTTTACAGCAAGTGCAAGAGAAGCTGCTGCTGTTCTTTTTATAAAGTTTCGTCTACTTTGCATGTCAGGTTTATTAGGCTTACAAATTAGCAATTTTCCAGCGGTTACAAAAACTAAAAAGACTGTAGAAGAATCATCTACAGTCTTTTTGGAATTTTAGAATAAAAAAAACGGCTTTTTTATGTCCTGTGGCCAGGAAACTGACATTCTATGAAGCACAAAATTACACCTGAATATGAAATCCCTTTATTATGATCAATGGGGCAGTTTATCTTTAAAATATCCATACACCCAGGTTCCTGCAATGGCACTCAAAAGTGTAACCGATACAGCCAACGCTCCTGTCCCGATCTGAGCGAAGAGCGGACCCGGACAGGCTCCTGTAACAGCCCATCCAAAGCCAAATATTAATCCGCCATAAATTTGGCCCTTATTAAATTTTTTAGGAGTGATTGTAATAGGTTCGCCATCTATTGTTTTTATATTAAATTTTTTAATAATCCATACGGAAGCCGTTCCTACCAGCACTGCGCTTCCAATGATTCCGTACATGTGGAAGGACTGCAGCCGGAACATTTCCTGTATTCTGAACCAGCTGATCACTTCTGCTTTCACAAAAATAATTCCGAACAAGATACCCGCAACAAGATATTTCAGGTTATAGTACCATTGACGGTTAGTATTACTTTCATTTATACCAGCAGTATTCTGACAGCTTTTATCATTTTCTTTTATCATTATTTCAAATGCTCTTTAAAATTATACTTATAGGGATAAAATCACCGGCAGAATAATATTTGCCATAAAAAAACCTCCCATCATAAAACAGATCGTTGCTACCAGGGAAGGCCATTGCAGATTGGAAAGTCCCATGATTGCATGTCCACTGGTGCATCCTCCTGCATACCGGGTTCCAAAGCCCACCAAAAACCCACCGACGACCATCGTAATAAACCCTCTGAGGGTCAGCAGACTTTCAAAATTCATCAGTTGGACCGGAACCAGATTGCTGTAGTCTGTAATTCCATAGCCTGCCAGTTCGGTTTTCAGATTGGGATTAATTTTTATTTCAGCCGGATTAAGCATAAAACTGGCGGCAATCATTCCACCGAAAAAAATCCCGAGCACAAAGAATAGGTTCCAGGATTCTTTTTTCCAATCGTATTTAAAAAAGGGCACATCAGCCGGTATACAGGAGGCACATATATGCCTCAGCGAGGAACTGATTCCAAAGGATTTGTTTCCCATAATCAGCAAAGCGGGAACGGTAAGGCCAATCAACGGACCTGCAATATACCAGGGCCATGGTTCTTTTATGATCTCCAACATTTTTTTTATATAAATTTATTTAAAACTTTGATCTTACACATCAGAAAATGGTCCTGAACTTTTTGTAAAGTTCCTGTTTTCTTTTTTCTGCTACTGCTACTTTTGTTACATAAGAAAAATATGGACCTATCAATGATGCATGGAGTTTCATGATAATAACCCTATAAAAATGTTTATGATAAGAATTCGCATCGCTAAACCACCCCGCTAAATCTTGGGTTTACCGCCACAAGGTGGAATATGAGTAGCTTTAATGAAAAAACTGTATTATGAATTGATATTTTTCAGAATAATAATTTTATTTCTTCCCAGTTGCAGCTTTCCTACTGTTTCCAGTTGTTTAAGGAGTCTGGATACGACTACTCTGGCAGTTCCCAACTCGCCGGCAAGCTGCTCATGGGTTGTGTGAATAGTTTCAGAGCCGGTGAGCTCAGATTTTTTTTGAAGAAGGTTCAGGAGTCTTTCATCTACCTTTTTGAAAGCAATGGCATTGATAATATCCAGCAGTTCTTCGAATCGTTTATGATAGAGTCTGAAAATATAATCCAGCCACTCCGGATGTTCTTTAATAAATAAAGAAACCTTGTCTACCGGTAAAAAAAGGATTTCAGCATCTTCTTCTATTTCAGCTCTTACAATACTTTTTTCGTTGTGCATTCCACCCAGAAAAGACATAATACAGCTTTCTCCCGCTTTGATGTAATAGAGCAGAATTTCACGTCCGTCTTCTTCTGTCCTGATGACTTTTAGCATTCCTTTCATCACGATAGGAATGGAACGGATAGAAGCATTTTCGTCTAAAATAATGTCTCCCTCGTGATAGCTCTTTGTTGTGCCATACTGGTACAGCTTCTCTACCAGCTCCGGTGACGAAGAAAACTCTGAAGAAAGTATAGTATTCTTCATTTTTTACTGTAATCTTACTTAATTAACGCCAATTTCATCAACAAAAAGCCATGCGTTGGAATCTGCTCCCGGGTTTCCTGGGGGAATAATTCCTGCGTTTTCTATGTTTACTTTCAGATATTTTGCATTCTGAGTTCCTACATTCAGCCTGATCTTTCCTTTAGCATTCTGAATTTCCTCTTTGCTGATCTCCTTGATCAATTTAAAGTTTTTATTATCATCGGAAACAAAAATTTTCGCAGATTTTGCGAGATGAATCCAGCTTCCTTTATTCTCTAAAGTATTAAAATAAACTTCTGAAAAAACTGTTTTCTGTCCGAAATCTATTGTTGCGATCACATCTTTCCCCTGAAAGCCAAGCCATGTTTTGCCCAGTTGTCTGGTATTGCCGATTATTCCGTCTACAAGGGTAAAAGCACCACCAAAGGAATAATTTTCACTTGGTTGCTGTTCAAGGCTTATATTTTTTCCGGTCGTTTTTGAAATTGTAAATTCCTGGGTAGAAACAGCGCTTTTCAACTGCCCGTCTTCAAAATAAGCTGACTTAATTGTTAAGGAGCTGGGAATCGGAACTGGGCCCTGATATATTTTAGAATTCAGAGAAGGAGCGGTTCCATCCAGCGTATATCTTATTCCGCTCGAACTCTGAGAAGTTGACAGCTCATAATCAATACCATTATTTGCAGGGATTACTTTTCCGGAGATATTGTAAATACTTTTCGCATAGTTTACCTTCATTTTATCCAGAACTTTGAATTGGGTGATGACTCTGTTTTCAAAGTCTTTATAATTCTCAGGGTCTGAGGTTCCCCATCCTACTTCAGAAAGTGCCATTAATCTTGGAAAGATCATATATTGTACCTGCTTAAAGTCTAAAATATATTCTGTCCACAAGTTGGCCTGAACCCCCATGATATATTTTGCCTGCTCTGCATTCAATTCAGAAGGAACAGGGTTATAAGAGTATACTTTATCCAAAGGGGTAAAGCCTCCAAAAGCATTAGGTTCGGATTGAGGATCTCCCTGATAGTGATCAAAATAACAGTAAGCCCCTGGAGTCATGACGGCAAAATGTTTAGATTTTGCGGCTTCAATACCTCCGTTCACTCCCGTCCAGCTCATTACGGCTGCATTAGGAGCTAAACCTCCTTCCAGGATCTCATCCCATCCGATTATTTTCCGGCCTTTGCTGTTTACATATTTTTCAATTCTATGGATAAAATAGCTCTGTAAGCCATGTTCATCTTTTAAATTATTTTTCCTGATCAGATCCTGACAGTGAGCACATTCTTTCCATCTGGTTTTCGGGCATTCATCACCTCCAATATGGATGTATTGAGATGGAAAAAGCTGTATAACCTCATCCAGAACATTTTCTAAAAATGTAAATGTTTCATCTTTCGGACAGAATACATCATCAAAAACGCCCCATTTTGTTGCAGCTTCAAAAGGCCCTTTTGTACAGGCCAGCTCCGGATATGCTGACAGAGCGGCCAAAGCATGTCCCGGCATTTCTATTTCCGGAACAACGGTGATATGTCTGTCCTGAGCATATTTTACAACCTCTTTGATCTGCTGCTGGGTATAAAAATAAGGGCCGTAAGGTTTCCCGTCAAAAGTATTGTCTACATATGCCCCGATCATTGATTCTTTACGTTTTGAACCGATCTGAGTCAGTTTCGGATATTTTTTTATTTCAATTCTCCATCCCTGATCATCTGTCAAGTGCCAGTGAAAAGTATTCAGTTTGTACATCGCCAGATAATCAATATACTGCTTCACCTCATCTACTGTAAAAAAATGACGGCATACATCTAAATGCATTCCTCTCCATGCAAAATTCGGCTGGTCTTCAATTTTTAAAGCCGGAATCTTCTTTACATCTTTATATTCTTCAAGCAGCTGACTCAGTGTCTGAAGGGCAAGAAAATATCCCTGCCGGGTATAAGACTGAATACGAATCTGCTTAGGTGAAACTTCCAGAATATAAAACTCTTCTTCTCCTGCAGCTCCTTTTGGCAGTTGCGAATAGACCAGTTGAGCATCAGCATTCTTTGAATCCTTAGACTGTAATACTGAGGCTATCCTTTTTTTGAAATAGTCTGTTTCATTTTTAGGAAGTTCACTACTTACAAGCAAAACATTAGGAATCGTAAAATTTCCTTCATTGAGCTTTATATTTTGAGGATAAGGAATTAAGTTCAATTTATTCTGAGCAAACATTAGGGTTGAAATTAATGCGAAAAAAACTGACAAGGCTCTTATCATTGGATGCAGTTAAAGGTTTTAGCTAAGATAATTATTTTCTAAAACTCTTTATAAGTTTTTAATCATTAAAGTCACAAAAGCTTTTAATTTTTTTACACTGTATTAAATTATATGGTTTATTTTTTGATAAGTATAGATGACTTAAAAAAATAAAACGTTTAAATTTGTAAAAAAATATGATGAAAAAAAACATTTTTGTGGCAGCCGGTTTGTTATTCTCAATGTCTACCCAGGCACAGCTTTTAGATATGATAAAATCTACGGTTAAAGACAAAACTGGTGTAGATCTTAATACTCCGGCAAAAACAACGGGTAATACAGCATCTGCAACAGCCACTACTCCGTCCGCCCATTCTACAGGTTCTCCTATAAACCTTGGAAGTCTTACCTCAACACAGATTTCATCCGGATTGAAGGAAGCTTTAAATATTGGAGTAACAGATGGTGTAAAGAAACTGGCCGTAACGGATGGCTTTTTTAAAAATGAGGCGGTAAAAATCTTAATGCCTGAAAAACTAAGAAAAATTGATACCACCTTACGTTCTATCGGCATGGGAAGTCTTGCTGATGAAGGGGTAAAGCTTTTGAACAGAGCCGCTGAAGATGCAGTAACACAAGCTGCCCCTATTTTTACAAGCGCTATTACTTCTATGACGATTACTGATGCTAAAAATATCCTGCTGGGAAATGATAATGCTGCAACCAGCTATCTTCAGGGGAAAACCCAGACTCAGCTGTTTAATGCTTTTCAGCCTAAAGTAAAGGCTTCTTTAGGAAAAGTAGGTGCTGACACGGTATGGAAGAACCTGATCTCAAAATACAATACTTTTACAGGACAATCTGTTACCACAGATCTGAATGAATATGTTACAACGGAGACCATCAATGGGGTTTTCAAAATGGTAGCAGACAAAGAGAGCGGAATCAGAAATACACCTGCGATGAGAACGACAAGTATTTTACAGAAGGTTTTTGGAGCTCAGGATAGGAAATAAATAAAACGTTAGAAGTTAGATGACATACTAACCGTTAAAGTATAAAAGGAGCTGTTTCATTGATGAAACAGTTCCTTTTTTTGTTTTAAATTCTTTTGTCTTGAAACAAAAGAAACAAAAATTCAAGATCTGGACCTCTCCGCTAAAATTAAATTCTGTTCCCTAAAAATTCTAAACTTGCGCGAATTCTGTATGGGTTAATCTGTTCTAAGCTGGTCTCGCGCTTCGGACAGGAGAATTTTCTTAACGCTCCCATTTCCTATGTCATATAAAATATCCGGCCTCACTTTGTGAGGCCGGATATTTTATTTATTATAGTCTGATTAGAATTGCATTTCAGGAATTTCTCCTTCAATAATAAGTTCTGCTTCTGTAGCTTTGATAATGTCTTCTACTGAAACGCCTGGTGCTCTTTCTACCAGTTTAAATCCATTTGGAGTAACATCCAGTACCGCTAATTCAGTTACAACTTTTTTCACACAGTTTACTCCTGTTAGAGGAAGTGTACATTTTTTCAGGATTTTGCTTTCTCCGGCTTTATTCACGTGCATCATAGCAACAATGATATTTTCAGCAGAAGCTACCAAATCCATGGCACCACCCATTCCTTTCACCATTTTTCCGGGGATTTTCCAGTTGGCAATATCTCCGTTTTCTGAAACTTCCATTGCTCCAAGAATGGTAAGGTCTACTTTCTGACCGCGGATCATCCCGAAACTGAAAGCAGAATCGAAGAATGAGCCTCCTTCTAAAATAGTAATTGTTTGTTTTCCGGCATTGATGATATCAGCATCTTCTTCACCTTCGAAAGGGAAAGGCCCCATTCCCAAAACTCCGTTCTCACTCTGGAATTCTACGGAAATCCCATCCGGAACGTAGTTGGCAACTAAAGTAGGAATTCCGATTCCCAGGTTTACATAATAACGATCTTTCAGTTCTTTTGAAATTCTTTTGGCAATTTGTTCTTTTGTAAGCATAATAAAAACTTAGAGTGCAATTTAATTATTTTCACTTGAATACAAAAGGCTTTATTCCCACTTAACAATTAACACTGTTAGTTAAAATAATATCTGTAATTTTGCAACATTATTTATTAGAATGAAAATACTCTTAAAATATCTTAAACCTTACCAATGGCTGATTGCCATTTCCTTGTTTCTTGCTACTGTAAATCAGGTTTTTTCTTTATTTGCCCCAGCCATTACAGGAAATATTCTTGATCAATTGGTAACTCATCCTAATTTTTTTGATAAGGAAAAACTTTTACCCAGAAATCTGGATGAATATTTATACGGGACTTCTATTTACCACGGTGCGTTTTATTTTTTGGGACTACTTATCGGAACGGCAATGGTAAGCAGAATTGCCAAGGCTTTTCAGGATTATGTGGTAAGTGTTATTACCCAGAAGTTTGGTGCTAAAATATTCACAGACGGGCTGCGTCATTCAATGGCACTGCCATTTCAGGAGTTTGAGGATCAGAGAAGTGGTGAAACCTTGTCTATATTAACGAAAGTAAGAGAGGATTCTGTAAAATTCATTACCAATTTTATCAATATTTTCTTTGGAATTTTAGTAAGCATTATTTTCGTTTCTGTATATGCCATCCGCCTTCATTGGTCTATTATGCCGGTATATATCTGTGGAATTTTCCTGATTGCCTTTATCACGAATTTATTGAGTAAAAGAATAAAAGTGATTCAGAAAAATATTGTTTCAGAAACAACTGCTCTGGCCGGAAGCACCACAGAAAGTTTAAGAAATATAGAAATTGTTAAAAGTTTAGGATTAACCAATCAGGAAGTTCTCCGTTTAAATAATAATACCTACAAGATTCTCGGACTTGAGCTCAGAAAGGTTAAAAGTATCCGTTCTTTAAGTTTTATTCAGGGGACAATGGTTAATTTTCTTCAGCAGATGATCACCCTGACTCTTTTATTTTTAATTTTTAAAAGCATTGTTACTCCGGGGCAGTATCTGTCTCTTATGTTTTATGGTTTCTTCATTTTCGGGCCGATGCAGGAAATCGGAAACATCATTATTTCTTACCGTGAAGCTGAAGCTTCTCTTCAAAACTTCGACCGGTTAATGAAAAAAGAAGTGGAAGAAAAACCTCTACATCCCAAACAGATTGGTGCTATTGAAGAATTAGAATTTAAAAATGTTTCTTTCAAACATCAGTCTGCTCAATATAAAGCATTAAATAACATTTCTTTTGATCTTAAAAATGGGGAAACTATCGCCTTTGTAGGACCCAGCGGTTCCGGAAAAAGTACGCTGGTAAAATTACTGGTAGGACTTTACAGACCTCAGGAAGGAGATATTTTATATAATTCAATTAATGGTAAAGAGTTTGATTTTGATGAACTGAGAAATCAGATTGGTTTTGTAACTCAGGATACTCAGCTGTTTGCAGGAACAATTAAAGAAAATCTTCTTTTTGTAAACCCTAAGGCTACCGAACAGGAATTGGCTGTTGCTCTGCAAAAATCGAGCTGTACTGCACTGCTGGAAAGAGCTGAAAAAGGGATAGAAACCGTGATCGGAGAAGGCGGCCTGAAACTGAGTGGCGGTGAAAAGCAAAGAATTGCTATCGCACGTGCTCTTTTAAGAAAACCTCATTTGCTGATTTTTGATGAAGCGACTTCAGCACTGGACAGTATTACGGAAGAGGAAATAACTTCTACGATAAAAGATATTTCAAAAGAAAAAGAACAAATTACGGTACTCATTGCCCACCGTCTAAGTACGATCATGCATGCGGACAAAATCTATGTGCTTGAACGCGGACAAGTGGTAGAAACAGGTTCTCACAATAACCTGATTGCCGAAAAAGGACTCTATTACGCCATGTGGCGCCAGCAAATCGGGGAAAGAAAAACACTTACTCCTGAAGCATAAAAAAAGCGCTGAATTTATTTTCAGCGCTTTTTTTTATTGTCAACTGTCTTTTAAGAAGCTTATTCTTTAGTTCTAACGGTTCTTTGCTCTATTCTCTTTTCAAATTTTTCTCCCTGAAAAATTCTCTGGATCATAATTCCCGGAATATGAATCTCATTCGGGTCCAATTGTCCAGGTTCTACCAATTCTTCTACTTCAGCAATGGTAATGGTAGCAGCACCTGCCATGGGATGATTGAAATTTCTTGCTGATCCTTTAAAAATAAGGTTTCCGGCATGATCTCCTTTCCATGCTTTTACGATAGAAAAGTCTGCTTCGTAAGCATTCTCCAGAATATGTGGTTTCCCTTTGAAATCTTTAACTTCTTTTCCTTCTGCTATTTCGGTTCCATAGCCTGCCGGTGTATAGAATGCCGGGATTCCTGCCTGAGCAGCTCTGCATTTTTCAGCTAAAGTACCTTGCGGTGTAAGTTCCACATCCAGTTCTCCTGAAAGCATCTGTCTTTCGAATTCTGCATTTTCACCTACATAAGAAGAGATCATTTTCTTAATCTGTCTTTTATGAAGCAGTAATCCTAATCCGAAATCGTCTACTCCTGCATTGTTTGAAATACATGTCAGATCTTTCACATCACTTTCTACCAAAGCATTAATTGAGTTTTCAGGGATCCCGCAAAGTCCAAATCCACCAAGCATCAGTGTCATTCCATCCTTGATTCCGTCGATGGCTTCCTTTGCATTTTTTACTCTTTTATCTATCATGAAATATTAGATTTTTCTGTTGGCTAAATTTAATAAATTTTATCATATCTATGGTATTTTGATTAACCTGATATTTAAAAGCGTTTTTTATCTGGTCTGAATTTTGGTTAAATAATACTATCACCTTTAAAGTAAATAATATGGAAACAAAAGACATTTCAAGAATTGCCCTTGGTACATTTCTTATCACAGCAGGGATAGGCCATTTAACTTTTGCCAGAAAGGAGTTTCAGGCTCAGGTTCCGGACTGGGTTCCTTTGAAAAAAGATGATACAGTTGTCTATTCCGGAATTACTGAAATAGTATTAGGAACCATGGTAATAGCAACGCCTAAAAAGTACAGAAAAACAATGGGAAAAATTGTGGCTGGCTTTTTCGCCGCCGTTCTACCAGGTAATATTGCCCAATATAAAAACAGAAGAGATTCTTTTGGTCTGAATACGGATAACAGGAGATGTGCCAGGCTTTTTATGCAGGCTCCCCTGATTGTCTGGGCGCTTAAATCTACGGATGACTGAAATAAGAATCGGGAAAAATTTCATTTTTCCCGATTCTTTATTAACTGAATTATATAAAGATATATGTTTATTCCTTTTTATTCAGGGCTTTCCTTTATATTATCTTATTGAATGATTAATTTTAAAGTAAAAAGTTTTCTCCCGTGTACTTTTACAAAATAGACTCCTTTCGGAAGGTTCTCATTTACTAAAGAAAAACGCTGGTTATTAATATTTTTTGATACATAAAGCAGCTCTCCTGATGCAGAAATCAATTCGATTTTCTCAATCGGATAGTCACTTTTAATGAAAGTAGGTTCACCCGGTTTGGTTGGATTAGGGTATAATACTACATTTTTCTCTGTACTTTTGGTTTCTTCAGTTCCTAAAGTGGGTGAAGCCACCTGAAACTGTACTCTGTTTGAAACTTCTGTATAGGAATCGTTGGTAAACATTACCATATAATAATTTCCAGGTGCAGCTGGTACCGCTGTTCCCTGTATTGTTTTCGTTCCCTGTGTCACTCCGTCAAAATAAGTATAAGAAACAAAATTATCATCAGGTGTCTGAATATTTTGAGGATAAATACCCAGCCAGTCTTTGATAATTCCCGGGGAATCCGTCCAGGAAGCAGTGATATTTTCACCTAATGTATACACCGGTTTATTGATCCATAAATCTGTAACAATATCTCCTACTTTAAAGAAAACCTTCTCTCCCACTCCGTTATAACCATCTTCCAGTAAATACTGAGCATAGTAATATCCTTTCGGAAGACCTGTAAAATTAAGGGTTCCTGCTGAAGTGGTCACATAGCTCCATTTAATAGAATTTGTTGTTCCCGGAGTTTGCCCCATTTTATAAATTCCGATCCAGTCTTTCTGCAAATTAGGGCCATCTGTAAAGTTAATAACCACAGTTCCGCCTACAGGATAAGTATCTGCAGTCGCCTGTAACTGAACTTTAGGTCCTACGTAGAAATTTTTTCTTGCTGTAATTTCCGTATATCCGCCGTTAGCAAAAAATCCTGCAAAATACTGTCCTTTATTTGCCAAACCATTGTTGAAAGTAACAGTTCCTGCAGTCTGCCCGGTGGTATATAGGTATCCCTGAGAAGTTGCCGAAGCCGGAGTCTGTCCTTTTTTATAGATCCCTACCCAATCCTGCTGATTTCCAGGACCTCCTGTAAAGGTAGCCGTGATGGGTTCATTTTGGGCATATTCTACTTTATCTAAAGCAAATGTAGGGTTAGAAACAACGCTTCCGGTAATTTCGAACTGTTTCACATCACTCCAGTCACTCCACTCCAGGTTTCTGTCTCTGTAGCGGGTTTTTACATAATAAATACCGTTTGGAATAGAATTCTGTGCCAGAGTAACTTTTGTGATATCTACTCCTTCATTCAAATTTTTGGTCTTATCCGGAGTTCCGTTTCCCTCTTTTCCGAACCAGTTTTCAAAGTCACGGTAAAGCTCTTTTTCAATGACAGAAAAATTGGCTGTTTTACTGATAAGGAATTGTGTTGTATTTAAGAGTTCACCATTAGAAGACGAAAATGCACTACCATTTAAGGTAATAGGTAAGGTAGTTGCCCCTGAGAAAGTATTTGTAATGGATGGTTTTGCAGGTTTGGGCTGATTTTTATACCGGTGAAAAGAATCTACCAGTACATTATTTTTCTTATTATATACACCACCAATAGAATAGCATTCAATGTCTACTTTTCCCGTTGGCACATCTACTTCTACGATCTGATAGGTCCAGTCTGTCAGTGTTTTCTGAACATCATCAAAATCCTGCTCGTTCGACATTCCCCAATACTGATCCCAGGCAGTTCCTCCCGAAATGATCTGGTAAGCCGGGCTGTTTTTCAGCTGCCCTCTGTGATAGAGATGGTGATGGGCACCTACGTGCATTAAATATTTCTCTGAAGTTACCAGAAGTGGTACTGCATTTTCTCTTACCCAAGTAGAAATATCTCCTACATACTGCTCAGCCTGATAAGGTCTGTGGCTCAGGGAAATAATCCAGTCTACTGTAGGATCGTTATTTGCTTCAGTTAATATCTGTTGGAGCCAGGTCTGCTGAGCTGATCCGGTATGTTCAGAACTTAAACTAATAAAAAGGACATTACCTGCCTGCTGAGCATAATAGTTCTCATTTCCGGAGCTTATATTCTTATATTTAATTTCATCAATATAAAAATGAGCATAATAGGAATTCATTCCTAAAGTTCCATAGGTCTCGTGGTTTCCTACTGTGGTTTGAATAGGCAGATATGGTGACAGCTTGATATTCTTTTTAAAGTGAACATTCTCATAATGGTCTAATGTTCCTACATCTACCTGATCTCCCACCATAAAGGTAAGAGCAATATTATCTGACGGATCTGAGCTGGCTCCGAATTTTTCTTTTAATTTTTTATAGGCATTCAGAGTAAGACTGTCATATCTGGGCTCTGCTTTGATCTGGTTGTCTCCCATGATAAGAAAACGGATCTTTCCATTTGCTGTTGCGGCCTGCCCTGGCAAAGGAAGGGTTCTGAAATTATAAACGGCAGACTCGCTGGTTCCCGTTTTTATCTTGTAATAATATTTTGTATTGGGCTGCAGATTGGTAATCTTTGCCGTGTGGTAATAATAGTTGTTGTTGTATCCTGTATCGGAGAAGATATTGGTAGTGCCTGTTACCGTTACGTTCAGATTGGCTGGGGAATCTCCATAGATCACGGTTGTTTCGTTATTGGAAGCTGTCTTCCAGTTCACGATCATAGAATTCGGAGCCGGGTTTTGTAAATAAGGGAACAAAACCTGTCCGAAAGCCATATGGGCCGCGAAACAAAAAAAGAGGAAATAATGTTTCATAATAGCTTAGTTTTTTAATAGTAGATTAAGTTTCAAATTGTAAATCAGTGATTTAAAAATCGTTATTCCGATTTTTATTTCGGGCAAAAGTAGACTTCCCATATAAACTCAGCCTGATGGAACTTTAAAGAAACTGTTAACTTTTCAGCAAAATTGAAATGAAAAAATTATAGTTTTTAGCACATTAATTATTTGGCATATTCAAAAACTATTTTGTACATTTGCAACCTGTTATTCAACCTCTGACGAAAAGCGTGTAAGTTGCTTAGCATTAACATTTTATTTATTAATAATGGATTTATTAAAGTACGTTCAAGACAAGTACATTGCGAAAAAAGAATTCCCTGAATTCAAAGCAGGTGATACAATTACTGTGTATTACGAAATTAAAGAAGGACAAAAGACAAGAACTCAGTTCTTCAAAGGGACAGTTATCCAATTAAGAGGTACTGGTTCTACAAAAACTTTCACTATCAGAAAAATGAGTGGTGATGTAGGAGTAGAAAGAGTATTCCCTATCAACTTACCTGCACTTCAGAAAATTGAGGTTGACAGAAGAGGTAGAGTTAGAAGAGCTAGAATTTACTACTTCAGAGACCTTAGAGGTAAAAAAGCAAGAATCAAAGACGCTGCTTACAAGAAGAAATAATTCAGACAACAATAAATACAAAAAGAGACTGTTTATCCTGTGTAGACAGTCTTTTTTTTATGATAAAACCTGGAAATTGCAAAGACGCAAGTTCTTTTATCATTGATAAAGTTGGTTGAAAATAAAATATTTTAAAATATTAAGCTTTTCGAAGAAGCATTAGAGCAAAGCTAAAAGTCAAAGATTTCTATAAGCAGATCAGCTTAAGAAAAAGGTACTTTACTATTCTTAATGGCTCAAATTAAGAAGAACAGTTATTCATTTTTCATAAGATACTGCAACGGCGTTGATCCTGTATGCTTTTTAAAAAATTCAATGAATGCACTGTCTGATGAGAAATCTAACAGATGTGACACCTCTCCTATTGAATGGCCATCTACCAATAATTCAATAGATCTCTGCAACCTCCATTGTTGCCTCCATTCCTGATAAGTTAATCCTGTTTCTTTTTTAAAAATACGGCTGATTGTTTTTTCAACCGCTCCAATTTCCTCTGCAAGCTTATTCAGCATCGGCGGTATTGAATTTCTTACAGTCCATTCTTCAACGGTCTTTTTAAGACGCCTGTCCTGCGGCATCTTAAGAACTAATTTTTCTTCGGGAGCCAGACTTATTTCATCCCAGAAGACCTTTACAATATTTTCCTGGCTGCTGTCAGCAGGAGCCCATTTCCAAAAGCATATCCTTTCCACTATTTCTTTTAATAAAGAATTTACGTGTAATACTTTCAGACTTGAATTCATATATTTCTCTGCATATCCATCATCGAAATAAACTGACCTGTACGCTACTACATTACGAAAATTGACTCTGTGTACCTCATTGGCAGGAATCCACAGCATTCTGAAGGGAGGCAGCACAAACTGTCTGTCAGAAGTAGTAACCGTCATACAACCTGATGGTGCATATAATAACTGAGCCTTCGTTTTATGAAAATGAAAACCGGAATCATGCATTACCATATCAGAGGCAATCCCGATGACCTCCTCATGAATGGAATCAGGATCGAAATTTTCATTTTGCTTGAGTACAGACATGTCTTATTTTTGATGTTTTTTGTATTTATACCATTATGAATATACACTGAATTTTTCAAAACTTTGCAAAAAAAAAATGAAAAAGAAAAATCCACTCTGGCTGCTTATATTACTTGTCATGCTTCCGCAGTTTGCAGAAACCATTTATAGCCCGGTTTTGCCAATGATACAAGAGCAATTTGGAGTGATGGAAGAATCAGCTACGCTTACTATAAGTTTATATTTTATGGCATTTGCTTTAGGTGTTGCATTCTGGGGAGTACAGTGCGACAGAATCGGAAGGAAAAGATCTCTGGAGTATGGGCTAATCACGTATGGAATCGGAACTTTAGCTGCTGTATTTGCTACAGATTTTAAGATTCTTCTTGCTGCAAGAATCATCTCTGCCTTTGGAATTTCCGTTGGCTCCATTGTCACGCAGACTATTCTCAGGGATATTTATGACAAAGACAATATTAGTAAAGTATTTTCCTGGATCGGAATCGGTTTATCTATCAGTCCGGTTGTTGGGATGATAACAGGTTCTGTATTGGTTTCCACTTCAGGGCATCACGGTGTTTTTATCACACTATGTCTGCTGGCAGTCTTATTCTTTATTTTCTCCAGAAACAAAATATCAGAAACGAATCACTCTCGTAGGAAAATAAATATCCATACGTTAGCTGATTTATTAAGAAGAATGCTCCATGATCATGAGATTATCAGATGCTGTTTATTGATTATGAGTTTCAATGTACTGTTGTTTTCGTACTATTCGCTGGCTCCGTTTATTTTTCAAGAACATCATTATTCGTCTTATGTTTTCGGATATAGCAGTATTGTACTGGCAGGTGGTACATTGGCAGGAGCAAAGCTTAACAGATATCTGCTGCTGAAGAATATACAACCTCAATATCTGGTTAAATCAGCTACATACAGCGCATTTGTTGCAGCTATTTTTGTATGGATTCTTATCAAGAAAGAAATTTATTTTTTAATCCCGTATTTTTTCATTGTTATGGCATTCAGCATTGCCATTCCGAACATTCTAAGTACGGCACTCATCAGGTATAAGAATGAAACCGGAAGCGCAGGGGCTTTGCTGGGACTTATTTATTATATATTAATAGGTTCCGGATTAGTGAGTATGGGATATATACAGAATCTTGGAATTTCGTGTGTTTTATTTTCAGGAATCGGAGTCTGTACTTTATGGATATTTGATAAAAGGAAGAGTTAAGTTTAAAACATTAAGTTTAATGAAGATATTGAGGATCATTAAATATTGCGTTAAAAGCTGTTTTAATAAGAATCTTCATTGGCATTCATCATAAAAAAACTTAATGTTTTAAATCGTATTATTTTATAAAGTTATAAAGCGCTTCAAAAAATTTTGGATAAACCTCTATATGAGGTAAGTGGCCTACATTTTCAATTTCCACTAATTTTGAACCGGGAATTTCTCTCTGTGTTTTCTTTCCCAATTCCTGATACTGCCCCATTTTCGGCTGAAGATCTTTAGGTGCTCTATCCTTTCCTATTGCAGTTCTGTCTCTAGTACCAATGATCAGCAAGGTAGGCACCTTTATATTTTTAAATTCATAACAAACCGGCTGATTGTAGATCATATCGGAGGTCAGTGCTGCATCCCATGCGACTTGTGGGTAATCTGTGTGAAGGGTCCAGCCGGCAATCAAATCTAACCAGGGTTGATATTCTTCTTTCCATTTATTATCATAATAGAATTTCAGCTGGTAATTTTTATAGGTTTCTGCTGTATTTTTAAGCTCAGACTGGTAAGCCTGATCAATGGTCTGGTAAGAGGTGAAGGTTTTATAATCCTCCAATCCAATTGGGTTTTCCAGAATCAGTTTTTGAACTTTGCCAGGATAAAGCAAAGTAAATCTTGTTGCTACCATTCCTCCCATTGAATGTCCTAAAACAATCGCTTTATCAATTTTCAACTCATCCAATACAGCCTTTGTATTTTCAGCAAGCTGAGAGAAAGAAAACTGATAGCTATGAGGCTTTGAAGACTTTCCGAATCCTATCTGATCAGGAATGACCACTCTGAATCCTCTGGCAGATAAATCTTTTGCCGTTTTCTCCCAATAGGCCCCGTTAAAGTTTTTCCCATGGAGAAGCATGATCGTTTTTCCATTTGGCTTTTGAGGCAATACATCCATATAGGCCATTTTAAGATTATTATCCTGAGATTTGAAATTGAGAAAATGAACTTCATAGGGATATTGATAATCAGACAGTGTTGCATCCAATGGTTTTACCTGTGAAAACATATGAACGGAAGAAGCTGTCAATGTAAAAGCTATTATTAGATTTCTGAAATGGTTCATGAAATTTTATTTTAGATTTTAAAATTAAAAAAACCGCTCCAAAAGGAACGGTTTTAACTGATATTTTTATTAAATATTATTTTTTACGATAATTCTGCCATGGACACCTCTTTCTCTTTTTTGGAGGGAAGATTCATAAGAACAATAGCGAAAAGAATAAGGGTAATTCCTATCCACTGTATTAAAAACACTTTTTCACCCAACAAGACAAAAGCCATTGTTACAGATACCGGAAGTTCTAATGATGAAACAATACTTCCCAGTCCCAATCCTGCATTCGGGAAACCGATATTGAATAAAACCGGAGGAATGATGGTTCCAAAAAGGGCTAAAATAGCTCCATATTTCCAGAATATTGAATAATTGAATGAATGGATATGTTCTGTATTTTCTGTAAAGTTCAGATAAAATGATTTCAGCCCATCAAAATACATCGGCCCTATCTGAGCAAAGAATAAAAATGCAAAAATCACAATAGAACCACCCGCCAGCATGATAATACTCTTTCTGAAAACAGGGAGATGTGTTGCTAGGGTATTGGACGTAAACATGGTCAGCGTATATGACCCTGCTGCCAACAGCCCCCAAAATACGCCATGCCAATCCAGTTCTATCTCCATATTAATAAGGTTGGTAGCCAGGACTGTCCCCAGTAATACAATAACTACAGAAACAACTTTCCTTGCATTGGGCAGTTTTTTTGTCAGAATACTTTCTACAACCACACTAAACCACACGGACTGCATTAACAGTACAATCGCAATGGATACGTTGATATACTGAACTGCAATATAATAAAACAAACTTGTTCCCCCAAGCGAAGTTCCTGCCAGCATCAGCATTCTTACTTCTTTAGAAGTTGGTAATGACAGCTTCTGTTTCGAAGTTAGCGTTTGAATAAAATTCAGGATCAAAAGCCCTGTCAGACCTAATACAAACTGAGAGGTCGTCACTTCAGAAGTAGTAAAGCCATCATGATAGGCCATTTTCACAAAAGTGGCCAGCATACCGTATATGCTAGCTCCAATTCCTACAAATAAAACACCTTTTAGTATATTTTTCTTCTTCATAATTTTTTTTACAGCCTGCAAAGTTACAATATATAAATTAAAATCGTCCGACGTGTTGCGGTGATAGATAAAGAAAATCGCCACAAGTCATCTTGCGGCGATCTTTAAAATTGATATATAAATGTATTATTTATTAACAATTACTTTTGAACCAGCTTCAAAGCCTAATCCTTTTACTTTTACCATATAAGTTCCATTTGGTAGTCTACTGGTAGAAATTACTTTTTTAGCATCAGGTGAAATTTTATCTTCAGAAGAAACCAATTTACCGGACATATCATAAAGTTCTACACTTACTTTTCCTATAGTTTTAGAAGGGAAGTTGATATAGAATTCGCTTTTAGCCGGATTCGGATAGATTGAAATCTTATTATCCTTAGTGGAATTTACTTCATGAGTCGCTAACAAACATTCTGCAGGAACTTCAAAATTCTGCACCTGGTCATTAATATTATTTTTAGCACCTGCCGAAGCGTTTACTCCTAATCCTCTTCTTGCAAAAACTCCCCAGATCATACATTTATCTGCTCCCTGAGTGGTTGCCATTTCTGCAGCCAATATTGCATTTCTTCCTTCAATAAAGCTAGGATTACATGCCTGAAGTTTCAGGGCATCAGTCACCAACTGTAATACTTTTGTACTTCCGTTGGTTGTATTAGCCAATACATCTGAAGAATACCCGTATTTTTCAACATATTTCCAATGAAGATCCCATAGCATTGTAGCCCAAACGAATCCTATAGAATGAACATCCGGAACAGTTGCTGTTCCATTGTTATACTCCATTCCATTTGTATTTCCATAGGTAAAACCGTTCACGGTAAGATCCGGTGAATATTTTGCAGGTCTGATACCATCTCCGTTTGTTGGCTGTCCCATTGGATAAGTACCTATACCTCTTGCTACAGCAGCATTATCTCCTGGCTTATTCGTTAACATTAAAGCAAAGAAATCTGACCATCCTTCTCCCATCTGCTCTTTACTTGTATTTGCATTTAAACAACCTGCACCAGTACCTGTTAATCTATTTGAAATTCCGTGTCCGTATTCATGTGTTACGATTCCGTTATCAAAGCTTCCGTCTGGTGTCATGTTGCCTTTCAGACTAACATTTACGGTTGTACCTGCAGCAAGCTGGCTTTTTATATACTCACCTTCTGCATTGGTAATAAGCACTGAAGGAATAGTAACCAAAGGATCTGCTCCAGACATATTGCTCAAGGTTGCTCCATTGGCTGTATTATTATAAACAATAGCAGCCATAGCACCAGCATTCTGAAGATTTTTCACTTTATCAGTAAAAGGACATGTTCC
Source organism: Chryseobacterium sp. MEBOG06 (assembly GCF_021869765.1). NCBI lineage: Bacteria > Pseudomonadati > Bacteroidota > Flavobacteriia > Flavobacteriales > Weeksellaceae > Chryseobacterium > Chryseobacterium sp. MEBOG06. The sequence continues at coordinate 1,569,892 of NZ_CP084580.1, read as the reverse complement.
TCTTTCAACCAATCCTATTTTTTCTACCAATGATCCTGCAGGTAAAGCCGTACATCCATCCAAAACCGGTGATAATTTCACATCTCCTGTAGTCCCAGCCATGGTAAGGGGACTACCAAATAAGGCAGTTCCTGCTCCCGGTGCACGAGAAACCGCTGCATTTGGAGCATTATAATAAAACACACGGCCTACTGGAGACCAAAGGTACATCTGCATCTTACCATTATATCCTTCCTGAGGGGAAGAGAAATTAGCATTGTTTGAACCGCTTCCATCTTGTGCCTCTGCATATACAGAATCGTCATCAACACCTCCTTTTCCAAAATTGTTTTGCTGGAAGTTTCTCGCAGATTCTGTAAATCCGAACTGATAGAATACATCATGAATTCTATTGTTCAGATAAAATAAGTTAGTAATAGCAGCATTTCTGTTATTAAGCGGAGTTTCATTGATATTGAAAGGGAAATCAAAATTTCTTGTTGCACCACCATCAGCAGGTGCCCCTGTTAGATAATTTGGAGGTGTTAAAGCTGTTCCGGCAGAATCTTCATATGCAAATACGTTGTTTCCTCTGGTAATAGTATAATGATCTACACCGTCAGAATGCCATCCTTCAGGAGAAGCGTTCAGAAGCCAAGGGTTAGTCAGAATTGATCTTGCCCCGAAAGTAGCAGCTTCAATAGGTAATGGGAATACATTATAGGTAGCATTATCTGGTGCAAACATACCAGCATTGCCTTGTCCTATTATGTTTTGAGGCCCAATAAGCGTATTTTCAAAATGATCGGCATGGTTATGATTCACATCCGAAGCATAGGCGTCAGGGTGAAAGTTGCAAGATACCGTCAAATTATTTTTTAATAAAATCTTTCCATTATTGGCATCTACTAAAATATTCCAGTAATTTGGAGATTTAGGCTCCATTAAAGTATACTCATACGCCAGACGAAGGTTTCCATTATCATCGTTCGCGTATACCAGTCTTTGGTTGGCAGATGTAGATCTCTCTTTAGTCTTTTCAAGATATCCAAGAATCGTAAAATTCGCGATATCAGAATTCTTAAGTTCTTCAGCAATCTTTTGAAGAGCTGCAGCTTTATTGATTACCGCAGTTCCTGAAGTAGATACACCATAGTCTTTCACAAAATTGTCTGTATAATAAACAATCTGATTGTCTTTAATAAGTGCAGTCCCTACAGAGCTGTATATTGGCAAGCCATTATATGTCTGTAAAAATTTCACCACATTACCATTCAGTGATTTTGACGGATCTACATTATCCAAGATAATATTATTAAGATCAGATTTCTTATATTCTCTTATTTTATTTTGAGAAATATAATCTTTAATCAGCTTTTCATTATCCTGTCCAAACAATACTGTTGGAAATACAGAAAATACTGCAAACAAAAGAGGTAGAGTTCTATTTTTCATATCCATTATTAAAGCCGCTAATCTACAAATATTTCACAAAATAAAATACTCCATTATTAACAAAATTCAAAAATAAATCAATACAAATCAAAACAAATCATTAAAATAAAAATGAATATTTCTCAATAAAGAGAAATTACTAATCACATGTGCCTCCCCCATTATGTTTAACAGCATTTTATATTATTTTCAATCAAATTATTTCAGTTCAAACTGACTTATAAGAAGATTCCGGCCAGAAGAAATTTCTTTTATTTTTAATATTTTTTTAATATTTCTCCGGGAAATTTTTATTATCAGGTGCTTTAATATATCTAGGGTTCATTTTTAAATAAAACCACCCTGCTGTCATCCTATATCCATAAAAAAAGCCGCTCATATATGAGCGGCTCCTTATTTATAAATGGGGTAAGGATTATTTACCTTCTTCCATTTTTCTCTTCAACTCTGCTAATGCATCGATGTCTCCAAGAGTAGATCTTTCTTCGTTGTTTGAAGAAGAAGATACGTTTCTAGAAGAAGATTCTTTTACGTTTTTCTTCTCTTCGTCTCTGAAGATACCTGTATGAGAAACTACAACTCTCTTGAATTCTTTGTTGAATTCAATTACTTTGAATTGAGCATCTTCACCTTTTTTGATTTTAGATCCATCTTCTTTCTCTAATAATCTTGAAGGGCAGAAAGCTTCAACCTCAGCATCTTCGAATTGTACAGAAGCTCCTTTATCGTGAACTTCTACAGCTTTACCAGCGTGGATAGTTCCTTCAGCATATTTAGTTTCGAATTTATCCCAAGGGTTTTCAGTCAATTGTTTGTGACCTAGAGATAATCTTCTAGCCTGAATATCTAATTCAAGAACTACAACGTCTAATTTATCACCTACTGCACAGAACTCAGATGGGTGCTTGATTTTCTTAGTCCAAGAAAGATCAGAGATGTAGATTAATCCGTCGATACCTTCTTCTAACTCTACGAATACACCGAAGTTAGTGAAGTTTCTTACAGTTCCTACATGCTGAGATCCTACAGGATATTTAGTTTCGATGTTTTCCCATGGATCTTTAGACAATTGCTTGATACCAAGAGAAATTTTTCTTTCTTCTCTATCTAAAGTTAATACTTCAGCTTCTACTTCATCACCTACTTTCACAAAGTCACCAGCAGATCTTAAGTGAGTAGACCAAGACATTTCAGAAACGTGGATTAATCCTTCTACACCTGGAGCGATTTCTACGAATGCACCATAGTCAGCAAGAACTACTACTTTTCCTTTTACTTTGTCACCTACTTTCAAGTCAGCAGAAAGAGCATCCCAAGGATGAGCTTCTAATTGCTTCATACCTAATTGGATTCTTGTTTTCTCGTCATCGAAATCAAGGATTACAACTTTTACAGTCTGACCATCCTCAAGGATTTCAGATGGGTGGTTCACTCTAGACCAAGAAAGGTCTGTAATGTGAATTAATCCATCTACACCTCCTAAGTCAATGAATACACCGTAAGAAGTAATATTCTTAACAGTACCTTCAAGAACCTGACCTTTTTCAAGCTGAGCGATGATTTCTTTTTTCTGACCTTCGATATCTGCTTCGATCAATGCTTTGTGAGATACCACTACGTTTTTGAACTCAGGGTTGATTTTCACAACTTTGAACTCCATAGTTTTTCCTACAAACTGATCGTAATCTTTAATTGGCTTAACGTCAATTTGAGAACCAGGTAAGAATGCTTCGATTCCGTGAACGTCAACGATCATACCACCTTTAGTTCTGGATTTAACAAAACCGTTAACGATTTCTCCAGTTTCGTGAAGCTCGTTTACTTTATCCCAAGCTTTAAGCGTTCTAGCTTTTCTGTGAGATAATTGTAACTGACCAGTTTTGTCTTCTCTCTTGTCAACCATTACTTCTACCTCGTCACCTACTTTCAGGCCTTGGTTGTAACGGAATTCGTTAAGAGAAATAACACCTTCAGATTTGAAGTTGATGTCTACGATAGCTTCTTTGTCAGTTAATCTTACAACTCTACCAACTAAAACGTCATTATCGTTCAGGCTGTTAAGAGATCCGTTATAGATTTCTTCTAAATCGCTTTTTTCTTTTCTCGCATCTGCATCAAGACCTGATTCGAATGAATCCCAATCAAATTGTTCTGGTGCTACGTTTTGGTTTAATAAAACCTCTGCTGAATTTGTCTCTTTTGACATTTTCTAATAAAATTTGTATTCCTTCTTTTTTAATGGTTTGAATAAATGCGGATTAAAAAATACGGAAGTAATTAAGTTTAAGTAATTTACCCATCAAACCTTTTCACCACAAAAGTGGGTGCAAAGATATGAATTTTATTTAAAACAAACAAAAGATTTCCTCTGACAGAACTATCACTTAAACAACTGGTTATCAATGTCAATTTGTTAAGAAGAGACCAGAACCAAAATCAGGATAATAAACAACGGCTGTCATACCACAGATTCCTGACTATTGCTCTATTCTTTATTTTTTGAAAGTTATTTTTCTGCTTCCATCCTCCTGTACATTGTACATAGTTTAATCAAATATGAATTTTACAGCAAATCATTTAACAAAACGCTTTTTTTTCAATCAAAACAACAACATTTATAAAAACTATAACATGCAAAAATATTTCCTGTTCATTTTAATCAGTCTGTCATGCTTTATAACCACAGTGAAAGCCTGTACCATCTTCTCTTGTGCAAGAGGGGGTGAAGTATTGGCAGCAGCAAATGAGGATGATACGACACCTTTCACCAGGATCTGGTATAATCCCGGTACTAAAGACCGCTATGCCTCTGTCTGTTTTGGAGCTCCGGACATGCAGATAGCAGCAGCAATGAATGAGCATGGGTTATTTTTTGATTATACAGCAGCCAACTATGACCTTAGCAAACTGAACCTTACCAATCCTTATCCCGGAGATATTATGTGGGAAGTTCTTGGAAAATGTAAAACCGTAAAAGAAGCTATGCTGATCTTAAAAAAATATGATTATATATCATCTTCTAAAGTTTTAATAGCAGATAAAGAAGGTAATTCTATTACGGTAAATCCGAAAGGGATTGTTGAAAAAACAGGCGATTTTCAAGTGAATGCAAACTGTAATATGATCAACGGAAAACTATCCTGCCTAAGACCGGAAATAGCTGCTGAAATGCTTTCTGTTTCAAAAGAAAATAATGTAGAGTTTTTAAAGAAAATTCTGGATAAAACACATCAGGAAGGAGAACTAAACACTTTATAATCTGCCATCTATGATCTGAAAAAAGGAATCATCTACGTTTATCTTTTCCACGATTATAATACAGTTTATACCATTGATCTGAAATCCGAATTAAAGAAAGGATACAGAATAGAAAATCTCGCTGACCATTTTCCAGCATCATTTGCTTATGAGAATTTCTCAAAAAATCATTCTTTATATCTTAAGGAATCTATTTTTCAGGAAATGAAAGATAAAGGCATTGATACAACTATTGATCATTATATTGCAGAAAGCGAGAAGCTGTCGCCAAAAAATGAAAAATTAAATTCCGCCATGCTGGAGGCAGCCTTACAACTCATAAAATACTCATGGAACGAACATAATAATGGCAGCGAATGGGGCTATTGGTTCAGTAAACCTCAGGGATATGATATAAAGAAGTATAAAGACAACAGATTGGCCTCTGCTGAAAAACTGCTGGGTTATTTATCTGCTCACGAAAATAAAGATCTGAAGCTGCGGAATTTCATGTACGAAATATCAGGTTATATAAATCTGGTACAGGGAAATACTAAAACAGGGAAAGAATTCTATGCCAAATCAATCAGCAATCCCGATGAAGCTTATGCAGTGACTTTGACAAGAGGAAATGAAATAATGAAGCGACTAAACAAATAGATTATTTCATTTAACCATTCCTTTATTCTAAATTTGCACCATGGAATTAGAATCAATTTATCAAAAACTGCAGATTCAGGATTTGAATCAGATGCAGAAATCTACGTATAAAGCTACTGAAAACAACCAGGATGTTGTTTTGCTCTCTCCTACCGGTTCGGGGAAAACACTTGCATTTTTATTTCCGGTTCTTAGAAACCTGAAAAAAGAGGCTTCCGGAATTCAAGCATTGATTTTAGTTCCGGCAAGAGAATTAGCGTTACAAATTGAACAGGTTTTCAAGGCAATGGGAACAGATTTCAAAGTTTCTGTATGCTATGGAGGACATGATAAAAAAATAGAGGTCAACAATTTAATTGAAGCTCCGGCTGTTTTAATCGGAACTCCGGGCAGAGTTGTTTACCATTTAAGGAATGAAAACTTCGATCCAAAAAGCATTAAGACCTTAGTTCTTGATGAGTTTGATAAAGCATTGGAGCTCGGTTTTCATGAAGATATGGAATTTATTGCCAACTCACTTAAGGGTCTTTCGCAAAGAATACTGACTTCTGCAACAGCAATGGATGAAATTCCAAAGTTTACTGGGTTAAAGAATGAAAAACTTGTTGATTTTCTGAAATTAAGTGATGTAAAACCGGATATTCAATTAAGAAAAGTAATGACTATTTCTGAAGAGAAACTGGATACTCTTTTTAATTTGATCTGTAAAATAGGAAACAAAAGAACCCTGATTTTCTGTAATCACCGTGAAGCAGTGGACAGGATTTCTGAGCTTTTACGCGAAAAAGGTATCGACAGAGAGACTTTTCACGGAGGAATGGAACAGGACGAGAGAGAACGTGCATTATTGAAATTCAGAAATGATTCTGCAAGAATTTTAATTACAACAGATTTGGCTTCCAGAGGATTAGATGTTCCGGAGGTAGAATCTATTGTACATTACCAGCTCCCGCCTAAAGAGGATGCTTTTATCCATAGAAACGGACGTACAGCCAGAATGAATGCAAAAGGTTTTGCTTATCTTATCATGACTGAGGATGAGAATTTCCCTTTTATCAAAAACAATACTCAGGAAGAAAGTGTAGCAGGATTCAATAAGGTTCCTGAAAAAACACCTTTCCAAACTATTTATATCAGTGCCGGGAAAAAGGATAAAGTAAACAAAGTTGACATTGTGGGCTACTTACTTAAAAAAGGAGAATTACAAAAAGAAGATGTAGGCATTATTGAGGTAAAAGATACCACCTCCTATGTTGCTGTTTCCAGAAACAAAGTAAATGCTCTTTTACGAAAACTTCAGAATGAAAAACTGAAAGGGAAAAAAGTAAAAATGGAAGTTGCTTACTAAGGTTAAAACTGAGAATCAGTTCTAAAAATAATTGCTTCACCTCAAGTCATAGTGACCTGCAGGTGAAGCATTTTTTTATACTTAAGTTATTTTTAAGAAATCTGATCTACATATCTTTTTTGTGACTTGTACTGTAAAATATCTTATTAATTAAAATTACTTTACTCCTTTTACCCGCATTGGGAAAGTGTACACAGACTTTGAAGCTGTGATGAACAAAATATCGTTGTTTTTTCCACCGAAAGTTACATTCGAAGTCCATTTCTCAGGAATAGAAATATGATAGATCTTCTTTCCGGAACGGTCAAAAACATGTACTCCATCTCCTGTTAAGTAAAGGTTTCCATGTTTATCCAGAGTCATTCCGTCTGAACCCATCTCACAAAATAGTTTTTTCTCAGATAATTTCCCATCTCCCAGAATGTCATACACATAAGTTTTTCCGGCATCAATATCCGATAGATATAACTTTTTCAGTCTTTCACTTCCTACAATCCCATTGGGTTGTGTGAATGTTTCCAACTTAACGATTTGTCCCTCTTTATTTCTGTAATAAAGACTTTTATGGGATAATTCCTGTTTAAAATTAGTCCAATAGTCTCTTTCATACAAAGGATCCGTAAAGTACATTCCGCCTGTAGCGTCATTCCAGACATCATTTGGGCCATTCAGCCTTTTTCCTTCAAAACCTTTGAGCAAAATTTCCACTTTTTTATCTTTCGATATTTTCCAGATTTCTCCCTGATCATCAGAACAGGTGATCAGAAAACCGTCTTTATCAAAATGGGTTCCATTTGCTCTTCCTGTTTTATCTAAAAACTCTATGATCTTATTACTTTTCCAGTCCCAATAATAAATTTTATCATTAGGCTGATCTGTAAAATAAACATTCCCCTCTTTATCGGTTGATGGTCCTTCTGTGAAACTAAATTGATCCGAAACCATTTCCGGCTTTACACCTTCATAAAACATTTTACTATAATTTACTGATTGGCAGTTTACCAATGCCAAAACCAAACCAATCATCCCTATTTTAAAGATATTCTTCATCTTTTATTTTTAAACCTGCAATTTACGACATACTCCGGATGATGCCAAAATATCTCCTCTTTCCTTTATATTTTTTGAAAAACAGACAATGTCCCAATTGTCCTATTTTTTAAGTAGATCATATTAGTAGTCAAGCTATATAATCCGGAGCTTTGCAGTAACAGGATCAATCACTTTTTTTCAAGAAAAAACTGCTCGAATAACAGGGGTAGGTCCGGATGAAAAATATTACCAAAATACTTTTATAGCATACAATAATGAGCGCAGAATCCAACAATATCAAATCTTTAGAGATTGAGAATGAAGATTTCAGAAATTCAGTGGGAACAATGGATGAGTCCGGAAAGAGAAAATGGATTTTCCCCAGAAAGCCAAAAGGAAAGTATACCAATTACAGGAATTACACCAGCTATTTTCTTCTTGCTCTGTTTTTCGGATTGCCTTTTCTAAAAATCAATAATAATCCTTTTCTGCTTATTAACGTTATCGACAGGAAATTCTTTATTCTAGGACAGCCTTTTTATCTGCAGGATTTTTTCATCCTTGCTTTGGGGGCGGTCACTTCTGTCATTTTCGTTATGTTGTTTACAGTGGTTTTCGGAAGGATTTTCTGTGGCTGGCTATGCCCTCAAACGCTTTTTATGGAAATGGTATTCCGTAAAATCGAATACTGGATAGAAGGAGACCGAAATAAGCAAATGAAGCTTGACAGGCAGGAATGGGATGCTGAAAAAATAAGAAAGAGATTAACGAAGTGGTCAGTATTTCTTTTAATTTCATTGATTATTTCCCACTTCATGTTCATGTATATTGTAGGCTACAAGGAAGTCTTCCGTATCATGAATGAAGGGCCCGTAAAGCACTCATTGAAGTTTATTACCATGATCTTTTTTACCATGACTTTTTATTTCGTTTTTGCATGGCTGCGTGAACAGGTTTGTACATTGGTGTGTCCTTACGGAAGACTGCAGGGGGTATTGATTGATAAGCAGACCATCAATGTATATTATGATTTTAAAAGAGGGGAAGGCCGTGCAAAATGGAGAAATAATGAAGACCGAAAAGCCGCAGGAAAAGGTGACTGTATAGACTGTAATCAATGTGTGGTAGTATGTCCTACAGGAATTGATATCAGAAACGGACAACAGCTGGAGTGCGTGAACTGTACAGCCTGTATAGACGCGTGTGATGAGGTAATGGAGAAAGTAGGTCTGCCAAAAGGTCTGGTTCGTTATGCTACAGAGGCTGAAATTGAAAACAGTGATAAGTTCAGAATTACTCCAAGAATGAAAGCTACCACTGTAATTTTGGCATTGCTTATCGGATTCCTGGGATTCTTGATGTACGACCGTGGTTCTATGGAGGCGAAATTTATCAAACCGGCGGGCTCTACCTTTTTTGTTAAAGATGGTAAAATCACCAACACCTTCATCTATACCCTTCTGAATAAATCGAATGAGAAAAAAATGCTCACCATCAAAGTGATCACTCCAGCGAATGCAGAAATCACCTATTTTGGCTCTGAAAAAATCATATTAAAAGGTGACGAAATTCTGAAAGGAAACATCAACATTTCTTTCCCTGAGGAAGACATTAAGTTTTCAAAACAAAATATGGTGATTGGTGTCTTTGATGAAAAAGGAGTACTTGTGGATTCATTTGATACCACTTTTGAAGGACCATTTAAGCTTGCACTTTAAAGAGTTGAGAATGGAAAATGAGAAATTGAAAATTACTTAGTGCTGTGTTTTGTCTCCATATCTTTCATCCTTTTTTTAAATTATTTATATAGAGAGCCGTATAACTTGCTGAGCCTTACTTTAACTTTCAATTTTTAATTAAAATCTAAGCTTTATATTTCCTCATAAACTGAGTAGGAGTCATTCCGGAGCTTTTCCGGAATACTCTTACAAAGTAGGAATATTCTTCGTACCCCAGCCTGAAAGCAATTTCAACTAAACTTTCATCCAGGTACATCAGCATTCTTTTGGCTTCCAGCACTACTCTTTCAGTAATGACGTCTGTAGCTGTTTTTTGAACAACAGTCTGTACTATTCTGTTCAGGTGTTTTGATGAAATTCCCAATAAAGAAGCATAGTAAGTAATTGATTTCTGCGTTGCAAAGCGCTCTTCCAGCAGGTTTTCAAAATCCTGATAATGTCTGAAATAAGAGAGTCCGGCAGAAGAAGCCATCGTGTCAAAATCCCTTGAAAACAGTCGGGTTGCATTGATAAATATCTGAGACATCAATGAAAGCATGAAACCTTCTTTCATAATGTTTTTGGACTGGTGCTCTTTTCCTAATTCCTGAAATAAACTGATATTTCCTTTTAGTTCCAAAGCGTCCAACTGAAGCTTTCTGGAAAAAGATACAGATCCGAAAAAAGGAAAGTTTCTAAGTTTCTGATTCACGTAATGCATTTCATAAAACTCCTGAGAACAAAAGAAAATATAGCCTTCTATATCTTCTGAAAGCTCCCAGCTATGAATCTGCCCCGGTGAAAGAAAGAATAGACTCCCCTCAGAGACTTCATACTTCTGAAAATCGATCTCGTGCATCCCTATTCCTTTGGTAAAAAGGACGGCTGCATAAAAGTCGTGCCTGTGAGGCTTTTCTATGTGACGGTGTCCTACCACCAGATGATTCTTCATGGTATTAAAGTAAAAATCAGAAGTATTTTTACCAGCCTGGAAAAGATCAATATGAAGAACAGAGATTGAATTCATCATCTATGTTTTAACGAAAGAATACTATAATTAATTTTACCTATGAATATATTACATTTTAAAGGTTCACAAATTTATACAAAAAAGGAACGATATATCACAGACCTTCTTAAAATTAATATCTGTCTCTTCATCATCCATTTATTGCAAAAATCCCTTTTAAGGGTTAATAATAACCGCCAAAAATAAAAGTCTGAAGCCACTTTTAAAGATATATTTGGTTGAAACTTTAAAAAATTTTTATCTTTGACGTTTAGGAGTTGTAAAATGAAAATAAATTTACCTGATAAACTGTATTATTCTATAGGAGAAGTTGCGAAAGCTTTCGATGTAAACACTTCATTAATACGCTATTGGGAACAAGAATTCCCTATTATCAAACCTAAAAAAAACAGAAAAGGAAACCGATACTTCACTCCTGAAGATATCAAGAACCTCCAGATGATCTATCATCTGGTAAAAGAAAAAGGTTATACCCTGGATGGAGCCCGCATCGCTTTGACTACCAACAGTAAAATTTCTGAAACCATCACTATTATTGACCGCCTTGAGTTTGTAAAAGCCGAGCTTATAAAGCTAAAAGAATCTTTGGGCGAAAGGGAGGGTGAGTAAAAAAACACTTATTTCAATTCATTTGTATTTTGTCATATTTTTTGAGTTGCCTTTACTTGTAAGGGGTTGGTAAACTTCCCTGTTTCTCTAACATAGTATCTACTACACCCTATCTTCATAATTTATGATAATATTAAATACCAACTTATAAGCAAAGTTTTTATTATATAAATTACAATTGGTAGCTATTTTTTTTCTTTCTATTATTCTTAAATCTAAAATAATAGATTACAAGTTTATATAGAATTTATCAAGAATTTTGAATATACTTTCTAAATGATTGATAGTAGACCCTTGAGATGTTAAAGACTTTGTTTCAATATTTGCGGCATATTCCATAAACATTCCTAGTCTTTCTGTCCAACAGGTATTATGTAGTAAAATCCCTTTCTCGAAAACATAATAATTATGGTTGCCTTCTACTCCAAAGTTATAAAGAAAGAGTTATTGTATTTAAAAGATAACTCTTTTTCAAGATTTATTTATAAAATCCAGAAATTAGATTTTCCTCTTTTTTTAAAGATTGAAGCTTATTTATTATATCATTTTTTGTAACATTTTTTAAAAGTAAAAACCTATTTAAAACGAAAGCAATTTCATGAGGATAATAATCTATATATATATCTTGAGATCTTTTATTTGTGGTCTCAATTAAATAATCCATCGTTGAATATACCCAATTGTATTTGTTATCATTATTTTTCGAAACAGCTTCAATCATTACTATATTTAAACTTTCCTTATCTATTTGAAAATTAGCATAGAATTGAAAACTTTCATTTTCTGTTAATAAAAATTTATTTTTTATTTTAAAGAAAAAGCTTCCATTTTCATTAATTTCTGTAGGGCTATAAAATATTATATTTTCATCTTCATATTTATAATAGTGTCCTTCTTTTTCATATATTAGTAAATCACATACAAGTTGGTTTAGATATTTGTAACCTTTTATCAAGGAATTTCCCTCTAAAAAGCTTGTAAATTCATAAGGCTGAAAGCCAAAAAGTTCTTTATGTCTATTTATTATCATATTAATTATTATCTAATATAAGGATGTAAACTTCTAATACTTGTTCCTGTTTCATTCATCCAAATTCTTACTTGGCTAGTTGTTCCCGATTCATTAATTGCTCTTCCAAAATCTAATATTATTTGTCTTGCCCCTTGCGCTGATGTCCCAATAGTCCCCTCACCTTTACCAATACGCAATGCAGCTTCCCCTAACATATCTTTGTGAGACAATCCCTTTTGGAACATTTGTGATAGAGGTCTTCAACCAATATTAATCTCTCCCGCAAAAAAATGTTCTGAAATATGTCTTGTTATACCCGATGAAGAATTCTCTAATATATTAGTTATAGCACCTGCCCATTCACAATTATTGTGCACTAAAATTCCTTTCTCGGAAACATAATAATTATGGTTGCCTTCAACCTCAAAGTTATAGACTTTTACCTTTTCATCTAAAAATGAACTATTCCCTTACCGAAAAGGCAAAGGAACAGTTTTAGCCTTAATTATCATCCATTTAATCAATGCTATTAGATATATTATTTCTTAATTTATTAACAGAATCTTTAGAGTCCTTCCATGTATCAGAGTTTAATATATAATTATCAGCTTCTTTAATAGTTAACTTAAATTTAAAAACTAATAACATTGCTGACTGCATCATAGACAGATCATCTTTTCTTCTCATACACGAAAGTAAATCCTCAATTTTATCTAATGTATAATCTTTATACTTTTCTAATAATTGTATATTGTTCATAAAATTTATAATTTAATAATTTGATCAAATTATATGTCCTGGATTTGCAGAAGAGCTATTAGCAGCCCTATCAAATTGAATTCTCATTTGAGAAAACCCATTTTCTCTACCATTATTGTGAAGAACTTTTAAGGTTTCTACCATTTGTTTTCTACCAAATGTATTAGCCATTTCATTTCCTACAGCTCCCTTTGGATAAAAAACCATTTCAGTTAATTCCAACGTGCTTCCTTTTACATTATGATTGGCTAAAAATTCAATTATTTCTCCATTTGCATATTTGAATTGGCCTCCCATATATTTACCTTCTATTTGGGAGAATAATTGTGGTAAATTACAATCATTATGCACCAAAATTCCCTTCT